>JALZAK010000083.1 GCA_030948385.1 Actinomycetota bacterium
CCGTTGTCTTGCTTCCAGGTGGGCTGGCCGTTGTCGTCCAGCATGGCGACATTGTTGTCGATGATGCGGTTGTTCGTGATGGTGTTGTAGCTGGCTCCGTCGGTTCCGCCGTCACCCCCATCCGAGCTGAGGGTGGCGATACCGTCCCACGGGCCGTTGTGCCGGACGATATTGTGGTCGATCAGGTTGTTATTCGATGCCAACAGCGCAATCCCGTCGCCGTTGTTAGCGGCATCGCTCGGGAGTATGCCGATGTTGTCATGCACGTTGAGGCCGCTGACGGTGTTGCCGGAACTCCCATCGAGGCGCACGCCGACCGCAAAGTGATAGACGGAACCGGCTAGGACCTTGACGCCATGCACGTTCGTAAGGTGAATGCCGTCACCGTCGACGATGTTCGTCGGCGGGTTCGGGCTCTGCGTCGTGAAGGTCCCGATCACGCTGTGGCCCCCGAGGTTGAGGGTGATGTTGCTGGCGGCGATGATCAGGCCGTTCGTAGGACAGGGACCCACGTCGGCGTGAAGGGTCGTGCTCGTGGTGATCACTGACCCGCAGTGAATCGTGTCCGCCGCGGAGGCGGGCCCCGACATCGTCAGGCCACTCACCACAAACAAAGCAGACGCCGCAATCACGGTAAACGCGCGTCGACGCACGCTCAGACGCCGTAGTCTTGTGGACAACATGGATTCAGCCTCTTTCTCCGGGTTTGCCCTGCCGAGCGATCGGTCGCCTAAGCCGGCGGAGTATGTCACCGTGACCATAGCGACATCAAGTAACACTGAAGTCGCGGAGGTCGAGCGGCCCGATCTCGGTCACGTCGAGTCGTTCGGCGACGGTGACGAGGCTGGCGTCGGGCGTCTCACTCGGGATGAGTTCGATGTTGATGACACTTCCGGGTTTGCTACTTGCGGCCGACATCTACGTGCGGATGACACCTATAGGACACTGTGCGTCTCCGGTCGTCCATCCACGGTGCGCCAGCCAAATTGGGCGGCTACGGCGAAGAGCGGACATGAGCGAGGGCTGTATCGGCAACCTGTGGTCGCGGAACAGGTTCCGGACGGTAACCAGCAATGCGTTGCCAACGAGGGCACTGGCCGGGTCGTTCATGTCACCGGGGTACTCAAAACCACTTGGTGACCCCCTGCCACCGCTGCCTTTGCGACGTCGTGCGGTGATAGCGATATTCGGTGGCTTCGGCCGGAGCAACGGCCAACCCTAAAGGGGATGCTGCGCCCACCCCCGAGCCGGCGCTACGGCGCTCGCCGACTCGGGGGCGTCGGGTGCGCCGGACAGGTCCGACCGTGATCCGCTAGTTCGGAGGACCCACACGACGCCAACCCCCGGGGGACCCCCCCAGCGCCACATATCATGCGAACTCGGGCGGGCGAGCCGCTCAGGTAACGCTTAGGTCGCCACCGACAAGGTCGCCGTGCCGCCCCCATCCGGAACGTGACGTTGCGGGGTTGGTCGGACTCAGGTCGTACCCATCCGGTATCTGCGGTCACCTCCGGCGCTCGACCTGCGGGGTGCGCACCAGCAGGTGGGTGGAGAGGCCTCGCCACTCGCCTCCGTAAGAACTGCTCAGAAATAGTTTCCCAGGCGGCCCCGCAGGGCGCCACGTTGCTGACTTCCACACAGCCGGAGTGCTCAGAAAGACTCGCGTCCTACACTCCCGTCCACGCTGCTGAGCGAGGCTGGTCGAGCCGAGCCGCCAGGCACGTCCGGCCGGCGTGGCACGATCGCGCAGGTGACCAGCGGACCCGACGTGACGCCGCGCCTTCGCGACCTGGCGTGGCTGCGACGCGTCCGCGACCGGATCGACCGGGAGCACGCGCAGCCGCTGGACGTCGAGGCGCTCGCCCGCGGCGCGCACATGTCGGCCGGGCACCTCAGCCGCCAGTTCCGGCTCGCCTACGGTGAGTCGCCGTACGCCTATCTGATGACGCGGCGCATCGAGCGGGCGATGGCGCTGCTGCGTCGTGGCGACCTCAGCGTCACTGAGGTCTGCTTCGCCGTCGGCTGCTCCTCGCTGGGCACCTTCAGCACCCGTTTCACCGAGCTGGTCGGTGTGCCGCCCAGCGTCTACCGACGCCAGGCGGTCCGGGCCGCGGCGGGGATGCCGTCGTGCGTGGCGAAACAGGTGACCAGACCGATCAGGAATCGAGAAGCGCCGGCCTCGAAGCGCACTTAGCGTGACCACCATGGACATCACCATTCACGCCAGCTTCCTCCCGCACAACGACCCGGACGCCTCCCTGGCGTTCTACCGCGACACCCTCGGCTTCGAGATCCGCAACGATGTCGGCTACGGCGGGATGCGCTGGATCACCGTCGGCCCTGCCGGCCAGCCCGGCACGTCCATCGTGCTGCAGCCTCCGGCCGCCGACCCCGGCATCACCGACGACGAGCGCCGCACCATCGTCGAGATGATGGCCAAGGGCACCTACGCCGCCATCCTCCTGGCCACCACCGACCTCGACGGCACCTTCGAGCGGGTGCAGGCCAGCGACGTCGAGGTCGTCCAGGAGCCGACCGAGCAGCCCTACGGCGTTCGCGACTGCGCCGTCCGCGACCCCGCGGGCAACCTGATCCGCATCCAGGAGCTGGCCACGGGATGAGCACGGCCAACAAGGCGGCCAAGACGGCCGAGAAGACGGGCTTGCGGTCGTCCGCGCGCCACCTTGCCGACAGCCAGGACCTGATCCGCGTGGTCGGCGCGCGGGTGAACAACCTCAAAGACGTCAGCGTCGAGCTCCCGAAGCGCCGGCTGACGGTGTTCACCGGTATCTCCGGCTCGGGCAAGAGCTCGCTGGTGTTCGGCACCATCGCCGCCGAGTCTCAGCGGCTGATCAACGAGACCTACAGCGCCTTCGTGCAGGGCTTCATGCCGACGTTGTCGCGGCCCGAGGTCGACGTGCTCGAAGGACTGACGACCGCGATCATCGTGGATCAGCAGCGGATGGGCGCCGACGCCCGCTCCACGGTCGGCACCGCCACCGACGCCAACGCCATGCTGCGCATCCTCTTCAGCCGACAGGGGAGGCCCCACGTGGGCTCACCCCAGGCTTTTTCCTTCAATGTCGCCTCCATCAGCGGAGCGGGGGCGGTCACGCTCGAGCGCGGCGGCAGGACCGTCAAGGAACGGCGCAGCTTCAGCATCACCGGCGGCATGTGTCCGCGCTGCGAAGGCCGGGGCACGGTGTCCGACATCGACCTCACCCAGCTCTACGACGACTCCAAGTCGCTCAACGACGGTGCGCTCACCATTCCCGGCTACAGCATGGACGGGTGGTACGGCCGCATCTTCCGCGGCTGCGGCTTCTTCGACGCCGACAAGCCGATCCGCACGTTCACCAAGAAGGAGCTGCAAGACCTCCTCCACAAAGAGCCGACCAAGATAAAGGTCGAGGGCATCAACCTGACATATGAGGGGCTGATCCCGAAGATCCAACAGTCGATGCTGTCCAAGGACGTCGACGCGTTGCAGCCGCACGTCCGGGCGTTCGTCGAGCGGGTGGTCACGTTCACCGCCTGTCCCGACTGCGGCGGAACCCGGCTCAGCGAGGCGGCCCGATCGTCCAGGATCAAAGAGCTCAACATCGCCGACGTCTGCGCCATGCAGATCAGTGACCTCGCCGAATGGGTCGGTGGCCTCGACGAGCCCTCCGTCGCCCCGTTGCTCGCCGTGCTGAAGCAGACCCTCGACTCGTTCGTGGAGATCGGGCTGGGCTATCTCTCGCTCGACCGGACATCGGGCACGCTGTCGGGCGGCGAGGCCCAGCGCGTCAAGATGATCCGCCAGCTCGGCTCCTCGCTCACCGACGTCACCTACGTTTTCGACGAGCCGACCACCGGGCTGCACCCCCATGACATCGCGCGGATGAACGATCTGCTGCTGCGGCTGCGCGACAAAGGCAACACGGTGCTCGTCGTGGAGCACAAGCCCGAGACGATCGCCATCGCCGACCACGCCGTCGACCTCGGCCCCGGTGCCGGTGCGGCGGGCGGCTCCGTGTGCTTCGAGGGCACCGTCGACGGGCTGCGGGCCAGCGACACCATCACCGGCCGCCACCTCGACGACCGGGCCGCCCTCAAGGACACGGTGCGCGCACCCACCGCCACGCTGGAGGTCCGCGGCGCCACCACCCACAACTTGCAGGACGTCGACGTCGACATCCCGCTCGGGGTGCTGGTAGTCGTCACCGGCGTGGCCGGTTCCGGCAAGAGCTCGCTAGTGCACGGGTCACTGCCACACCGGTCAGGCGCCGCCGGCGCCGGTGTGGTGTCGATCGGCCAGGGCGCGATCCGCGGCTCGCGACGGAGCAACCCGGCGACCTACACCGGACTACTCGACCCGATCCGCAAGGCGTTCGCCAAGGCCAACGGCGTGAAGCCGGCGCTGTTCAGCGCCAACTCCGAGGGGGCCTGCCCCACCTGCAACGGGGTCGGCGTCATCTACGTCGACCTGGCGATGATGGCCGGTGTCGCCACCACCTGTGAGGAGTGCGAGGGAAAGCGGTTCCAGGCATCGGTGCTCGACCACCACCTCGGCGGCCGAGATATCAGCGAGGTGCTGGCGATGTCGGTGACCGAGGCCGAGGAGTTCTTCGGCGCCGGCGAGGCGCACACGCCGGCCGCGCACGCCATCCTCGCCCGCCTCGCCGACGTCGGGCTCAGTTACCTCAGCCTCGGTCAGCCGCTCACCACGCTGTCCGGCGGCGAGCGACAGCGGCTCAAGCTGGCCACCCAGATGGCGGAGAAGGGGAGCGTCTACGTTCTCGACGAGCCGACCACGGGCTTGCATCTCGCCGACGTCGAGCGGCTGCTCGGCCTGCTTGACCGGCTGGTCGACTCCGGCAAATCGGTCATCGTCATCGCGCACCACCAGGCGGTCATGGCACACGCCGACTGGATCATCGACCTCGGACCGGGCGCCGGCCACGACGGCGGCCGGGTCGTCTTCGAGGGCACGCCGGCAGATCTCGTCGCGGCACGCTCCACCCTTACCGGCGAACACCTCGCGGCATACGTGGGCACCTGACCGCCGGCTGGACCCGAGAGCGGATAGGACTGTTCGGCCGTCCGTCCGTCCTTCCCGGGAGTGCCGATAATGTACATTATGTAAGGTTAGTCTTTTGGAGTGTTGGTGCCGCCTCCCCTACGACGACCATGGCGGAGAGGCTGCCGAGGCCACACGCGCCGTCGTCACTGTTTCAGCAGCCAGATCAGGACGACTGCGTTGACTGCGGCTGTGGCGGCTGGCCCGAAGGTCTTGAGTCGGTCGCGGCTGAGCGCCCCGATGACAGCATCACCCGCCTGGACGAGGACCATGGCCAAGGCAGCGGCCTCGACAGCCGCCGTCGACTGGGCGAGCGCTGCGACCACCGCGACCGCTGCGAGAGCCAAGCTTCGGGCAAACGCGTACCTCGAAGGCACGCACGCGGCATCAGGAACGGCGCCGGCGCGAACGGCAGCTGTCGCATAGCCAAGGCTGACGAACGCACTGGCGATCGTGACCACCGCACAGACCCAGAAGTCGACAGGCATGGACGCACGCTAACGAGTAGCCCTCATTCCTGCCTGGCGCCCGATAGCCTTTGCGGACCCCCATGTCCTTCTCCCCCGGCCCTGATCCGGTGCCCGGCATCGTCGCCGCTCTGCGTGCGGCCGGGTGCGTCTTTGCCGAGGACGAGGCGAGGTTGCTCATCTCGTCCGCCGTCAGCCCGGCCGATCTCGACGCGATGGTGCGCCGCCGTGCAACCGGCGAGCCGCTCGAGGCGATCCTCGGCTGGGCGGAATTCTGCGGCCTGCGGATCGCGGTGACCCCTGGGGTGTTCGTCCCTCGCCGGCGCACCGAGTTCCTGGCCGCTCAGGCCATCGCGCTGGCTCTGGGCAGGCCTGCGGGTGATCCGGTGGTGGTCGTCGACTTGTGCTGCGGCTCAGGTGCTGTGGCAGCAGCCGTGCTCGCCGCGATCGACCGGGTCGACGTGTACGCCACCGACATCGACCCGACAGCGGTGCGCTGCGCCGCGGGCAACATCGGGGCGGGTGGCCGCGTCTACCAGGGTGACCTGTACCAGCCGTTGCCCGCCTCGCTGCGGGGCCGGGTCGACGTTCTGGTCGCCAACGCGCCGTACGTGCCGACGGAGGAGATCGGGATGCTGCCGGCGGAGGCGCGGGCGTACGAGTCCCACGTGGCGCTCGACGGCGGCCCGGACGGCCTGGACGTCGTGCGAGGGGTGATCGCCGAGGCGCCGGCCTGGCTTGCGCCGGGCGGTTCGCTGCTGGTTGAGACGAGCCAGCGCCAGGCGCCGGCGGCCTGTGTGGCGCTGACGCAGTGCGGGCTGGCTGCCCGTACCGAACACTCGAAAGAGATCGGCGCCACGATCGCCGTCGGCACCCGGGCCAATCGGGCCGTTTTTGGTTAGTCCGGTCCGGTAAGGCACACTCCATGTCAGTGGGACATTGTCATTGATAATCGCCGAGAGGTGGTTCGGGGGAGCACTCATGGCGCGTCGTCGGCTAACTCGCATCATCGGCCTGTTGGTCCTGGCCCTGCTGAGCACGATGGTGGTCCTCGTCTCCCCCGCGCAGGCCGCGACCGGCGTCTTCGGCCGGCTCGACACGGCATCGTTGACTGCCGGCTCGTACTCCTGCTATCCCGAGCAGCCGCAGTACTGCCAGTCATATAGCGCCGTGCGGGTGACCGGTTGGGCGCTGAACCTGAAGACCGCGCCCGTACAGGAGGCGTACATCTTCATTTCCGGGACAGTCCGCGTGGACAGCAACGGCGCCCACGTCCACAACTACTACTTCTCGAAGACCTTTGTTGCCAACACCTACCGGCCCGACGTCCAGCGCGCGTACCACCTCAGCAGTCCATACGTGGGGTTCTCCACAACGTTCAACACGACTGCTGGAAGCTATTTCATCGGTACGGTCTCGGTGTGCGTGTCCGCCCGCGACCACGGCTCGTCGCAGGCCTGGATCCAGATCTCCTGCCGATCGGTTGTCGCGCACTGACCCCATCGTCGGGGCCGGCCGGCGGATGAGGATCCTCATCTGGCACGGCTACCTCCTCGGCGGCACCGGCTCGAACGTCTATACCCGCTCCCTTGCCCGCGCCTGGCAAGAACTCGGACATGACGTCACCGTGTTGTGCCAGGAGCCGCACCCGGAGGCGTTCGACCTCGCCGGCGCCACGGTTCTCCGGCCCGACATCGGCGAGTTCCTACCGGTGTTCGTCCTGGACCGGTACGACGGCATGCAGCCTCGACTGCTTTCCGACCTGACCGTCTCCCAACGATTGGCGTACGTCGCGAAAAACGTCGAGGCCATCCGCGACCAGGGCCCGGCGGACTTCCTGCTGGCCAACCACGTGCTGCTCGGCGGGCCGGTCGCGGCAGGCTCGGGAGTCCCGTTCGCGGTGAAGGCCCACGGCTCCGAGCTGGAGTACTCCATGCGCGACCGTGCAGACCTGTGCGGGTGGGCCCGCGAGACGCTGGCGTCTGCCCGGGTCGTGCTGGCCGGCTCCAGGCATATCGAGCAGGTCCTGGAGGAGGTCCCCGGCCGCGGCGATTACTCCTCGCGGGTCCGGGTGATCCCGCCGGGTGTCGACGTGGAGTCCCTCGTACCGGCCGATCGCGCCAGTGCCCTCGCCGGGCTTCTCGACGAATGCCGGCGTGACCCGCCACCCCTGCCGGGTGGCGGGGCCGAGCGACTCCCCGACCCCGGCAACGCCGACCGACTGGCGACCTTCTTCGACGGTGACCGGCCCACGGTGGTCTACGTCGGGAAGCTCAGTGCCGAGAAGGGTGTGTCGATGCTCCTCGACGCGCTGACCGGACAGGACTGCCGAGCAGTCATTGTCGGCTTCGGTCCGGCCCGCGCGGAGCTGGAGCGTCAGGCGGGCCGGACACTAGGCCCGGACAGGGTGGTGTTTCCCGGTCCGCTGGAACATCGACACCTCAGGCACCTTTGGCCGCTGGCCACCGTCAGCGTGGTGCCGTCGGTGTTCCCGGAGGCGTTCGGCATGGTGGCCGCCGAGGCAGCATCCTGCGGCTGCCCACCCTTGGTCGCTCGGCACTCCGGCCTGGCCGAGATCGCCGCCGTCCTCGAAGGCGAGTACCCGCCCGAGCGCCGGCACCTGGCAGGGTTCCGCGCCGGTGACGGGGCCGACCTGCACGCAAAGCTGGCCGAGTTGAACACTTTGCCGCGACCGAAGTGGCTGGAACTGTCCGCGGCGGCCCGCCGGGCCGCGGTCCGCACCTGGGGGTGGCCACGGGTAGCCACCCGGATACTGGCGGCCATGGGGCAAGGCGGTTTCTGAGGCTCCGGGCGGACCTAGGCCTCGACCCGCCCGGGTGATGGTTGGCCTGGCGGGCCGGGTCAGGCATCATGGCTTCGAACCTGGGCGATGTCGTGGTCCGACGACCGATTCACGCCGGTAGCGACATAGGTCGCGCCGGCCCGAGCGAGGGATGTAATTCGTGGTCCTGTGCTCGGAGCAGCTGGCGGGCCGCCGGCAGCCCGGATCACGCCGCGAGCCGGGGCAGTCCCGTCCGGTCTGGTGGCGCGAAGTCGCTTTCATCGCGTTCGGCTACCTGCTGTACACCATCACCCGCAACGCCGCGCCCCCGCACCTGGCCGCCGCCCAGCACCACGCGAGTGCGGTGTACGCGCTGGAGCGTCGCCTGCACCTGAACATTGAGCGGCCGCTGAATGCCGTACTGGCCCGGCACGAGCTCGTCGGCACAGCAGCGAGCTATTACTACGCCACGCTGCATTTCCTGGTGACGCTGATCGTCCTGGTTTGGGCCTACCGTGCCCGCCCGGAGGCGTACCGGCGAGCGCGCACGGTGCTGATCGGCAGCACACTCGTCGCGCTCTACCTTTTCTGGGTGTATCCGCTGGCCCCTCCGCGCCTGGCCGGCCTCGGTTTCGTCGACACGATCGGCACCGTGCACCTATGGGGGGGCGCCACCTGGAACTCTCCCGGCGTTGTCAGCGTGTCCAACGAGTACGCCGCCATGCCCTCTCTGCATGTCGCCTGGGCGCTGTGGAGCGCGGGGGTGGTTATCTGGCTGTCCCGCAACCGTCTTATCAAGCTGGTGGCCTGTCTCTACCCCGTCGTGACCCTCCTGGTGGTGCTGGCAACTGCCAATCACTTCGTCCTCGACGCGGTCGGCGCGGTAGGTGTGCTGGTCGTGGCCTGGGCGGGCGAGGCGCTGGTCCGTCAGTGGTTGGCCGCCCGCCGGCTGCGCCGGCGAGAGCCTGGGTCCACCGACCGATTGGCCGGCGGTGCACCGAGCGCCGCGCCCGAGCCGGTTCCGGTGGCCGCAACCTCACACTCCCCGGGCAGGTCAACGGGCTGAGTTGTTTAGCGTTCGCCCGGTGGGTATGACATCGGCTTCCCCGCGTCCAACCCATTCGGAGGAGCCATGACGACCCCGAGCGAGCCAAGCTGGTCGAGCAGCACCTCGCCGCCCGACCCGATGAGCGAGCAGAGCGCATATCCCGCGCCACCCAGTGGCGGCATGTACACATCCACCCCGGAGCCCGAGCCGAGCGCGTACTCGCCGGCGAGCAGCGCCGGCGGTAGCACCACAGAGGTGGCCAAGCAAGAAGTCGCAAATGTCGCGCAGAGTGCCACTGGCGCGGCCCAGCAGGTTGGCGGGGCCGCCAAAGAGCAGGTGGCCGCGGTGGCTTCCGACGCCAAGGAGCAGGCGCGGCAGCTGGCCGCCCGGACCAAGGACGAGCTGTCGCAGCAGGCGACCACCCAGCGCGACCGGGCGGTGTCCACCCTGCGTTCACTGGGCGACGAGCTGAAGACGATGGCGCAGAGCAGCGACAGCGAGGGCTTGGGCACCCAGCTGGCCCGCCACGCCGGCGGCGCCTCGCATCAGGTGGCCGGCTACCTCGACCAGCGTGAGCCTGGTCAACTGATCGACGAGCTCCGCGGGTTGGCCCGTCGCCGGCCCGGGTACTTCCTGCTCGGCGCTGCACTCGCCGGTGTGGTCGCCGGCCGGCTCACCAGAGGCATCACCGCGGGTGGTGGCCAGGCCGAGCCGAGCAAGCCCACGTCGCCACCCGGCAGCACCGACCAACGGACCTCCAGCAACCCGATGCCGGGGAGCTTCGAGGAGAGCCCGAACACGATCGATTTGTCGGCGTACGCCGTAGAGGCTCCCTATTCGGCGGCGGCAGTTCCCTTCGCCGAGCCGTTGGCAGAGCCGGCCGCCGACTTCGGTGGCTCCGGCTACTCGTCCGGTTGGGCGCAGGAGGCCGGCACCGAGCAAGGCCCCGGTCAGGTGCCGCGATGAGCGCCTCGTACGACGACCCGCCCGAGGTGGTCGTCGGCCGCCCCGACGTCGAGGGCCGATCAGTGGGCAGCCTGGTGTCGGAGTTGACCACCGACCTGAGCACGTTGATGCGCCAGGAGCTCGAGCTGGCCAAGGTGGAACTGCGCCAGGAGGCCGGCAAGACCGG
Organism: Actinomycetota bacterium; assembly: GCA_030948385.1. GTDB lineage: Bacteria > Actinomycetota > Actinomycetes > Mycobacteriales > QHCA01 > QHCA01. The sequence goes on from JALZAK010000083.1 coordinate 10,492, forward strand.
GAAGGCCGCCGGCATGCTCGGCGGTGCCGGGGTAGCCGGCTGGATGGTCGCCCTCTTCGCCTCGGTGGCCCTGATGTTGGCGCTGGAGGAGCTGATGCCGCTGGGCTGGGCCGCGTTGATCGTGGCGCTGCTGTGGGCCGCTGTTGGTGCCATTCTTTTCGTGCGCGGTCGCCAGCAACTACGCGAGGTCCGACCCGTCCCCGAGCAGACCGTGCAGACTTTGAGGGAGGACGTCCAATGGGCAAAGACGCAGAAGAGTTGAAGCAGGACATCGAACGGACCCGGCGCGAGTTGAGTCAGGACGTGGACGCGCTGACCGAGAAGGTGAGCCCCGGACGGGTCGTCGGGCGCCGGGTTGAGCGGGCCCGCGGTGCGGTCACCGGCGTGCGCGAGCGGGTAATGGGCTCGGCGTCGGACGGCGCAGCAAAGGTGAGCGACAGCGCCGCGACGGTCAAGGACACCGCCGGATCGGTGGCTTCGAGCGCCGTGGACACGGTCACTGGCGCACCGCAGGCCGTCAAGGCACAGGCCCGGGGCAACCCACTGGCCGCCGGCCTCATCGCCTTTGGTGCCGGCTGGCTGGCCTCCAGTCTGCTCCCGGCCAGCGGCGTCGAGCAGAAGGTCGCCGGCAAGGCGCGGGACGCTGCGCAACCGGTGGTTGAGCACGTGGGCCAGGTGGCAGCCGAGGTCAAGGACAACCTGCAACAGCCCGTACAACAGGCCGCGCAGCAACTCAAGCAGAGCGCGAGTGAAGCCGTCGGCACCGTCGCCGAGGAGGGCCGCTCCGCGACCAGTTCCGTCGCGCAGGACGCGAAGAGTTCGGCCGATTCGGTCCGGGAGGCGACCAGCCAGTAGTCGAAGTGCGCTGCGAAGGGGTGGTGGGCCAGTTCGGTCCACCACCTTTTCGCGTCCGGGCGCACGGCCGGGCATGGCTGGGCGCGTTATCGGGGGGTCAATACGCAGAACTCATGCCCATCGGGATCGGCCATGACCGCCCAGGTGACCTCACCCTGGCCGATGTCGTGTCGCGTCGCACCGAGGGAGACGAGACGGTCAACCTCCCTTTGCTGATCACCGTCGACCGGTGGGGCGATGTCGAAGTGCAGCCGGCTCGTCCCGGTCTTCGGCATCAGTGGCGGACCGCCCCAGGTGATCTTCGGACCGCCGCGCGGCGAGCGGATCGCGGTCTCTTGGTCCTGATCCCAGACCAACGGCCAGCCCAGCGCTGCGCTCCAGAAGTACCCGACCTCCTGGGACCCGTCGCACGCAAGCGCTCCGATAAATCCGCAGCCGGCGAGGAAGTTGTTGTCCGGCTCGATGACGCAGAACTCGTTGCCCTCGGGGTCAGCGAGCACGACATGCGCGTCGTCCGGCCCCTGACCGATGTCGATGTGCCGGGCGCCGAGTCCGAGCGACCTCTCGACCGTCTGCTGCTGGTCCTCGAGGGACGTGCTCGTCAGATCGAAGTGTGAGTGGTTCTGGCCGGCCTTCTGCTCCTGAGTTTGCGGAAATCGGATTCGGAACCCGGTGTCATCGCTCGGCAGGAGCGCAAGTCCGTCCGGGGGCTCGTCGACCATCGCCCAGCCCAGGACGCCGGCCCAGAACCGGGCGAGCCGCAGCGGGTCGTTTGCATCGATGCAAAGCGCGAAGAGGTGACACGTCATGCCCTGCGCACCTCCGACCTGTGACTCAGCAGGTTACCGACCTGCCCAGAGGTCAGCTAGGCCTGCAGTTCGGCCAGGACCAGGGGGGCCTCGTCCAGTAGCTCGCGCGCGAGGAAGCCGAGCCGACCGATCCGGGCGGCCAGCCGCTCCCCTGCCGTCGCATGCAGGTGCGTTCCCCAGCAGGCCGCCTGCTCCGGCCCGGCGCCCCGGGCCAGCAGCCCCGCGATCAACCCGGCCAGCACGTCACCACTGCCGGACGTCCCCAGCCCGGCGTGCCCGCTCTCGTCTGCCCACCGGGGGCCGTCGGGACTGGCGACGATGCCCTGCAGGGCGATCACCGCGGCGAAGCGGTCCGCCAGTTGCCGCGCCAGTTCCTCCGGCTCGTCGCCCTCGTCGCTGTCCCGGCCGAGCAGTCGAGTCGCCTCGGACATATTCGGCGTGAGCACCACCCGGCCAGCCACCGAGCGCAGCGAATCTTCGGTCAGCCCGCGCAGTGCGTACGCGTCCAAGGCGACCGCCGTCTCGGGTCCGAGCAATTCGAGCAGGGCGGCGACCAGCCGCTGGCTCTCCGTGGCGTCATACAGGCCTGGCCCGATCAGCACCGCTTCAGCTCCCCCACAGAAGTCCTCGAGCGCCGCGGCCGCGCCTGCCGACACCGCTCCCTCGTCGGTCTGCGGTAGCGCGATCACGAGTGACTCCGGTACGTGGATGGCCAGCGCGGTGGACACGGCTTCGGGAGCCGCCAGCTGCAGGATTCCCGCGCCGGCCCGCAGCGCGGCGGTCCCGGCCAGCAGGACGGCGCCGGGGGTCCCCCGGCTGCCGCCGACAACCAGCACCGTGCCGCGGGACTTCTTGGCCCCGCCGGTCGGTACCGGCAGGGGCCATTCGCGCAGCTTGGCCGGGCTCAGCACCCGGGGCAGGTCAGACCGGCTCGGCTCGGACACCCGGCTCCTGCGTCGGTTGCGCGCCATCGCGCTCCAGCATCGAGGTCGCATTGAACTCTTCCAGGTGCAGCGCCCCGTCGGCCGCACGCTCGTACCGGGTCAGCGAGCAGTTGGCCAGCGTCGTCGCTCGCGCAACATCGAGAAGCTCCACTTCGGACAGTTCTTCGATGATGTATCGCGCCAGGAAGATCGGCGCTTCGTGGGTGAACAGTACGACCCTCCCTCCGGGACGGTCGACGGTCAACTCGGCCAGTACCGCGCGCAGCCGCAACGCGACGTCGGCCCACGACTCGCCACCGGGAGGCCGGTGATAGAGCTTGCCCAGCCGGCGCCGGCGGGCGGCCTCATCGGGATATCGGGCCATCACGCCGGCCGTCGTCAACAGGTCCAGGATCCCCAGCTCGCGGTCGCGCAGCCGCTCATCCACGCGCAGTGGCACGGACGGCAGCCCGGCCAATGCCTCGACGGCAGTGTCGTGTGCCCGGCGGTACGGCGAGCTCAGGGCGTGCGTCGGGCGCTCCGCCGCCGGTAGCTCGGCGAACCAGCGGCCCAGCGCCGCGGCCTGCCGCCGACCGTGGTCGGACAGCGGCACGTCGGCGTCGCGTTCAGCCAGGTCGATCAGCTCGGCGCCACCACTCTCGGCCACCTCACGGGCGACATTGCCGGTGCTCTCACCGTGGCGGACCAGCCACACCGACGCCGGGCCACCGTCTCGCACCACCGTCGGCTACCCATCGGATAGGCCGGGCAACCACGCAACTGCGGCTCAGTCGAAGGTGACCGACACCTCGAGTTCTTCGGCTCCCCGGACGAGCTGGACCGCCAACGCAGATGTCTGGTGGGCGTCCAGTGCGTCGTAGACATCGTCGTGCGTCTGCAGGGCGCGGCCCCCAATGCTGACGAGGAGATCGCCGGTGCGGATCCCGGCCCGATCGGCCGGGCTGCCCTCCTCGACCACCCGTACCAGGACCCCGTCTCGATCCGGTAGGCCGACCGCCCGACGCAGCTGGCTCGCGGCACCAGCCGGCGCGAGACCGACACCCAGATGAGGTCGCTTCGGCAGTTCGCCGCGGCCGAGCGCATCGACCCGCCCGCGAAGGTCGGCGTCGGTGGGCAGCGCCAGGTAGAACCCCTCCCCCAGCCGGTGGGTGGAGAGCCCGACCAGCCGGCCGTCGGGGTCGACGACGGCGCTTCCCGACGAGCCGCGGGGCAGCGCGGCGGTGTGCTCGATGCTGCCGCTGATCCGCCGGCCGCGTGGACCTCGGAAAGCCCGATCGACGGCCGATACGGTGCCCCAGGTCAGTCGCACGGTGCCGGTGGCGCTCCTGCTCACCGCGACCACCGGCCGGTCCACCGCCGTCTCGGCATCAGCCCAGGCCGGCGCGGCGATGTCCCCGGTATCGACGGCGATCACCGCAAGATCGGTATCGCCGTCGGCTCCCTGGACGGTGCCGGTCTCACGACGGCCGTCGGCAAACGTCACCGTGGTGGTGTCGGCACGCAGGTTGTGCGCGTTGGTGACCACCTGACCGGGGCCGACGACGACGCCACAGCCGCGGCCGCGACGCCCGATCGCCACCACGGCCGGTCCGACCGAGGCCCGGATCCGCTCTGCGCTGCCCTGCAACTCATCCCACATGGCTGACCGATCCTCTCGATTGACTAGTAACTTGCAAGTTAGTACGCGAGCGCGGTCCAACCAAGCCTGTTCGCGGATAGCATGACGTCGTGTCCGAAGGCCCCGCTGCGCCGGCCCGCGACGCCGTGGCCGCGGCACCGAGTGCACTGCAGGCCGCACTCGACCGGGTCGGCGACCGGTGGACGCTTCTATTGGTGGCCGCGTTGCTGGGCGGTCAGCAGCGCTTTTCCGAGCTGCTGGGGGCGCTGCCCGGGCTCGCGCCCAATGTGCTGTCCCAGCGGCTCAAGGCGCTGGAGCGCCACGGTCTCATCGTCAGCCGTCCGTACTCCCGGCGGCCGCTGCGGCGCAGCTACGACCTGTCGGCCACCGGGCGAGACCTGGCCGGTGCGCTGCGCTTGCTGGCCGCCTGGGGTGCCGGCGCCGGCGGTGACGCTGACGCCCCGCGACACGCTACCTGCGGCACCCCGCTGGAGATCCGCTGGCATTGCCCCACCTGTGCGGCCGAGGTCGCCGATCCCGAGGCGGAGGACCTGCGCTTCGCCTGACTACCGACGCGGCGAGCCTGTGCTGCGCCGGCCGGCCAGCAGGCCGCGCGGCGGTACGGACCACACCGGTTCCGGTGCGGCCCCGACAGCGGTCAGCACGTCGCCGGCGGCCAGCATGCCCGACGCCGCGGCCCGCTCCATCAGCGCGCTGGGAAAGCCCAGCCGCACCCAGTCGCCGGCCAACCGGACCCCGGGGGCGTCGGTGGTCACCCCTGGTCGTACCGCGTCGCTCCCCGGGCCGAATGCCGGCGCGTCGGTGCCGACCCGGGCATCGAGGTGCACGGTCTGCGCGGCCGCGGTCTCGGGCCAGAGGGCGGCCAGCTCGGCCCGCATCCGGGTCGCCAGCGCCGGCGCGTCCATCCCGCTGGGTGCAGCGTAGGCATGCAGCTCGACCACCGACCCGCCGGTCGCGGCGGCCCACTGCGCCGCGCCGGCCTCGAACCTCGAATACACGGCGATCGAGTCCAGGGTCGGCTCGCGCGACACGCCGCTGAACGGCAGCCGCTGCGTGGACACGTCGCGGTCCAGCCAGAAGCGGGCGACGGCATAGGGAGCAGTGGTGCGCAGCGCAGCGACGTGGCGGGCCAACCCCGGGCCGGCCGCGGCCAGGCCGGGCGAGCGCTGCATCAGCTCGCGCAGCCCGGCGGGGTCCAGCGCCAGGATCAGGTGCGGCGCCCGCACCGGCGGATCCTCGGCACAGTGCACGTCCCACCCGCCGGCCGGCGCGGGCCACACGGCGTGGACCGCGCTGCCCATGCGCACCGCCACCCCGTGACGCAGCAGATAGGCATGCAGCGGGTCCCAGATGCAGCTGGCGTAGTCCTGCCGCGGCACGTCGAAGAGCAGCCCCTCCGGATTGCCGAGGAAGTAGAAGTGAAACATCATGATCATCTCAGCGGCCGACATCTCCTGCTCCGGGTTGAAGAAGGAGTGCGCGAAGACGTCGAACAGCATGGCGCGGGCTCGCTCCGGCAGCCTGAGGGCGTCCAGCAGGTCGCCGGCCGTACGCGTGTCGTAGCGCGCATAGGTGCGTTCCCGGTCGTATGCCAGGAGCGGCAGCGCGGCCGCGCCATCCATGTCGCGCAGGTCGCGCAGCCGCATGCTCGGCGACCGGAGCACCAGCGGGACCAGCCCCAGCGGCGGCAGGGTCGGCAGGCGGGCGAAACTCTCGTCCGGCCACCGGCGGGACACAATGGGGTAATCCGGGACTGCCTGCAGGAATGCCAGCTCGGGATCGACCCGCCGCAGGAAGGCCCGCAGGTTGTAGTACTGCCGGAAGAAGGCGTGGAATCCGTGCTCGACCTGCTGCGTCGATCCGTCCGGCAGTTGGTGTGGCCACGCTCCGGCGCGACCACCGAGGTAGCTCCGCTGCTCGAGTAGTGTCACCTGCACCCCGCGCTCGGCCAGCACGACGGCCGCCGCGCAGCCGGCGATCCCGCCGCCGATCACCACGGCGCTGACCTCCACCGGCACCCGGCGCGGCCGGGTCGGGTCGCTCGCGACGACCGCCCGTGGCACGGCGCCGAGCATGCGATGGAGCGGGCGGGACTTCACCGCACTAGCATCCCAGGCTCACCGGCAGCGGCCCGCACCCAGTCCTGACCACTGTCCACATCGGACAGGAAAGTCGCGAGACAGCATCGTGGCCGGCGGCTAGGATGGGCACAGTGATCAACGTGCCGGCGGACCGGCCGGGCCGGCCGCCGCTGGCCAGCCTATGGCGCCTCCGCTCCTACGTTCGGCCGTACGCCGGGCAACTCGCCACGATGCTGGCCGCAGCTCTGCTCGGCGTGGGAGCGAGCATCATCGTCCCCCTTGTCACCAAGGCTGTCGTGGACGGCCCGGTTGCGCACGGGCAGCGAGATCGGGTGGTCCCGCTGGCGTTGCTCGCACTGGCCCTCGGCGTCGCCGAGGGGTTGCTGATCTTTCTCCGCCGCTGGATCCAGACAACGGCCACGCTGGGGATGGAAAAGCAGATGCGCGATGACATCTATGCCCATCTTCAGTCCCTTCCGCCGGCGTTCCATGACCGCTGGCAAAGCGGTCAGTTGCTGTCCCGCGCGACCACCGACCTCTCCGCGATTCGCCGTTTCGTCGGATTCGGCCTGGTCTTCCTGGTGGTCAACATCGCGACGTTCATCACGGTGATCGCGCTGCTGGTGCGCCTGGACCCGCTGCTCGGGGCCGTTGTGGCGGCCTCCCTCGTGCCGGTCATCGCTGTCTGCGCCCGGTTCGAGCGCCAGTACTCGGTCGTGTCCCGACGGGTCCAGGACCAGACCGGCGACCTGGCCACCAGCATCGAGGAAGCGGCCACCGGGATTCGGGTGATCAAGGCCTTCGGCCGGCGCCGGCTAGTCGCCGCCCGCTTCGACCGTGGCGCCCGGCGGGTCTACGACACCCAGCTGGCCAAGGTGCGGCTGCGCGCGACTTTCTGGGCGCTCCTGGACCTGGTCCCCAACGCCACCCTGGGCATCGTTGTGCTGCTCGGCGCGCTGGCCGTCGGTCATCGCCAGCTCAGCCTGGGCGGGCTGGTCGCCTTCATCACCCTCACCCTGCAACTGGTGTGGCCGGTCGAGGCGCTGGGGTTCATTCTCGCTTCAGCGCAGGAGGCAGGCACCGCCGCCCAGCGGATCTACGAGGTGCTCGACAGCCGGCCGGAGATCGTCGACCGGCCCGGTGCCCGGACTGTTGGCCGTGGCCCGGGACTGCTCCGCTTCGAAGGTGTCGGCTTCACCTATCCCGACGCCCGCTCACCCGTGCTGCACGACATCGACCTCACCATCTCCCCGGGCGAGACGATCGCCCTGGTCGGGGTGACCGGGTCGGGCAAGACGACGATGGCCGCACTGGTGCCGCGGCTGGCCGATGTGACAGCCGGTCGGATCACGCTCGACGGGGTCGATATCCGCGACCTCACCCTGAGCTCACTGCGCCGGCTGGTGGCCACTGCGTTCGAGGAACCGATCCTGTTCTCCGCCAGCGTCCGGGAGAACGTCACCCTGGGCACCGCGGATGCCACCGACGACGAGGTGACGGCGGCGTTGGCGCTGGCGCAGGCCGACTTCGTCTACGACCTTCCCTGGGGGCTCGACACGCGGGTCGGCGAGCAGGGCTTGTCCCTGTCCGGCGGTCAGCGGCAGCGCCTCGCGCTGGCCCGGGCGGTCATCGGGCGGCCACGCGTACTCATCCTTGACGACCCGCTCTCGGCCCTGGACGTGGCCACTGAAGCGCTGGTGGAGAAGGCGCTGGCCCGAGTGCTGGCCGACACCACAGCGTTGGTCGTGGTGCACCGGCCCTCCACTGTGGCGCTGGCCGACCGGGTCGCGCTCCTGCAGGGAGGCACCATCACGGCCGTCGGCACGCACAGCGAGCTCATGTCCGAGCAGCCGGCATACCGCGCCATCCTGAGTCAGGAGTCGGAGGTGGGGTCGCGGTGACCGCGCCACCGCTCGAGGCCTGGCGCGGCGTGGCGGCCGAGCGCCGCGACGATGTCTCTGCCGGCGTGACGGTGCTGCTGCGTCGCCGGACCCGCCTGCTGCTGCGTTCCTTGCTGCGCCCGCACCGGCGCGCCGTCTGGCTGCTCGTCGCACTGATCGTGGTGCAGAACCTCGCCGCGCTTGCCGGGCCGTGGCTGATCGGGCTGGGCATCGACCGCGGCATCCCACCGATCCTGCACCACCACGGCGCCGGCACTCTGTGGCTGATCGTGGCCGCCTTCGCGGTGGCCACGGTGGTCCAGGCTGCCGCTCAGCGGGCGTTTCTGGTACTCACCGGTCGGATCGGCCAGGACGTGGTCCTCGAGTTGCGCCGGCGCGTCTTCGACCACTTCCAGCGACTGTCGACGTCCTTCCACGAGGGCTACACCTCCGGCCGGGTCATCTCGCGGCAGACGTCCGACATGGACGCCATCTCCGAACTCGTCGAGGAGGGCATCGACGAGCTGGTGATCGCGGTGCTGTCCGTCCTGACCATCGGCGTGGCGATGCTGCTGCTCGATGTCCCGCTGGCGCTGGTCGCGCTGAGCAGCTTCCCGTTGCTGATATGGCTCTCCTGGTGGTTCCGGCGCGAGTCGGCCATCGCGTATCGACGCACGCGCGAGGCCGTCGCTCTGGTGATCGTGCACTTCGTCGAGACGTTGGCCGGGATCCGTGCTGTGCAGGCGTTCCGGCGCGAGCCGCGCAACTTCGCCATCTTCGCCGACCTCAACGACCGCTACCGCAAGGCCACCACCCGCTCGTTCCAGCTGATCGCGGTGTATGCCCCGGGCATGAAACTGATCGGAAACGCGACCATCGGCGGAATCCTGCTGTACGGCGGATTCCGCGCGCTGGACGGGGACATCAGGATCGGCGTGCTCACCACCTTCCTGCTGTACCTGCGCCGGTTCTTCGACCCCCTGCAGGACCTCTCGCAGTTCTACAACTCGTTCCAATCGGCCAGCGCGGCCCTGGAGAAGCTGGCCGGCGTGCTCGAGGAGCCGCCTTCGGTGGCCGAGCCGCCGCGCCCGCAGGCATTGGGTCCTGTGATCCGCGGCGAGGTGCAGTTCCGCGCGGTGCAGTTCGGCTACCGCGACAGCATCGTCCTGCCGCACCTCGAGCTGCTGGTGCCGGCCGGCCAGACGGTCGCGTTGGTCGGGCCGACCGGCGCCGGCAAGACCACCATCGCCCGGCTCCTCGGGCGGTTCTACGATCCCCGGGCGGGGACGGTCGCCCTGGATGGCGTCGACCTGCGCGATCTGGACGATGAGACCTTGCACCGGGCAGTGGTGACCGTTACCCAGGAGAGCTTCCTGTTCTCCGGGAGTGTCGCCAGCAACATCGCGTTCGGTCGGCCGGATGCGACCCGCGCGGACATCGAGGGGGCTGCCCGGGCCATCGGTGCGCACGAGTTCATCAGCGCGCTGCCCGAAGGCTACGACACCGACGTTCGCAAGCGGGGTGGCCGACTGTCGGCCGGGCAGCGGCAGTTGGTGTCCTTCGCGCGGGCGTTTCTGGCAGACCCGGCCGTGCTGGTGCTCGACGAGGCCACCTCGTCGCTGGATGTGCCCAGTGAGCGACTGGTGCAGCGCGCGCTGCGCACCATCCTGGCTGATCGCACCGCGTTGATCATCGCGCATCGGCTGTCCACGGTGGAGATCGCCGACCGGGTGCTGGTGCTGGAGGCGGGTCGCGTGGTTGAGCAAGGTCCGCCCGCTGAGTTGATCGGTGGGTCCGGCCGGTACGCCGCGCTGCACCAGCAGTGGCTCGACAGCTTGGTCTGAGGACAGCGGCCCGCCCCCCCGGCGTACGTTGGGCGACAGGGACCCGGTGGCATTCTGGAGGAACCGTGGACGACGACCTGCACGCGCGCATCGCCGCCCTTGCTCACGAGGAGCACCGGCTGCTCCAAGCCCACGCACAGGGCGAGGGGCTTGCCGAGCTGGAACATCTGCGGCTGCGCCAGCTCGAGGTCGAGCTCGACCGGGCCTGGGACCTGTTGCGCCAACGCGACGCGCTCCGGACCGCCGGCCTCGACCCCGCCAGCGCCTCCGAGCGGGACGCGGCCACCGTGGAGGGCTACCTCTCCTGACCCGACCGCTGGCGGTGCTGGACATCGACGGGGTCGTCGCCGACGTCCGGCACCGGCTGCACCACCTGCAGAGCCGGCCCAAGGATTGGCCGGCGTTCTTCGCCGCGGCGGCCGCCGACCCAGTGCTGGAGGAGGGACTGCACCTGGCCGCCGAACTCGCCGCCACGCACGAACTCGGGTGGCTCACCGGCCGGCCCGAGCGGCTGCGCCGGGTGACGAGCGAATGGCTCGTTGAGTACGGCCTGCCGCCATCGCCGCTGCGCATGCGGCGGAGCGGGGACTTCCGGCCGGCCCGCGAGATGAAGCTCGAGGTGATCTACCACCTCGCCGGCGAGGCGCCGATCGGGCTGGTAGTAGACGACGATCCGCTGGTGGTCGAGGCCTTGGCGAGTGCCGGCATCCCGGTCCTGCTGGCCGACTGGGTGCCCTACGCCGAGCCGTTGCGTACCGGCCAGGAGCGGGACGGGCGCACCTGACCGCGAGGGGAAATAGCAGCAATCGTTACTCATTCGTATTTCCACAGCGTGGGAAACAGGCATTTAGCAGGGTGTCAGGCGCGCCGACAATAGGAGCAGACCGTACGAACGGTCCACCCGAGCGATACCACGGCTAGACGGAGTCCGACGATGTGTGACCACGACCCCCACTGCCCGGATGCCGAGGCGATCGATCGCGATGCGGCGCACGTCACCCGCAGCCACCCCGAGCAGGGGTGGAGTTTGCTGTGCAACGGGGTGGTGGTGTTCGAAGACACCGGAGAACTGCTCCCGGACGGCCGGGCCATCGCCCCGCACCGTCCCACCGACCTGGTCTGGGCAATCCCCGCGCCCGCTGCGTGAGCACCCGCGCATTAGGACTCGTACGCCTCCGGCGGCGGGCAGTTACAGACGAGGTGCCGGTCGCCGTACGCGCCGTCGATGCGCCGTACCGGAGGCCAGTACTTGCTCTCCCGACCCCCGCCGGCGGGGTAGGCCGCCTCCAGGCGACTGTAGGGGTGGTCCCATTCCCCGGCCAGCATCTCGGCGGTATGCGGCGCGTTCGCCAGCGGATTGTCCGCGGCGTCGTAGTCCCCCGCCGCGACCTTCCTGGTCTCCGCGCGGATGGCGATCATCGCCTCGCAGAAGCGATCCAACTCCGCCAGCGGCTCGGATTCGGTCGGTTCGATCATCAGCGTGCCTGCCACCGGGAAAGACATGGTGGGAGCGTGGAAGCCGTAGTCGATCAGGCGCTTGGCCACGTCATCGACGGTGACGCCGGTCTCCCGAGTGATCGGTCGAAGGTCCACGATGCATTCGTGGGCGACCAGTCCGCCGCTGCCGGTGTAGAGCACCGGGTAGTGCGCGCTCAGCCGGTGGGCCACATAGTTCGCGCCGAGGATGGCCGCCTGAGTCGCCTCAGTCAGCCCGGCAGCCCCCATCATCGCGATGTAGGCCCATGAGATGGGCAGGATGCCGGCCGAGCCCCACGGTGCCGACGACACCGGTCCCACCCCGGTATCCGGACCCGCCTCAGCGCGGAGCGGATGGTTGGGGAGATAAGGCGCGAGGTGTGAGCGCACCCCGATCGGCCCCACCCCGGGCCCGCCACCGCCGTGCGGGATGCAAAAGGTCTTGTGCAGATTGAGATGGCTCACATCCGCACCGAAGTGACCTGGCTTGGCCAGCCCGATCAGCGCGTTGAGGTTGGCCCCGTCCACGTACACCTGGCCGCCGGCGTCGTGCACTGCCGCGCAGATCTCCTCGATGTCCTCCTCGAAGACGCCATGGGTCGACGGGTAGGTCACCATGAGGGCTGCCAATCCCTCCCGGTGCGCTTCGATCTTGGCGCGAAGGTCATCGACGTCGACATCTCCGTTGGCGCGGCACGCGACAACCACGACGCGCATACCGGCCATCGCGGCGCTCGCAGCGTTGGTGCCGTGCGCCGACGAGGGAATCAGGCAGACGTCCCGCTGGCGCTGGCCGTTGGCGCGGTGATAGGCGCGGATCGCGAGCAGGCCGGCAAACTCACCTTGGCTGCCGGCGTTGGGTTGTAGCGACACCGCGTCGTAACCGGTGATCTCGGCCAGCCACCGCTGGAGATCGCCGATGATCGTGAGGTAGCCACCGGCCTGCTCGAGCGGGGCGAAGGGATGAATGCCGGCGAAGGCCGGCCAGGTGATCGGCTCCATCTCGGCGGTCGCGTTCAGCTTCATCGTGCACGAGCCGAGCGGGATCATGCCGCGGTCCAGGGCGTAGTCCTTGCCGGCCAGCCGATGCAGGTAGCGGAGCATGGCGGTCTCGCTGTGGTGCGCGGAGAACACCGGATGCGTGAGGTACGCCGACTCGCGGCGCAACTGCTCCGGCAGCGCGTCGGCCGTCTGTTCGTCGAGAGCGTCGATGTCGGGCCCGGCGAGGCCGAAGGCCGCCCACACCGTCGCCAGGTGCTCGCGGCCGGTCATCTCGTCGCAGGCGATACCCACCGTGTCGCCGTCGACGAGGCGCAGGTTGACACCGCGGTCCCGCGCGGCGGCAACGACCTTGTCCGCCCGATCCGGCACCCTGGCCTGGACGGTGTCGAAGAAGTGCTCGTGGACGATTTCGATCCCGCCGTCGCGCAGGCCGGCGGCGAGGACGCAGGCGAGCCGATGTACCCGGCGGGCCAGGGCAGCCAGGCCGTCCGGCCCGTGATACACCGCGTACATCGCAGCGACGACGGCCAGCAGGACCTGCGCGGTGCAGATGTTGCTGGTGGCCTTCTCCCGGCGGATGTGCTGCTCGCGGGTCTGCAGTGCCAACCGGTACCCCGGCGCGCCGGCCGCGTCCACGGAGACGCCGACCAACCGGCCGGGCAACATCCGCTGCAGGCCGTCGCGGACCGCCAGGTAGCCCGCATGCGGTCCGCCGAAACCCAGCGGGACGCCGAAGCGCTGTGCAGATCCCACAGCTACATCGGCAGCGAACTCCCCCGGCGCGCGCAGCAGCGTCAGCGCCAGCAGATCGGCGGCCACCGTGACCAAGGCGCCCCGCTCGTGCGCCTGCTCGACGACCGCGCTGATGTCGCGGACCGCGCCCGAGGAGCCCGGATACTGCAGCAACACACCGAACACCGACCGGGCGGCCGGCGCGGCGTCGGGCCAGCCCCCCTGGATCTCGGTGACGACCACCTCGATCCCGAGCGGTTCAGCTCGCGTGCGCAGCACGGCGATCGTCTGCGGGTGCACGTCGGCATCGACGAGGAAAACGTCGGCACCAGCACTTTTGACGACGCGCCGGCACAGGGTCATCGCCTCGGCGGCCGCAGTGCCCTCGTCGAGCAGAGACGCACCGGCAACCGGCAAAGCGGTGAGGTCCGACACCACCGTCTGGAAGTTCAGCAGAGCCTCCAGCCGTCCCTGGCTGATCTCGGGCTGGTACGGGGTGTACGCGGTGTACCACGAGGGGCTCTCCAGCACGCCGCGCAGGACGACCGGCGGAGTCAGGGTGTCGTAATAGCCCATACCGATCATCTGTACGAGGGGCTGGTTGCTCGCCGCCAACTGCCGAAGCTTGGCCAGCGCCCCTTGTTCATCGACGGGCTCGGGCAGGTCGAGGGCACCGGCTTCGCGAATTCCGCCGGGAATAGCAGCGTGCGCCAGCTCCGCGAGCGAACCGTGGCCGACGACGGCGAGCATCTTCGCCTGGTCTTCCGGCGAGGGCCCGATGTGCCGGCGGGCAAACGGCACAGCCGCCTCGAGGTCGCGCAGGCTGGCTCGAGCCGAACGACCGGCGGCGCCAGAAATTTGGTCGGTCACGGAGGCACTCCCTCACTGGCGCGCCGGCAGGCGCGCTGATGGCCTCCCCCTCTGTCGCGCGTGACCAACGCGTCTCAGAGTCGCCGGTCCGCGCGGTCTTCGCTGCCTGAGAGGTTCCGGGGAGTGTTGCCCCTTCGGCGCCTCGCACTGGGGGTGCGAGGACTCTCCCGCGCGGAGTTGGCTGGCTGCGACGCTACCAGTGCGCTGTGGGGATTACGACGGGATGCGGCTTCCCGTGAGGGCTCAGGCCGATGTCCGCCGCTGCCGGCGGGCTGCCAGCTCGTCGGCGCTGCCGGATTCGTCGACCGCCGCGCCGTCTGCCCGCTCATGCGGTAGCGCGGCCAACGAGCCCTCCAGCTCCCGGAACGCCCCACCCACGGCGATTCCGAAGACACCCTGACCGCCTTGCAGCAGGTCGACGACCTCTTCCGGGGAGTTGCACTCGTAGACCGTGGTCCCATCAGACAGCAAGGTGATGTGCGCCAGGTCGTCGGTGCCGCGCGCCCGCAACTGGTCCACGGCAGCGCGAATGTTCTGTAGCGAGACGCCGGTGTCCAGCAATCGCTTGACGATCTTGAGCACGAGGATGTCGCGAAACGAGTACAGCCGCTGCGTGCCCGAGCCCGATGCCGGCCGGATGCTGGGAAGCACCAGGCCGGTCCGGGCCCAGTAGTCCAACTGCCGGTAGGTGATTCCGGCGGCGGCGCAGGCCACCGGCCCCCGATATCCGATCAGCTCGTCGGGCGGTACGGGGAGTCCGTCGGTGAACAGCACCTGCTGGTCAGGCGACGTACCGGGCTCGGAAAACTCCACGGATTGCCTCCAGCAACGGATGTCTGAACGCCCCCATCGGCGGGCGATGCGTACAGCGGTGGTGCGGGTTGTTCCAGCAAGGTAGGTCTCGGTTCGGGCCGGGTCAACGACTCGGACCGGCGTGGCGCAAACCTCGACCTCAAGTCGAGACTTAGAGTTTTAGGCGGAGGGGGAAGAGCCGCCCCCTCCCGTTCCACCGAAGTCCTCCGGAGAGATCTGGTCGAGAAACTCGCGGAACTTCTCGACCTCGTCCTCCTGCTCGTCCGGGACGGCGATCCCGGCCTCGTCCAGCACCTGCTCGGCGCCGTAGATCGTCACGCCGGTGCGCATGGCAAGGGCGATCGCGTCCGACGGGCGGGCACTGACTCGGACGCCTCCGGCGAACACAAGTTCGGCGTAGAACACGCTCTCCCGCAACTCGGTGATGTTCACTGCCTGCAGTGGCCGATCCAGCGCGGTGAGCACGTCGCGGAGCAGATCGTGCGTCATCGGTCTGGCCGGGCGCACGCCCTGCTGCTCGAACGCGATCGCGGTCGCCTCCACGGCGCCGATCCAGATCGGCAGATACCGCTCGCCTTCCACCTCGCGCAGCAGGACGATCGGCTGATTCGACGGTAGCTCGACGCGCACGCCCACCACGCTGAGCTCCTGCACGACAGCCTCCAGCCGGTACGGTGACCTGCCTTAGGAAACTACACGGCGGCCGCCGTGCACGGCCACGCGTCAGCTGCTGAGCTCCGATCGGAGGCCGGCGCGAACCAACGTCGAGTGCAGCCGGATCGACAGGGCTGCCAGTTCGCGGACGGTTTCCTGCGCCCGCCCGCGGGCCTCCGGATTGCGCTGCCGCGTCATCGGGCTGACCACCTGCTCGAAGAGCCCGATCTCCCGGTCGGCGGCGCTGCGATACGCGCGCAAATGCCGCGCCTCGATGCCGAAGCGGCTCATCTCGGCCACGGTCTTGGCGATCAGTAGCTCATCACCGTCATAGAAGCCGTTGCCCGGCCGGGCGATCAGCCCGTACTGCTCCACTGCGCGCAGGGCATCTTCGTCGAGACCGGATTCGGAGATCAGTTCCTGACGAGACAGCCGGACACCGCCAGCGCCGGGGCCGAATTCGGCCGCCGTCGGGAGCCCGTCGGTCGAGACCAGTGCACGTGGAACCCGGGGAGATCCCCCGCTCACTGACGGAGGTTCCAGGCCGCGATCGATCGCATCCAGGTGCTCCTTGATGACCCGCAGCGGCAGATACTGGTCGCGCTGGGCGGCCAGCACGTACCGCAGTCTGGAGACGTCGTCGCGGGAAAACTTCCGGTACCCCGACGCGGTGCGATCCGGCTCGATCAGCCCCTCCGCTTCGAGGAACCTGATCTTGGAAATCGTCACGTCGGGAAACTCGCCGCGGAGCAGGCTGAGTACCTCGCCGATCGTCAGGAACGCTCGGGCCGACGCCGCCGAGGGGGTCATGACGAGGCTCCGGTCGCGGCCACCTCCGCTGTGCGTGGCCCGGTGAGGAAGACGAGGCGGAACTTGCCGATCTGCACCTCGTCTCCCCCCGCCAGGGTCGCCGTCTCGATTCGTTCGCGATTGACGTACGTGCCGTTGAGGCTGCCGACGTCGCGTACCGAGAAGTTGCCGGCGTCGCGACGGAACTCCGCGTGCCGCCGCGACACCGTCACGTCGTCGAGAAAGATGTCGCTCTCCGGGTGGCGGCCTGCAGTGGTCACGTCCTCGTCGAGCAGGAACCTGCTGCCGGCATTCGGGCCGCGACGCACCACGAGCAGGGCCGATCCCGGCGGGAGCGCCTCGACGGCCCGGGCATGTGCTCGGGCTACCGAGTCCGGCGCCTCAGTCGGAGGCTCCTCGATCGCTCCGATGGTCATGGTCGACGTGGCATCCAACGACTCGTTGCCACCCGACGAGCCCGACGGGGTCAGAGCCGCTCCGCACCGCGTGCAGAATCGGCCATCCTCAGGGTTCTGCTGACCACATCGACAGATCACGGGGTGCGATCGCCTCCAGGCTGCGGGTGAGAAGTCTCGACGCCAACCGTACGTTCACGGTTCGGCGTGGTGCGAGCGTAGCCAGGCCCGTCGAAGCAGGTCAACCGCGCCGGCTCGTCAGCCGGCGTCGACGTGCGCCGCATAGGCGGCCGCATCCAGCAGGGCGGCCGGATCGAGCGGATCGTCCAGCGTCAGTTCGACCAACCAGCCGGCGCCGTAGGGATCGCTGTTGATCAGATCCGGAGCGGCATCCAGCGCATCATTGCGCGCCTGCACCTCGCCGGTGCCAGGCGAGTAGACATCTGAGACGCTCTTGGTCGACTCCACCTCGCCCATCGGCTGACCACTCTCGACCCGAGCGCCCACCTCGGGCAGTTGCACGAACACGATGTCGCCCAGCGCACCCTGGGCGAAGTCGGTGATGCCGATGCGCACCCGCTCGCCGCTGTCCAGGGTGCGAACCCATTCGTGCTCCGGGGTGTAGTGCAGCTCCTCGGGGGTCATCTGCGGTGGGGCTCCTCAGGTGGGCGGTGGCCCCGGCTCGACCGTGCCACCGACAGCTGCTATCTGGCCGGGCGAGCGTACTGAGGCGTCACGAGTGGCCGCAACGCAGTCACGGCGGCGTCGCGCCGCTGCTCGACGGTGACGGAGCCGCCGGCCTGCCGGATCGTATCGATCACCCCACCCGGGATGCGCAGTGCGGCAGCCATGGTAGGCCCGTCTCCGATCGCGAGGATGTGGTACGGCGCACGCATCGTTGTGCCATCGATGTCGATCCCGTCACCGTGGTCGGCGAACCACGTGCTCGCGCCGACCCGGACCAGGCTGGAATCAACCGCCCCGCTGATCTGTACCGCCTCAGCACCGGCTCCGCGCAGCTCCTCGAGCGCGTCCAGGAGCACCTCGGCCGGAAGGTGTTGAGCGCCTTCTTGCACCGTGACCAGCACCCCGGGGCCATGAGCGACCACGGTGCCCGCCAGCACGCCGAGCTGATCCGAACGCTGCCGCGCCTCCTGGAGTGCCGTAGCGCTGCGGTCACTGCTGGAGTTGATCCGGCTGCGGCTGGCTTCGAGGTCGGCGATCTCGCTCCGCAGCCGATCCTCTCGCGAGGACAGGTCGTCGAGGATGCGCACCAGGTCCTCCTGACGCGCCGAGGGCAGCGCCGTGGTCTGGGTGCTCCGCACCTGGACGGCGAAGCCGAAGCCGAGCAGCGCGCAGAGCAGACCGATCAGGAAGCCGGCCCGGACATGCGGGCGCCATCGGGTCGGGAGGCTGGGGAACTTCACGCGCGGAAGACGTGCCGGCGGATGGCGGCGACGTTTCCGAAGATGCGGATGCCGAGAACGACGACGACGCCCGTGGAGAGTTGGCCACCGACCCCCAACTGGTCGCCGAGGAAGACGATGATCGCCGCCACGAGGACGTTGGAGACAAACGAAATGACGAACACCTTGTCGTCGAAGATGCCGTCGAGGCTGGCCCGGATGCCGCCGAACACCGCGTCCAGCGCTGCCACCACAGCGATCGGCAGGTAAGGCTGCATCGCGACCGGAACGGTCGGCCGGAGTACCAAGCCGAGCACGAGGCCGGCCACCAGTGCGGCTGCGGCGATCACTTCCTCGGCCCGCCGGGGATTGCGTGCCGCAGCACCGTAGCCGGCGCCGCCGGCAACAGGATGGAGCCGGCCCGATGCACCGAGAACGTCATCCCGTAGAGCTGGACGAACGTCGTGAACGAACGCGCGATCGGGCTGTCGGCGAAGGCTACCTGCATCCGGTCAGCATTCCCTATGGCACGAATCTCGTACGGGCTCGACACGGGCCGGAAGTCCACCAGGATCGCCCCGCCTGCCGAGCGGATAGTAGAGGTCGGGGAAAGCCGCTGGCCGTTCACGGACACCGCTTCCGCGCCGCCCGCCCACAGCCCGTTGACGACCGAGGCCAGGTCGCGATCTTGGACCTGACCGGCGTTGTTCGGGTCACCCTGCGGCCGGCTGCCGGTCACCGGGTCCGCACCCGGCCCGCCGTCTGCCACGGTGACCACCAATCCGGGGCCGCGCAGCGCGGTCAGCGACGTGGCCGCTTCGAGGTCACGCAACCGGGCGGCCGCCTGAGCACCCGCTGCGCTGCTGCTCAGCGCGGTGCCGCGCTCTGCTGACAGCCTGGCGCGCAGCTCACCGGCCGCCCGTTGGAGCCGGTCGGTGGCCGCCGCCCGCTGCCGGATGTCGGCGGCCAGCGTGGCGCGGATGCGCGCCGCCGCGGGCTGCTGTGTCGAGGCCTGCAGGTAGGCCACCGCCAACAGAATGCCGATCACCGCCAGCACCAAGGAGCGCGCCGAGCTACCAGCGATCCGGTCTGACCGAGACGGCGGCTGCGCAGCGCGCCGGCGGGCGGCGACCTCATACCCCGGCTCCAGATGCATTTCCAGCAAGTTGCGCAGCATGCCTGAGCCGGCCCGGCGTTCCTCCGGCGGCGCGGGCGCGCTCAGCGTGCCGCCTCCATCACTACGGCGCACCAGTGGTCGAGCAACTCGGCAGACGAACCCTCGTCGGCCCCCTCGGCCCAGACGTGGACGAGGGCTTCGGACTGGTCCGGTCGGACGAGCACCCAGGTGTGGTCGTCGAAGAGCACGCGGATGCCGTCGGTGGTGTTCTGCTCGAGACCGGCTGCCCTGGCGTTGACGGCGCGCATCACCGTTCCCTTGGCCGACCAGGGAACCCGCACCGATCGGCGAAGGACGTGGGCCGGCGGGATGCGGGCGTCGATGCGGGACAGGGGTAGGTTGGTCCGGGCCACCAGTCCGACCAGACGAACGAAGCCGGCGATGGCATCCACCGTGGGACCCATCTCCGGCAGCACGAAGCCACCGCTACCGTCGCTGCCGAAGATCAGATCGTCATCCAAGGGCGGCATCGCGAAGGCTTCTACCCCGGTCCAGCGGACGCCCACGCCGTGGATGCGGGCGACATCCTCCGCGACTCGGGTGGTGCTGACCGGAACAACCACCGCACCTTTGCCGCGCTCGGCTGCTACCAGGTCGACCATGAGCAGCATCGAGCGCTCGTCACCAATGGTCAGGCCGCGGTCGTCGACGATGCGCATTCGCTCGCCGACATGGTCGAATCGCACGCCGAAAGCGGCCCGGGCAGACACGACCAGATCACCGAGCCGGCGCAGGCTGGTCGCCCGCTGCGATTCGGTTTCCGTCGTGACCGCTTCGTCGGCACCGAGATTCACCGTGAGCGCGTCCACGCCGAGCCGACCGAGCAGGCTGGGAAGCACGAAGGACGCTGCGCCGCCGGAGGTGTCGACCACCACCTTGAGCGCGGCCGCGCGTACACCACTGACGTCGAGCTGGGCGAGCAACTGAGTCGTGTACGCCTCGTAACTTCGCGGCGGGAAGGAAAGCTCCCCGATGTCTGCGGCACGAGCGCGGCGGAACTCCCGGCGAAACAGCGCCCGCTCGATCGCACGCTGAGTGCTCAGTGAGATATCGGCCCCGTTCTCGTCGAAGAAGACGATGTCGATGGATTCCTGCTGGCCGGGAGTGGTCCGCAACATCAGGCCGCCGACCGCGTCGCTGGTGGCCGTGAGGTAGCGGGCGACCGGGGTGGGGGTGACCTCGTAGTCACGCACATCGATCGCGCTGGTCGTCAAGGCGCTGATCACCGCCCGCTTGAGGGCCCGAGCGGCCCTGGATGTGTCCCGGGCCGTCGTCAGAACCGTGCCCCTGCGCAGGGTGGTCGCGTACGCACGGGCGAGCCGTACCACATGCTCGGCGGTGATCTCGACATTGACCAGACCGGTCACGCCCCGCCGGCCGAATACGGCACGCGAGCCCCGGCGCTCCCAGATCACGCTGTCGGCGATCTGAGCGCCGGCTTCAATGGTCTTGGACGGGTAGACCTTCACGCCGGCGTTGATGTAGGCGTCCTCCTCGATGACGCAGGCGTCGCCCACCACCGCTCCTTCTTCGACCCGAGCCCCGCGCAACACGACCGTGTTTCCGCCCACCACGCAGCCGCGCAGCACGGCCTGCGGGCCGATGAAGCCGTTACTGTGCACGACCGCACGATGGAGGAAGGCGCCTTGCTTAACCACGGCGTTGTCGCCGAGCACCGTCAGTTCGCGTAGCTCGGCCCCGGCCTCCACCCGGCAGTTGCGGCCTACGTAGATCGGACCGCTGAGCTGAGCCTCGGGATCCACATCGGCGCCGTCACCGAGCCAGATACCGCTGGACACCTCGAAGCCGTCGATCTCCACGTCGACCGCCCCGGTCAGCACGTCTGCCTGGGCTCGCAGGTAGGACTCGTGGTTGCCGACATCCTCCCAGTAGCCGTTCAGCAGCCAGCCGTAAACCGCAGCTCCTTGCTCGAGCAGTTGCGGGAACACATCGGCTGCCCAGTCGACCGGCTGGTCCGGTGGGACAAGGTCGAGGACCTCTGGCTGCATGACGTAAATCCCGGTGTTCACCGTGTCGGAGAAAACCTGACCCCAGGTCGGCTTCTCCAGGAACCGCTGGATCCGCGCGTCCTCGTCCGGAATGACGATCCCGAAGTCGACCGGGTCGTCCACCCGCTTGAGTGCAACCGTGACCGTCGCATCACGTTCGCGATGGAAGCGGAGCAGTGCGGTCAGATCGGCGTCGGTCAGGGCGTCACCCGAGATGACCAGGAAGGGTTCGCCGCGCAGCGCCTCATGCGCGTTCTTCACACTTCCCGCCGTGCCAAGTGGCTTCTGCTCAGTGGCATACGCCAACGACATGCCGAGTTCGGCACCATCACCGAAATAGTTGCGCACCTGCGCGGCCAGGAACTGCAGCGTCACGACCGTGTCGGTCAAGCCGTGCCGGCGCAACAGCCGCAGTACGTGCTCCATGATCGGCCGATTGACGACCGGCAGAAGCGGCTTGGGGTGGTTCGCCGTCATCGGGCGTAGTCGGGTGCCTTCCCCACCCGCCATGACGACCGCCTTCATGCCGGCGCCTCGCGGGATCCGCTGCGGATGAGTCGGCCCAGTTGGAGCAGGTACAACGCCCCGGCCCACCAATACAAGGCAGCTCCCCAGACAGCGAACGCCCACCCGATCGGCCGGGCAATAGCCCCGACCGGACCCCCCATGATCGACAGCAGAAGTAGCGGGAAGGCGTACAACAGGTTGAACGTGGCCGCCTTGCCCAGGAAATGCACCGGCAGCGGGCCGTAGCCGTATCGACGCAGGATCGGCAAGGAGGCCGCGAGCACGAGATCGCGTCCGACGACCGCCGCGACGAACTGCCACGGGATGATGTCGCGCAGCACGAATGCGATCAGGGTGGCCACGATGTACAGCCGATCGGCCAGCGGATCCAGCAGCTGGCCGAGCCGGCTCACCTGATTCCACGCGCGCGCCAGCCGGCCGTCCAGCCAGTCGCTGACCCCCGCGAACATCAAGACCGCGAGCGCCGGCAGGTCAGCGTGCGGACCGAGCAGCAGGAAGAGGAAGACGGGGACACCCAACAACCGCAGCAGGCTGAGCAGGTTCGGCAGGGTCAGCACCCGGTCGGGTCTGGATCCGCCGGCGATGTCGGCGCCCGGGCCTCCGTCCGCTCGGATGGCCGGTCGCCCGGCAACCGCTGCCACCGCGACCTCCTCCGTGCCACCGGCGGGTCCTCAGTCACTCCCCCGCCACGCGACCCTGAGCCGATTCTAGGTGCGGTCACTCCGTTCGGCAGGCCCCCCGCGACCCTAGAGTGCCGGCCGCCTGGCCCGAAACAACGAATGGCCATTGACATACCTAATGGACTTAGGACAAGCTCATTCCCATGCCTTCCGACCTCGCGCCGCGGTTGGACCGCCGGCACGCGCGCCGGGCGCAGACGATCGAGGAGATCGTCGATGTCGCGGTCGACGTCATGGCCGAGCACGGCGTCGCGGGCCTCTCCCTCGGGGAGGTGGCCCGTCGAATCGGGCTTCGGCCGCCTTCGCTCTATGTCTACTTCGACTCCAAGCACGCCCTTTACGACGCGGTCTTCGCCAGAGGGTGGTGCCAGGTGTACGAGATGATGGAGGCGCTCGGCTACCCGGATGAGACGACCGACCTGCCGGCGTATCTACTCGAGTTCGCTGAGCGCTTCGTGCGCTGGACCATCGAGCATCCGGTCTATTCGCAGCTGATGGGTTGGCGCCCCGTACCGGGCTACGTGCCGTCGCCGGCGGCCTACCAGCCCGCAGTGACCGTCCTTGCCCGCTGCGGCGAAGCCCTGGGCCGCCTGCAGGCTCTCGGACTGTTCGACTCCCGATTCGCCATCGACGAACTCGTCCGGGTGTGGACGGTCCTGACCAGCGGGGTGACCTCCCAGCAACTGGCCAACGGACCGCAGGAGCCCTTCGAACAAGGCGCCTTCACGACGCTGTTGCCTCAGCTCGCAGCGATGTTCCGGGCGCACTACGCGCCTCGAGCGCACACCCCGGCCAGCAGAAAGGGAAGCCGTGCACACCAACGTTGACCCAGATCGCCGACCGCATCTATCGCATCTCGACCTGTATCCCGGGACGTGGCCCCAGGTGGCTTTACGTTCAACCAGTTCCTCATCGATGCGGAGGAGCCGCTGCTGTATCACACCGGCATGCGCTCGCTGTTCCCACTGGTCCGTGAGGCGGTGGAGCGGGTGATGCCCGTGGGCCGGCTCCGGTGGATCGGGTTCGCCCACGTCGAGGCCGACGAGTGCGGCGCGGTCAACGAGTTCCTCGGCGTCGCGCCGCACGCGCAGGTTGCCCACGGCTCCCTGGGCTGCCTGCTGTCGCTGAACGACCTGTGCGACCGTCGGCCACGGCCGCTCGCCGATGGCGACGTTCTCGAACTGGGCGGCGCGGGGCTGCAGCGGAGGGTCGTCGAGGTACCGACACCACACGTGCCGCACAACTGGGAATCGCACGTCTTCTTCGAACAGGAGACCGCGACGCTGTTCTGCGGTGACCTGGTCAGCCAGCTCGGTGACGGGCCTGCCGTGACCGACGCTGATCTTCTCGACGCGGCGATCGCCGCGGAAGACCTGTTCGGCCAGACGTCGCTCGGCCCGGCTGTGCCGGCCACCTATCGCAGACTCGCCGACCTCGGGCCCCGCACCCTGGCCGTCATGCACGGCTCTTCGTACTCTGGCGACTGCCCCACGCTGCTGCGAACCCTGGCAGACGTGTACGAGCAACGTGCCGGTCGTGGCCCTGGGATCGCGGTCTCCACGCAGCCTCAGTCGCTGCCCGCCCACGCCGTGCCGGTGGGCTGACATGACGACTTCATCGACGAGCACCAGCACCGGGGACCGGGCCACCGGCCGCCGGCCGGTCCTCGACAGAGCGGTGGCTATGCGCCTGGCGGCCGAGGAGTATCAGCGGGTCGTCGCGCAACTACGTTCGCTGTCGGCGGATGACTGGTCGCGGCCGACAGCCTGCGCCGGCTGGGACGTGCGCGCCCTCGCCACCCACATGCTCGGCATGGCCGAGATGGCGGCAACAGTGCGCGAGCAGATCCGCCAGAACCGCAAGGCCGGCCGAGCCGGGGGTGTCTTCCTCGACGCGCTGACCGCCCTGCAGGTGGCCGAGCGGACGGACATGACCCCACCACGCATCGTCGAGCGCTTCGCCGAGGTCGGCCCGCGCGCGGCCCGAGGTCGTCGCCGGGCACCAGGACTGGTGCGCCGGCGCACCATATCCAAGCCCCAGGCTGCGGGCGGTAAGCCAGACAGCCCGCAGGAAGCGTGGACCTTCGGCTACCTCATCGACGTGGTCCTCACCCGCGACCCGTGGATGCACCGCACCGACATCGCTGCGGCCACCGGGGCATCGCTGACGCTGACCGCGGAGCACGACGGCGTCCTGGTCGACGACGTGGTCAAGGAATGGGCGGCTCGGCACGGCCAGGCATGCAGTCTCATGCTCACCGGGCCGGCTGGCGGGTCCTGGTCGTTCGGTACGGGTGGGCCGGTATTCGAGACGGACGCGGTGCAGTTCTGCCGCGGCCTGTGCGGACGCGGCTCGCCTGAAGGATTACTGGCAACCGAGGTGCCCTTCTGACGTGGACACCTCGGTGTGGACCTGTGTGATCGGCGCGGCCTCCCGGCAAGTGCGCCGTACGCGCGACTGAGGAGGAATCGTGCGGCTACCCACGAGAGGAACTGCACTGCTCAGCGCAGCGCTCGCCGCAACGGTGGCCCTGGGAGCCTGCAAGTCAAGCTCCGAAGGAGGAGGCGGCGGCACCAATGGCGGCGCCGGGGCCGGCACCGATCTGAACGACGTCACGCCCACACCGTATGTACACGTCAGGGACGGCGGCATGTTGCGCTGGCCGATCGACAGTTTCCCGGCCAACTTCAACGTCGACGAGGTCGAGGGAAACGAGCGCAATGTCACCGACCTGATGTTCTCGACCTTGCCTACCGTGTGGTATTTCGATTCACGCAGCAAACCGGTCCTCAACACCGAGCTCGTCGACAGGACCGAGCAGACCAGCACCGACCCGCAGGTGATCACCTACCACATCAACCCCAAGGCGATGTGGAGCGACGGTGCGCCGATCACCTGGCTGGACTTCAAGGCTCAAGTCTCCGCGCTTAGTGGCAGGGACAAGGCCTTCAAGATTGCCAGCTCAACCGGATACGAGCAGGTCGGGTCGGTCGAGAGGGGCGCGACCGACCGGGACGTCAAGCTCACCTTCACCACCAAGTTCCCCGACTGGAGGTCACTGTTCACCCCGTTGACGCCGGCCTCACTGAACGCGGACGCGAACGCGTTCAACACCTCGTGGATCTCCGGACCGACCGTGTCGGGCGGCCCATTCAAGGTCGACAAGATCGACAAGGTCGACGAGACGATCACCGTCGTTCGCAACGAGAAGTGGTGGGGCCAGCGGCCCAAGCTCGACCGGATCGAGTTTGTCGTTCTCGACCAAGGTGCGACGGCAAAGGCATTCCGGGCTGGCCAGGTCGACCTCGTCGACATCGATTCCGACGCAGCGGCTCTGGCGACGGTTCGCACGGTGGCCGGGGCCACCGTACACAAGGCCGTCGGGCCAGACTGGCGGCAGATCGACCTCGGCGCACGCGGGCCGATGGCCGACGTCAAGGTGCGTCAGGCGGTGATGCTGGCCATCGACCGCGAAGGCGACGCGAAGGCCCAGCTCACCCCACTGTCCGGGCCGGCCAGTTTGCTCGACAGCCACTTCTGGATGACCAGCCAGGCACAGTACAAGAGCACCTGTGAAGCCTTCTGCAAGCGCAACGTCGTCTTAGCCGGGACGCTGCTTGAGTCAGCCGGCTTCACGCGGGGCGCCGACGGCATCTACGCCAAGAACGGCAGGCCGTTCGCCGTCGAATTCCTCATCCCGTCGGGTGTGACGAGGAGTGAGAGCGAGGCCCGACTTCAGGAGACGGCACTGAGGGCGGCCGGCATCAAGGTCATCGTCAAGACAGTCCCGGCGGACCGGTTCTTGCCGGACTACGTGCTCACCGGCCAGTTCGACCTGACGATCTTCAGCTGGATCGGCACGCAATTCCCCATCAGTTTCGCGAGATCGGTGTACTTCAGCAACGGCGACCGCAACTACGCCAGGATCGGCACGGCGGAAATAGACGCCTTGTTCGACCAAGCGCCTACTCAACTGAATCGGGCCAAGGCGACCGAGCTGACCCACCAGATCGATCGGAAGATCTGGGAGGAGGGGCACTCGGTCGCGTTGTACCAGGAGCCTGAGCTGGTGGCCACCAGGTCCGGCCTGGTCAACTTCGGGGCGTTCGGGTTCGCGGGCGGCGCCTCACCGAGAAACTACGTCCCGATCGGCTTCAAGGGCTAGCAGGTGCACACGAGCCCCGATAGCGACTACCAGTCTCCGAACCCAAAGGTTGACGGTGTCGCCGATCTCGCGAGAGATCACACTTTCGGGGTGACAGTGTCCTGGTTCAGGACGTCGGAATGGGGTGTCTCGCGACATCGGAATAGCGTGTCGCAGGTCTTCGGAATGAGCCTCGGCGCGCAGGCTGCGCCATGTCGAAGCGTCGTCTTGTCATCACCGCTGTTCTCACCGGCCGGTCGCAGTCCGAGGCAGCCCGCAGCTACGGAGTCTCCCAGGGTTGGATCAGCCGGCTCATGGCCCGCTATGCCGTCGAGGGCAAGGCCGCGTTCGAACCGCTGTCACGGGCTCCTCAGTCCCGGACCGCAGCGACCCCACCGCCGACCGTCGACCTGGTGCTGCGGCTGCGTAAGCAGCTGTCCGAGGCCGGCTTGGATGCCGGTGCCGACACGATTGGCTGGCACCTGAGGCACACCTACGCCACGCAGCTGTCGCGGACGACGATCAACCGGATCCCTGGTCCGGGCCGGCGCGGTCACACCGGACCCGTCCAAGCGGCCCAGGAGCTCCTACCTCCGGTTCGAAGCCGACCAGCCGAACGAGACCTGCAGTCCGACTTCACCACTACCGGCTCACCACCGGCACCGACGTGGAGATCCTGACCTGGCTAGACGACTGCTCCCGCTACGCACTCTCCGTCACCGCTCACGTCCGGGTCACCGGCCCGATCGTGCTCGCCACGTTCCGCAAAGCCGTTGCCAACCATGGGACTCCGGCCTCCACGTTGACCGATAACGGCATGGCGCTCACCACCCGGTTCTCCGGCGGCAAAGGCGGCCGCAACCACCTCGAACACGAACTACGCCGGCTGCACATCACCCAGAAGAACGGCCACCCCAACCACCCGCAGACCCAAGGCAAGGCCGAACGCGTCCAGCAGACGCTGAAGAAATGGCCTCGCGCCCAGACCTCACAGCCGGCGAGCATCGGCGAACTACAAACCCTCCTCGACCGGTTCGTCATCGAGTACAACCAGCATCGGCCGCACCGGTCGCTTCCGCACCAGGGGACTCCAGCCGCGATCTACCAGTCGCTACCCAAAGCCACCCCGAGCACCGACCGCAGCGCACCGACACCCACGACCGAGTCCGCCACGACAAGAACGACAAAGCCGGCACCGTCACCCTGCCCGTCGCCGGCCGGCTCCGCCACATCGGCGTTGGCCGAACCTACGCCCGAACCCACGCCATCCTGCTCGTCCACGACCTCCGCGACCTGATCATCGACCCACGACGCGACTACCAACCCACCGGCCGACCACCCGGACCCGCAAAAAGATAAGCCCGAACCTGCACATCGCAGG
>JALZAK010000086.1 GCA_030948385.1 Actinomycetota bacterium
AACGCCCAGCGGGCGACCGCCTGATTGAAGGCAATGCCGTTCGGGCCGGCGTTGGACAGCGCCACAACGGCGAAGCCCCTTTCGGGCACGGTGAGCAACTCGGCGAACTGGCCGTTCGCCGACCCGCCGTGCCCGACGGTGCGAACGCCGTCGACGTCGCGGAGAAACCAGCAGATGCCGAAGGCGTCCCCCAAGGTGCTGCCCCGCAGCGCAACCGTCCACTCCTTCATGCGATGCACAGTCTCGGGCGCAAGCACCGGGGCGCCCCCATTCGTACGTCCGGCACCGAGATGGAACCGCGCCCACCGAAGCTGGTCTGCCACCGACGACACGATGCCGGCGCCCGGGTTGCGACACCGTGGGCCCTTCCACAGCCGCGCTGCGGACAGCGTCCCGTCCTCGCCGGGGTTGTGGCCCATGGCGAACCGCCGGGTTATGACGTCAGCCGGCGCGAAGAGGCTGTGTGACAGTCCCAGCGGTTCGAGGATGAGCGAGCCAATGGCTCTCTCGTACGGCATGTCGGTGACTCTCTCGATGACCCGCCCTGCCAGGCAGTAGCCGGCCTGGCTGTAGGAGGCCCGCGCGCCGGGCGCCGCGACCTGCTCGAGCTCGGCCAGCTTGCCTACGTAGCGGGCCAGCGCGTCGTCCCCGTCACCGGTGTCGATGAGGAGGTCCCACCCCAGCCCAGAGGTGTGGTTGAGCAGGTTCAAGACAGTGACCTGGGCCGCGGCCTGTTCGTCAGCGAGGGTGAGCTCGGGGATGTAGCGACGCACCGGCGCATCCAGCTCGACCTGGCCGGCCTCGACCAGGCGCATCATCGCGGTCGCCGTGTAGGTCTTAGTGAGCGAGCCCAGCACGTACAGCGTGTTCCGGTCGACCGGAAGCGGGTGGTCCAGATGGGTCACGCCGTGGCATGCGTAGGTCTCCCGGCCGTCCGCCCAGATGCCGACGGCAACCCCGGGGATGCCGAACTCCGTCGCCGTCGCCCCGACGAAGTCGGTCAGTACCTCAGCTGACACCTGCGCTCCTTGACGGTCTCGTGGTCCCGATCAGGACAGGTCAGATAGCCGGCGCGCGGCGGATACTACGGCGCCGGCATGCAGCCGGCCCGGGGAACGCGTGAGCCGGTCGATGGGGCCGGACACCGACAGGGCGGCGACCACTCGACCCGTGCGGTCGCGCACCGGCGCGGACACCGAGGCCACCCCCGGCTCGCGCTCGGCCACACTCTGCGCCCACCCGCGCCGGCGTACGTCGGTCAGTGTGCGGGCCGAGAACCGCGCGCGGGGCAGCAGCGGCAGGACGTCGGCGAAGGACTCCCACGCCAGCAGCACCTGCGCCCCCGAGCCGGCAACCAGAGACAGCAAGGCGCCGACCGGCACCGTGTCACGCAGGCCGCTGGCCCTTTCCGAGGCGGCGATACAGACCCGCTGGTCGCCTCGCCGGCGGTACAGCTGCACACTTTCCCCGGTGCTGTCGCGCAGCGCCCGGAGAACCGCCGGCGCGTGGCGCAGGAGTGGGTCCGGGGCCGACGTCGCCAGCTCGCCCAGCCGGCGACCGGGATGCCAGCGACCGTCGACGTCGCGGGAAAGCAACCCATGCACTTCCAGTGCCTGGGCCAGCCGGTGGGCCGTCGCCCGGGGGAGCCCGCTGCGCTCGACCAACTCGGCCAGGCTGGCACCCTCCGCCGAGGACTCGAGGATGGTGACGGCCTTGTCGAGTACGCCCACTCCGCTACGCTGTCCCATGCACCGAAACTAGCATCCCAAATGATAGGACAATACCCGTGGCCCTCACACTGGCCGACAAGTTGTGGGACGCGCATGTCGTCCGGTCCGCGCCGGACGAGCCGGACCTTCTCTATATCGACCTGCATCTGGTCCACGAGGTTACGTCGCCGCAGGCTTTCGCCGCGCTGCGACTGTCCGGCCGGCGGGTGCGCCGGCCGGATCTCACCGTCGCCACCGAGGACCACAATGTGCCCACCGACACCGCCGAGATCGCCGATCCGGTGTCGCGGATCCAGGTCGAGACGCTACGGGCGAACTGCGCGGAGTTCGGCATCCGGCTCTATCCCATGGGCGACGCCGGTCAGGGCATCGTGCACGTCATCGGACCGCAACTCGGGCTGACCCAACCCGGCATGACGGTCGTGTGCGGCGACAGCCACACCTCCACGCACGGCGCGTTCGGCGCACTCGCGTTCGGCATCGGCACCAGCGACGTCGAGCATGTGCTGGCCACGCAGACGCTGCCGCAGCGTCGGCCGCGCACCATGGCGATCACCGTCGAGGGTGACCTGCCGGCCGGCAGCACCTCCAAGGACCTCGTCCTGGCCATCATCGCCCAGATCGGCACCGGCGGAGGGCAGGGCCATGTGGTGGAGTACCGCGGGCCGGCGATCCGCGAGCTGTCCATGGAGGGCCGGATGACCGTCTGCAACATGTCGATCGAGGCCGGCGCCCGCGCCGGCCTGATAGCCCCGGACGAGACGACTTTTAACTACCTCGCCGGCCGCGCGGCGACCCCGCGCGGAAGCGCCTGGGACCGCGCCGTCGCGCACTGGCGGACGTTGCCCAGCGATGCCGGCGCCGCCTTCGACAAGGAGGTGCATGTCGATGCGACGGCGGTGACTCCCTTCGTCACCTGGGGCACCAATCCGGCACAGGGTGGCCCGCTGGACAGCCCGGTGCCCGATCCGCAGTCGATGCCTCCCGCCGCACGGGAGGCGGCCGAACGGGCGCTGGCCTACATGGGTCTGTCACCTGGCACCGGCCTGCGTGACGTTGTGGTCGATACCGTCTTCGTCGGGTCCTGCACGAACGGCCGGATCGAAGACCTGCGGGCCGCCGCCGACGTGCTGCGCGGCCGGCGGGTAGCCGCCGGCGTGCGCGCGCTCGTGGTCCCTGGCTCGATGGCGGTGCGCCAGCAGGCCCAGGCCGAGGGGCTGCACGAGGTGTTCCTGGCCGCCGGCGCGGAGTGGCGCAGCGCCGGCTGCTCGATGTGCCTCGGGATGAATCCGGACACCCTGTCACCAGGAGAGCGGTGCGCATCGACGTCCAACCGCAACTTCGAGGGGCGGCAGGGACGCGGCGGCCGCACCCATCTCGTGTCGCCGGCCGTGGCCGCCGCGACCGCAGTGGCCGGGCACTTCGCCGCGCCGGCAGACCTGGAGTCCTGATGCAGCCATTCACCGTCCACAGTGGACGTGCGCTGCCGCTGCGGCGCACAGACGTCGACACCGATCAGATCATCCCGAGCGACTGGCTCAAGCGGGTAGAGCGCACCGGCTTCGGCGCCGGCCTCTTCTCCGAGTGGCGCCAGCACCCGGGCTTTGTGCTCGATCGGCCCGAGTTTGCCGGCGCCACGATCCTCGTCGCCGGCGAAAACTTCGGCACCGGCTCGTCCCGTGAGCACGCTGTGTGGGCCTTGCAGGATCACGGTTTCCGGGCCGTCGTGTCATCGCGGTTCGGTGACATCTTCCGCGCCAACTCACACAAGGCCGGGCTGCTGGCTGTGCAACTGGATCCGGCGGATGTCGAGGCGTTGATGGTGGCTGTCGAGTCGCAACCCAGTACGGAAGTCACCGTCGATCTGACGCAGATGCTGCTGGGCTACGACGGGCACACGGTCGCGTTCGACATCGACAGCCACACCCGCGAACGCTTGCTGGCGGGTCTGGACGACATCGCGCTCACCCTCCAGCACGACGATGACATCGCGCGGTACGAACGCGCCCGCCCCGACTGGCTGCCGACTGTAGCGGCCGGCTAAGGCAACACTGGCGGGCGTTTGATTGCCTTGCGACGACAGGAAAACTCGCCGGGCCGGGTGATTGTGCGCCGGTGCCGACGGGAATAGCGTCTCTGGCAATGGCCTACTGGTCGCCATCCGCTCGTCAGGAGGACTCGCAGTGAACAAGGCCGAACTGATCAGGGCAGTCGAGAGCCGCCTGGGCGGCAGCCGCAAGTCGGCGCAGAACGCGGTCGATGGGGTCGTCGACACGATCGTGCGGTCCGTCGCCAGGGGTGAGCGCGTGGCGATCACCGGTTTCGGCGTCTTCGAGAAGCGGGCCCGCGGCGCACGTACCGCCCGCAACCCCAAGACCGGGGCAGCCGTCAAGGTGAAGGCGACCTCGGTGCCGGCGTTCCGCGCCGGCAGTAGCTTCAAGGATGTCGTCAGCGGCGCGAAGAAGTTGACGAAGGCCGTGACGAGCACCACCGGAAGGTCAGGCGGCGGCGGCTCTTCGCGGAGCACGTCGACCTCGACCAAGACCCGGGCAGCCAAGACACTGGCTACCAAGCGCCCGGCCAAGACCGCCGCTGCCAAGACGCCCGCGGCCAAGACCCTGGCCAAGAAGACTGCCAAGAAGTCCACTGCCAGGAAGACGACCGCCAAGAAGACGGCCAAAAAGGCCCGCTGATCCACAAACTCGCCCGTTCAGAGGGCCGGTCAGTCCGTCGTGGCTGACCGGCCCTACGGCGGCGGGTAGTAGTCCGCCGCAACCAGCCGGCCGGCGCGCGGCCCGTCCGCCGCGAAGCTCAGCGCCCAGATGCTGCCCTTGCCGGCCGGCACGTCGCCCACGGAAACGGCGTCTTCCTCGGCCAACTGCGCGACCGTGTCCGGTATCAACCCGCCCTGGCTGCCCACCACGACCGGCTCGCCGGCGCCGGCCAGCCCGCGCACCAGGCCAGTTGCGCGCCGGCCGTCCTGCGCGTGCCCTTCCTCGCCGAACAGCGGCTCCACTTCGACTGCGAGACCGAGCGCGGCGGCCAACGGCCGCACCGTGTCGATGCAGCGGACCGGCTCGGCCGAGAGCACTCGGGTTGGCCGAAACACGGTGAGAATCGGCGCAAGCTCGCCGGCCTGCCGGCGTCCGGCCTCGTCCAGGGGGCGGAGCGAATCGTCGCCCGACCACTTCTCCGAGTTGCCGGCCCGGCCGTGCCGGACCAGGAGAACCATCGTGGTGGCCAGCGGCGCGTCGCTCAGACGCTCAACCGGTGCCCGCTCGTTCGGGTGGGTCAGCAGGGCTATCGCTTCGGCCGGCCCGAGCCACCGCAACTCGTCCACCTCATCGCCGGGCCGGAACTGCCCGGTGACCGGCTCCATCGCCCAGTAGTCGACCGTCTTTTCCTGGCCACCTACCCGGTGGGACGTCGCGACCAGCCGGCGGCCCAGCCGGGGCGTCAGGCCGGTTTCCTCGGTCACCTCGCGCGCCGCGGCGACCAACGGATGCTCGGCGGCCGAGAGCTTGCCCTTGGGCAACGACCAGTCGCCGTAGCGCGGTCGATGCACCAGTGCGATCTCGATGCCGGCCGCCGGCGTGGCACGCCACAGCACACCGCCGGCGGCCCGGATCACTGCACTCGATCGTTGTGCGCCTGCAGGAGGGCACTCTGGTAGTCGACCAGCCGCTCTCCTTCACCGGCATCACGGTGTTCCCAACTGCCGTCGGAGTGCAGATCCCAGCCGATCGTGTCCGGTTCCATAGCGCTGTCGAGCAAGCTGAGCAGCTGCCCCTGCGCGGCGGCATCGGTGACCGCGACGAGTACCTCGACCCGGCGATCGAGGTTGCGATGCATCAGGTCGGCGCTGCCCAGCCAGTACTCCGGCACTCCGCCGCCACCGAAGCGGAAGACGCGCGAATGTTCCAGGAAGCGGCCGACGATCGAGCGCACCCGGATGTTGTCCGACATCCCGGGCACGCCAGGGCGGAGCGTGCAGTTGCTGCGCACTACGAGATCGACCTGCACCCCCTCCCGGGAGGCCAGGTACAGCGCGTCGATCACCTGCTCGTCGACCAGATGGTTGACCTTGATCTGCACATGTCCGCCGCGGCCGGCGCGGGCGTGCTCGCCCTCGCGCTGGATCCGCTCGATGATCCCGCGCCGGATGCCGTACGGCGCGACCATCAGCGAGCGGTACTCCGCTTGGTGGGCGTATCCGGTAAGGCTGTTGAACAGGTCGGTCAGGTCCGCTCCGACCTGCTTGTCGGCGGTGAACAGCCCGACGTCTTCGTACAGCCGCGCGGTCTTGGAGTTGTAGTTGCCGGTGCCCACATGGGCGTAGCGCCGGATGTGGCCGGCCTCCTGGCGGACTACGAGGGCGATCTTGCAGTGGGTCTTGAGCCCGACCAGCCCGTAGATGACATGACACCCGGCCCGCTCCAGCGCCCGGGCCCAGCCGATGTTGGCCTCCTCATCGAAACGTGCCTTGATCTCGACCAGCACGACAACCTGCTTGCCGGCCTCGGCCGCGTCGATCAATGCGTCGACGATGGGGGAGTCACCCGACGTCCGGTACAGGGTTTGCTTGATCGCCAGCACGTGGGCGTCGCCGGCGGCCTGCTCGATGAAACGCTGAACGCTCGTCGCAAACGAGTCGTACGGGTGGTGCACCAGGACGTCACCATCCCGCAGGGTGGCGAAGACGCTTCGTGGCGTCTCCCCCTCGGCGAAGCGGGGATGGGTTGCCGGAACGAACGGCGGATCGCGCAGGTCCGGACGGTCGACGTCATAGAGCGCCCAGAGTCCCGACAGGTCCAGTAGCCCCGGCACCCGCTGCACATCGTGAATGCTCACGTCCAGCTCGCGTACCAGCAGGTCGAGCACATGCTCGGTCATCGAGTCGGCCACTTCCAGGCGCACCGCGGGGCCGAAGCGCCGGCGCGCCAACTCGCGTTCGAGCGCCTGGAGCAGATCCTCGTCCCGGTCTTCCTCGACCTCGAGGTCGGCGTTGCGGGTCACCCGGAACAGATGGTGCTCGACGATGTGCATGCCCGGAAAGAGCTGACTGATGTGGGTGGCGATCAGGTCCTCGACCGGCATGAAAGTGGCCTCGTCGGGCTCGCCGACTTCGACAAAGCGCGGCACGTTGTTCGGGACCTTCACCCGGGCGAAGTGGACCTGCCCGGTCGAGGGGTCCTGGACCCGCACGGCGAGGTTCAGCGACAACCCGCTGATGTACGGGAAGGGATGCGCCGGGTCCACCGCCAGGGGGGTCAGCACCGGGAAGACCTGATCGCGGAAGTAGCTGTGCAGCCGGCTTCGGTGCTCCCCGGTCACCTCGTCCCAGTGCACGATCCGGATGCCTTCCTTCTCCAGGGCAGGCGCCACCTCGTCGCAGAAACAGGCCGCATGGCGGGCCACGAGTTCGGCCGCTCGGGTCCCGATCATTGCCAGCTGTTCCCGCGGTGAGCGGCCGTCAGGCGACCGCAGCGACAGGCCGGTCTGTTGCCGGCGCTGGAGTCCGGCGACCCGAACCATGAAGAACTCGTCGAGGTTGGTGGCGAAGATGGCGAGGAACCTCACCCGCTCCAGCAGCGGCGTAGCCGGGTCCTGCGCCAGGGCGAGCACGCGCGCGTTGAAGTCCAGCCAGGACACCTCCCGGTTGAGGAAGCGGTCCTCGGGCAGCCGGGTGTGGAGATCGGCCGACATTCCCCCATGATGACCCGTGACACGGCCGAGTCGCACGGGCAGGTAGTCCAAGCGGCTCGGTCCGGGTCAGGGCAGGGTGGCCAGGGTCACCCGGGTGACGGTGCCGGCGCCGTCGGTGTCCAACCGGACCCGTTGACCGAGCCGGAGCAGTCGCAGGCCGCCCGCGTCGAATGCGTCCGTGCCGAAGTCGATGGGCGTGCCGTCGTCGAGCAGGAGTTTGCCCGACCGGGTGTCCGCGTCGTAGGTCCAGACGGTGGCCTGCACGACGGTGACCCTAGTGCGCGGTGTACGGCGTAGCGGCGACCGCGGCCAGCAAAGCCGACGTGCGGGACCCCAGGCCCAACGCCCCTGCCGCCTGCAGGTCGGCCGGCGTGTCGACATCGCAGCGGACGGTCGGCCAGTCTCCGCGAAGTTCCACTGCCCCGGAGGCCAGGTGGGCGGCTCGCGACGCGGGCCCGTACGCGGCCGCCAGCGGCTGGCCGGCCTGGACTGCGAGCAGCGTGGTACCCGAGCCGGCAGCGTCGCAGACGAACGACCGGCGCCAGCCAGCAGCCGCGGCGAGAACCTCGCCGAGCTCGGCCGGTCGCAGCGCCGGCAGGTCCGCCGACAGCGTGGCGACTGGGTCGCCGGCCGCCACCTGCGCCGCCGTCTCCGCGCCGTGTTCGAGAGCCGGGTTCAGGCCGCGGTCGGGCTCGTCGGGTACGACCAGCGCGCCGGCGGTGCGCAGTGCCGGCGCGGCAACCGGGTCGCTGGTCACCGCCACGACCCGGGCCACGTCGGGGCAGCGCAGGGCGGCGGTAACAGTGTCGAGGCAGATCGCCAGCACCAAGCGGTCGTGGCCGGCCGCCGGCACCGCGGGGCGGAGCCTGGTCTTGGCCAGTTCCAGCCGCTTGACCGGGACGACGACAGACCAGCCGAGCACCTGCCCATCCTCACAGGGGGGCGTCGACAGCGACCAGCCCACCGGAGAGGATGATTCGACGCTCACTGGGGAGTGGAGGCCGCGTGCGCAGGGGCAAGCTGGGCTTCTGGCTGCGCGTTGCGGTGTGTTTCCTCAAGCCGCTGCTGTTCGTGTTCACCCGACCGCGGTGGCGGGGCCGGGAGAACATCCCGGCCACCGGCGGCGTGATCATCTGTTTCAACCATGTCTCCTACGCCGACCCGCCGGTGGCCGCGCACTTCGTCTACGACCTACCGCGGGTGCCGAGATTTCTGGCCAAGGACTCGCTCTTCCGGCTGCCCGTCGTCGGCCGGGTGGTGCGGGGCGCGGGCCAGATCCCGGTCTATCGCGGCACCGCCGATGCATCGCGCTCGCTCCGCGGGGCCAAGCAGGCGCTCGACCGCGGCGAGGCGGTGATCATCTATCCGGAGGGCACCGTCACCCGCGATCCGGATCTGTGGCCGATGGTCGGCAAGACCGGCGCCGCCCGGCTGGCTCTGGAGACCGGCGCACCGGTCATCCCGGTCGCGCAGTGGGGGCCGCAGCGGCTGCTCAACGTGCGCACCAAGAAGGTCCGGCTGATGCCGCGCACCCCGATGGATGTCGTCGCCGGACCACCGGTGGACCTGACGCCGTGGGCCGGGCAGCCGTTGACCGCCCAAATCCTGCGCGCCGTCACCGACGCGATCATGGGCGACATCCGTGACCTCTTGGGCGAGATCCGCAGCGAGGTGCCGCCGGCCACGTTCTACACCCGCCCGACGGTGGCCCACGCCGAGGAAGCCGCCACATGACCCGGGCCGCGGTTCTCGGCGCCGGATCCTGGGGAACGGCGTTCGGCAAGGTTCTCGCCGACGCCGGCTGCGACGTGATGCTGTGGGCCCGCCGGCGCCATGTTGCCGAGGCGATCCAGGCCGGCCGGCGCAACCCCGACTACCTCGCGGACATCGAACTGCCGCCCCGCCTCCGGGCCACCGCCGACCCGCACGTGGCGCTCGAGGGCGCGGACCTGGTGGTGCTCGCAGTTCCCTCGCAAACGCTGCGCGACAACCTGCTCGCCTGGCGACCGGCTATCCCGGCCGGGGCAACGCTGGTCAGTCTGATGAAGGGCGTCGAGCTTGGGACGTCGCAGCGGATGAGCGAAGTCATCCGCGAGGTCGCCGACGTCGAATCGGAGCGCGTCGCGGTGGTCAGCGGCCCCAATCTGGCTCGCGAGATCGCGCTCGAGCAACCAGCCGCCTCGGTGGTGGCCTGCCTGGCGGAGGGTCGGGGAGCCGCGCTACAGGCAGCCTGCACGACCGCGTACTTCCGCCCGTACACCAACACCGACGTCGTCGGATGCGAGCTGGGCGGCGCGGTCAAGAACGTCATCGCACTAGCCTGCGGAATGGCCGACGGGATGGGCTTCGGCGACAACACCAAGGCCTCGCTGATAACCCGCGGCTTGGCTGAGACGGCCAGGTTGGGTGCTGCACTCGGCGCCGACCCGATGACCTTTGCCGGCCTGGCCGGGCTCGGTGACCTGGTGGCTACCTGTACGTCGCCGCTGTCGCGCAACCGCAGCTTCGGTGAGCGGCTCGGCCTCGGCGGTACGGTCGACCAGGCCCAGGCCGCCAACCGGCAGACCGCCGAGGGTGTCAAGTCGTGTCGATCCATTCTCGATCTGGCCCGCCGGCACTCGGTTGACATGCCGATCACCGAACAGGTGGTCCGGGTGTGCCACGACGGCCTCGCGCCGGCGGTCGCGGTCAAGACTCTGATGGGACGGGAGACGAAGCCGGAATGAGTGAGCACGGCGAGCACACCAGGGCGGTACACATCCCGCCGTTCGTCCCGCCCACGCAGCGGCCGATGGGGCTGCCCGTCTACCGCACCGCGGTATTCGGATTCGACACCGCGCAGGAGTACGCCGACGTGCTCGGCGACCGGGCACCGGGCTACGTGTATTCCCGGATCGACAACCCGACCGTCGATGCCTTTGCCCGTGGTGTCGCGGCGATGGAAGGCCGCGGTGTCGAGACGGACGTGGTCGGCCAGGCGTTCGCCTCGGGGATGGCCGCGATCTCCACCGTGCTGCTGACCTTCCTCGAGGCCGGCGCGCATGTCGTCGCCTCGCGGGAGCTCTACGGCGGCACCTATTCCCTGCTGCACCACGTGCTGCCGCGCTACGGCATCGCGACGACCTTCGTCGACATCGCCGACCTCGACGAGGTGCGGGCAGCCGTGCGCCCGGACACCCGCATGGTGTGGGCCGAGACGATGGCCAACCCCACCCTCACCGTCGCCGACCTGCCTGCACTCGCCGGCATCGCGCACGATGCCGGCGCCCTGCTTGGCGTCGACTCCACCTTCGCCTCGCCGGTGGTGTGCCGGCCGTTGGAGCACGGCGTGGACGTCGTCGTGCACTCGGCGACGAAGTACATCGGTGGCCACAGCGACGTCACCGGCGGTGTCGCGGTCGGGGCGCCGGCGCTGCTGCGCCGGGTCCGGGCGCTGCGGATCGACTTGGGCGGATCGCTGGCGCCGGACGAGGCGTTCCTGCTGCATCGCGGGCTGGCCACCCTGCCGCTGCGGGTGTCCCGGGCGAACGAAACGGCACTCACCATCGCCGCGGCACTGGACGGGCATCCGGCGCTGGACCGGGTGCACTACCCCGGCCTCGCCTCGCATCGCGACCACGCGCTGGCGACCAAGCTTTTCGACAACGGCCGTTACGGCGGGATCGTCACGGTGGACGTCGCCGGCGGCCGAGACGCGGGCCTCGGATTCTGCGACCGGCTCCGGTTGGCCCAGAACGCGACCTCGCTGGCCGGCACCCACACCGTGGTGAGCCACGTACCGTCGACCACACACCGCCAGCTCGACGACGCAGCACTGGCCGCCGGCGGCCTGGCCCCCGGCTGCGTGCGCATCGCGATCGGCCTGGAAGACGCCGAGGATCTGATCGCCGACATCACCCAAGCCCTGGGCTGAGGACAACGCCCTCCGGCCTCCCCGCTCACCCGGCCCCCGGCGCGTACGCTCGCCGCCGTGGTCGGAGGGCGCGGCAAGATCCGGGTGGCGGTTGTGTTCGGCGGGCGCAGCAGCGAGCACGCGATCTCCTGTGTCAGCGCCGGCAGCCTGCTCCGCGCACTGGACCGCGAGCGCTACGAAATCGTCCCCATCGGCATCACCCGGCAGGGCAGCTGGGTGTTGACCGACGCCGATCCCAAGGCGCTGCAGATCCACGACCGGGCCCTGCCCGAAGTCGCCGAGGGTGCCGCCGTGGTATTGCCGGGAGACCCGACCCGTGGCGGGTTGATCGTGTTGCACCCGACCGAGGGAGCCCACGCCCTCGGGAACGTCGACGTGGTGTTTCCCGTGCTGCATGGGGCGTATGGCGAGGACGGCACCATCCAGGGGCTGCT
Source organism: Actinomycetota bacterium (assembly GCA_030948385.1). GTDB lineage: Bacteria > Actinomycetota > Actinomycetes > Mycobacteriales > QHCA01 > QHCA01. The sequence continues at coordinate 11,784 of JALZAK010000086.1, forward strand.
GGAAATGGCCGGGACGCCCTACGTCGGGTCCGGGGTGCTCGGTTCCGCGGCGGCGATGGACAAGGAGTACGCCAAGAAGCTGCTGGCCGCAGAAGGTCTCCCGGTCGGCGAGTACTCCGTCCTCCGTCCGCCGGCCGGCAGTCTCTCCGCCCGCGAACGCGAGCGGCTCGGGCTGCCGGTCTTCGTCAAGCCGGCCCGGGCCGGATCCAGCATCGGGATCACCAAGGTCGCCGACTGGGCTGACTTCGAGGCGGCCGTGGCGATCGCCCGGGCGGTCGACCCGAAGGTGATCGTCGAGCGGGCCGTCGCCGGCCGGGAGATCGAATGCGGCGTACTGGACGGGCTCTTCGGTGGCATGCCGGAGGCCAGCCTGCCGGCGGAGATCCGGGTCGTCAGTGCCGACCACGACTGGTATGACTTCGAGGCGAAGTATCTCGACGACGCGTGCGAGTTCGATGTCCCGGCCGACCTGCCCGAGGAGCTGACCCGACAGATCCGCGACCACGCGGTGCGGGCCTTCCAGGCGCTGGACTGCGCCGGCCTGGCCCGGGTGGACTTCTTCCTGACCGGCGACGGCGCCGGCAGCGAGTTGGTGATCAACGAGGTCAACACGATGCCGGGCTTCACGCCGATCTCGATGTTCCCGGCGATGTGGGCGGCCACCGGTCTGGACTATCCGGCCCTGGTGCAGCGGCTGATCGCCACCGCGCTCGCCAAGGGCACCGGGCTGCGCTGATCGGCGACTCAGCCGGCCGGCACGGTCCGGAGCAACGCCGGGGACAGCATCGCCAGCAACGGGCCCTGCGAGTCGTACCGTCCCGGCACCCGCACCTCGACGGTGACCCGGCGCCGGACGGTCCACCAGGTGACCCCGGTGTTGTCGGCTTCGAATGTCCAGTCCACCCGGTCCAGCGTGAGCAGGTCGCCGACCGGCCCGGCCCGGGGCGGCAGGCCGCAGCGCAGCACCACCGGAGGGTTACCCCAGGCAGCCGCCGCCCGCGAGGAGCCGGTGACCCGGCGGGCCGGCAGCGCACCCAACCGGCTGGGCAGGGCATCGACGAGGTGTGCGCAGGCCCGCTTGGCCTCGGCGTCGACGGGGGAAACCGAGACGGTCAGCGGATCGGGCCGGTCGAGGCGGGCGGCGATCAGGCCGGCGACCACCGCCACCGGCACCGCCACGGCGGTCGCGAGCAAGGCCGCGCGGCGGCGGGTCGAACCGCTCAGAGGTGGACGACCGAGCAGGTCAGTGTGCGGGTGATCCCGGGGACGCCCTGCACCTTGCTGACGACCAGCTTTCCCAGCTCATCGACGCTGCGTGCCTGCGTCAGAACGATCACGTCGTAGGGTCCGGTGACAGCGTCGACCTGGGCCACCCCTTTGATGTCCTTGATCGTCACCGCCACGTCGGCGGCCTTGCCCACCTCGGTCTGGATGAGGATGTATGCCTGGACCACGGGAGGGTCCTTTCGCGTCGGGCCGGACCAGAGGATCGAACCTACCGTAGGAGGCGACCGTGACGGTCGGTGAGGCAGGCGAATTCGGGCTTATCGCGCGGGTGACGGCTCGCGTGGGCCATGGTCCGCACACGGTGCTCGGGCCGGGCGACGACGCGGCAGTGGTGAGCACGCCGGACGGCCGGGTCGTGGCGACGACCGACCTGCTGGTGGAAGGCCGGCACTTCCGCCAGGACTGGTCGGGTGCCTACGACATCGGCCGCAAGGCCGCCGCCCAGAGCCTCGCTGACGTCGCGGCCATGGGCGCCATCGCCACCGCCCTGCTGGTCGGGCTGGGCTGCCCGCCGGAGACCGAGCTCAGCTGGACCGACCAGCTCACCGACGGGCTGCGTGACGAGGCCGCGGAGGTGGGTGCGGCTGTCGTCGGTGGCGACGTGGTACGCGCCGACCGGGTGGTTCTCGCCGTGACGGCGCTGGGAGATCTGCAGGGCCGGGAGCCGGTGACCAGGTCGGGCGCGCGGCCGGGGGACACGGTGGCCATCTGCGGCCGGCTCGGCTGGGCAGCGGC
>JALZAK010000090.1 GCA_030948385.1 Actinomycetota bacterium
CGCAGGGCAGGATGGCGGCATGGACCTTCCCGTAATGCCCCCGGTAGCGCCGATGCTCGCGAAGTCGGTGAAGGAGCTGCCCGTGGGAGCGGGAATGATCTACGAGCCCAAGTGGGACGGCTTCCGCTGCATCGTCTTCAAGGATGGCAGCGACGTGGAATTGGGTAGCCGCAACGAGCGCCCCCTCACCCGCTACTTCCCCGAGTTGGTCGACGCCGCGCGCCGGCACCTGCCGCCGCGCTGCGTGGTGGATGGCGAGATCGTGATCGCCGGCGCCGGCCGGCTGGACTTCGAGGCCCTCCTGCAACGGATCCACCCGGCCGACAGCCGGGTCACCCGGCTCGCTGAAGAGACGCCGGCATCCTTCGTCGCGTTCGACCTGCTGGCCCTGGGCGACCGCAGCTATCTGACCGAGCGGTTCGCCGCCCGCCGGTCGGCGCTGGAGGAGGGACTGCGCGCCGCGGGGGCACCGATCCACGTCACAACGGCCACCACCGAGATCGGCACCGCGCGAGAGTGGTTCGCCACGTTCGAGGGCGCCGGCCTGGACGGGGTAGTCGCCAAGCCGGCCGACATCCCGTACGCGCCGGACAAGCGGCTGATGTTCAAGGTGAAGCACGAGCGCACCGCCGACTGTGTGGTGGCAGGCTTTCGGTGGCACAAGAGCGGGCCGGTCGTCGGCTCCCTGTTGCTCGGCCTCTACGACGAAATCGAGCAACTCCAGCACGTCGGGGTGTCGGCGTCCTTCACGGCCGCCCGGCGGGTCGAACTGCTCGACGAGCTGGCGCCCTACCGCACCGAAGAGCTGGCCGGGCATCCCTGGGGCGACTGGGCCCAGGCCCAGGCTCAGGCCGGCGGTCGGCTGCCAGGAGCACAGTCTCGCTGGAACGCCGGCAAGGACCTGTCCTGGCAGCCGCTGCGGCCCGAGCTGGTCGTCGAGGTGGCTTACGACCACATGGAGGGGACCCGATTCCGGCACACCGCGCAGTTCCGGCGGTGGCGGCCGGACCGGGACCCGCGTAGCTGCACCTACCAGCAGCTCGAGGTGCCGGTGCGCTACGACCTCGACCGCGTGCTGGGGTAACAGGCACCCCCGACCGAGGCCGGCAACCGACCGGACCGGCCGACCTCGGCGGGGGTGCCTCCCCCTAACTACTAAGACGTGCCGGGGTGCCCCACGGGTTGCACCGAACCGACGGCTATGGGTTGAAGTACGGGTCGTTGGCCATGGTCTTCCAGCTGCTCAACGAGCTGGGTGACGAGTCCACCACCCAGTTGTAGGTCAGGCCGCCCTTGGTGTTGCTGGTGCTCCACGCGACCACGGCCTGGATCAGGGTCATCGTCGTCTTGACCTTGGCGCGCATGTCGTCGTACCAGGCCGCCTTGCGCCCAGGCACCGCCGGATCCTCCAGAACGCCGTACTCGGCCACCATCATCGGCCTGGGCCTGGTCGCCGCCCAGGCGTACCACTTGCCCATCACCGTGGTGAAGTCGTTCCACTTGGCGCCCGGCTTGACGGGCGCGAAGTTGTAGCCGTCGGCGGCCACCCAGTCCACGTCGGCGTCGCCCGGGTAGAAGGCCTGCGGCGGCGGGTTGGGCACCACCCGGAAGCTGTATGCGGTGGTGCAGAACACCCAGATGACGTTGGTCGCGCCGGCTGCGGCGAACAGGGCGCGTGCGTGCCGCCAGGCGTTGATGTACGCGGCGGGGCTGTGCACGATGGCGGATCGATAGGCCCCCTCGGGCTCGTGGTAGTACCGCAGGAACACCGGCCCGCCCAGGTTCTTCAGCCGCTTGGCCTGCGCCGTGATGAACCCGTCCTGCGAGCCGTTGTTAATCGACGTGGTGTCCGTCGCCCCCCACGTGACCATGGGGATGCGGCCGCCGGCGACGTCCTGATCCTCGCCGGTCGTCCCGACAAGTTGGGTGTAGGTGTAGAAGTGGTTGACGATGTCGAGCTTGCGACCGATCTGGGCCTCCATCGCGGCAACCTCGGCCGGCGTGCTCGACGGCGTGCTCCGATCGGGGTTAACCAGTGCGCCGAAGTAGGCCCCAGTCGCCAGCGAAAGCGGACCGGTCGGTCGGATCGCCGTCGCCGAGGCGGTCGAGCCCAGCGGAGCGGCCAGCACCCCGGCCGTCATGACGACGGCGCACCGCAAGATCCACGTTCGGGCCTGCCGCATCAGATCCCTCCCAGCCCACCGCCATCGCGCCGGATCACACTATTTCTGCCCGCCCGGGTCACCCTCAATAGGCCGAACGGCCCATTCCGTGACCACGTCGCGTTCTGGCGGGACGCTTTTCGGGCGTGCTGATGGTCCGCCACTGACGACCTCAGCGGCTCGGAGTTTTACGCGAGCGATCTGACGCAGAGGCGGTTCCGTCGCGTCGAGCTGGGCCACGTGGCGATGCACCGTGTGGAGTTGTACGACGATATACACGGCGAGATCCTGAACGTGACGATCAACGGGGTCGACATCGGCCCGTTGGTCGAGGCTGACCTCGACCGGCGGTATCCCGACCGACCCAAGATGCGCCCGACAGACCCGGCCGGCTTCCGCGAGGCGTGGGATGTCGTCGAACGTCTCTGGGGCGAGACGTTCGGACGGGCCCGCCACGCGCCGTGGGATTCCCTGGACCTGCCCTGGGAGGAGATGCCTGATACGCCGGGGGTGCCCCGAGACCGCGACGCACGACCATCACTCGATGAGGTGCTCCAGGTGCGCCGCGACAGGATGTCCACCGTGCGGGATGTCCTCGACGGCCTGACCGAGGAGTCGCTGGACGGCCACACCGAACCCGTCGAGGGGCCCGGGTGGCCGGAGCCGCGCAACTACCCGGTCCGTCAGTGCCTGCTGGTCATCTTGAACTTGGAGTGGGAACACCGGCTGTACGCCGAACGCGACCTGGCCGTATTGGACACGCGCTCCCGCTAGCCGTCGACGGGCCGGTTGCGCGCCCTGCTGGGTTGCACCCGCAACGGCTCACCCTCCATCTTCGGGAAGTTCGGTGGGTACGGCGCATCGCCGAGACCGCGGTCGCGCTCGTCGCGGTCGGCCCACTCGAGGAGCGGCTCGATCGACACAGCATGGTCGTCGATGGCCGCCTGCACATCGCCTAGACGTTCGAACCGCACGGGCACGGTCGCCATCGTCAACTCTCGGGAGTCCACATCTGCCAGTTCGTCCCACCGGAACGGCGTCGAGACGGGCGCCTCCGGCCGGGCCCGCACGCTGTAGGCGGACGCGATGGTGCGGTCCCGGGCGTTCTGGTTGTAGTCCACGAACACGCGTTCGCCGCGCTCTTCCTTCCACCATCGGGTGGTGAGCAGATCCGGCGCGCGGCGCTCGAGCTCCCTGGCCAACGCCAACGCGCCGCGGCGCACCTGGGTGAAGGTCCAGCGCGGCTCGACCCGGACGAAGACGTGAATGCCCCGGCCGCCCGAGGTCTTGGGCCAGCCGGCCCAGCCCAGCTCGGCGAGCAGCTCCCGGACGTGACCTGCCGCCACCCGGGCATCGTCGAAGTCAGTACCCGGCTGCGGATCGAGATCGACCCGCAGCTCGTCCGGCCGTTCCGTGTCGAAGCGCCGGGAGTGCCACGGGTGAAACTCCACTGTGGACATTTGAGCCGCCCAGATCACCGAGGCGAGCTCGGTGACGCACAGCTCGTCGGCGTGCCGACCGGACGGGAATGTCACCCGGACCGACTCGACCCATGGCGGTCGAGAGGCCGGCACCCGCTTCTGATAGACGTCCTCGCCGCCGATCCCGGTCGGAAAGCGCCGCATCATGCACGGCCGGTCGCGCAACGCCCGCACGATCCCTTCACCGACGCTGACGTAGTACTGCACCAGGTCCAACTTGGTCTCGCCCCGCGCCGGGAAGTAGACCCGCTCGGGGTTTGTCACCCGGACCGTCCGGTCGCCCACCTCGAGTTCCACGAACGGCGACGCCATGGGCGCACTGTACGGGCGGCGGTGGAATGCCTGGTAAGCCTGCGGTAAGGCGGCAACGGGCACTTCCGTCGTACCGTGGGCAGATGAGCGCCGAGGTGACCAAGACCGAAGAGCAGTGGCGGGCCGAGTTGAGTCCGCAGGAGTATCACGTGCTGCGTGAGGCGGGCACCGAACGGCCCTTCACCGGCGAGTACAACGACACCAAGACAACGGGGGTCTACCGCTGCCGGGCCTGTGGTGCCGAGCTGTTCCGGTCCGACACCAAATTCGACTCACACTGCGGGTGGCCGTCCTTCTTCTCCCCCATGGCCGAGGACCGGGTGGTCCTGCGGGAGGACCGGTCACTGTTCTCCCGGCGCACCGAGGTGCGCTGCGCCCGCTGCCAATCGCACCTCGGCCACGTCTTCGACGACGCGCCGCAGACGCCGACCGGTGACCGCTACTGCATCAACTCCGTCTCGCTCACACTCGAGCCCGACTCCCCCTGAGGGCAGGTGCGCCGCCCGGTCCGCGCCGCGGCGATTCTGACTGCCGCTGCGGTGCTGGTCGGATGCACGGCGCCGGCGCAGGACGCCGGACCGCCCCCGACCGGCCCGGCCCGGCCCGGCACGGACTGGCCGACCTACCACGGCAGCGCTGACCGCGCCGGCCGGTCGGCGGACACCCCGCCGGTGCACCGGCTGAGCCGGGCCTGGGGCACCCGGCTGGACGGCCGGGTCTATGCCGGGGTCCTGGTCGCCGGCGGCCGGCTGCTCGCCGCGACCGAGAACAACACGATGTACTCCCTCGACCCGCGTACCGGCCGGATCCAGTGGAAGCAGCACGTCACCGCTCCGGTGCCTTTGTCGGCCCTCCCCTGCGGCAACATCGACCCGCTGGGCATCACCGGCACGCCGGTGTACGACCCGGCTGGCCGCCGCGTGTATGCGGTGGCCGAGTCCCGGGACGGCGGCCGGGTGCGCCACGAGCTCGTCGGCTTCGACGCGGGAAGTGGGCGGATCGTGCTGCGCCGGGCGGCCGACGCGCCCGACCAGGATCCGGCGCCGATGCAGCAGCGCGCTGCGCTGCTCCTGCACGGTGCCGTCGTCTACGTCGCCTACGGCGGCCTGGACGGCGACTGCGGCGACTACCACGGCCATGTGGTCGGGGTGCCGGTCGACCGCAACCGGCCGCTCGTCGTATACCGGGTGCCGGTCGGTCGTGAGGGTGGCATCTGGGCCGCCTCGGGCCCGGCGCTCCGCTCCGACGGCAGCCTGCTCGTCGCGGTCGGCAACGGCGACTCGACCACGACGTACGACGGCAGCGACTCGGTGCTCGCCCTTTCGGTGCCGGCCTTGCGGCGAACCAGCTTCTTCGCCCCCCGGCAATGGGCCGGCGACAACGCCGCCGACGCCGACCTGGGCTCGATGGGGCCGGCGCCGCTGCGCGACGGGCGGGTGCTGGCCGCCGGCAAGAACGGCGAGATCTACCTGCTGGCGCCCGGCGACCTCGGCGGCATCGGCGGTGACGTCGCGAGGATCAGCGGCTGCCGCGCGTTCGGAGGTGCCGCAGTGGACGGGCCCGTCGTCTACCTGCCGTGCACGTCGGGCCTGCGCCAGATCCGGGTCGGCCCCGGCAACCGCCTGGCGGCGGGTTGGCGGGCCGGGCAGGCGACGGGCTCCCCGGTCGTCGGCGGCGGCGCCGTGCTCGCGCTGGATCCCGACAACGGCGACCTGTACGCCTTCGACGCCGTGTCTGGGCGGGTCCGGGCCCGCCGCCACGTCGGTGCGGTGACCCGCTTCGCGACGCCAACGCTGTGGGCCGACTACGTCTTCGTCGGGACCACCCGCGGTGTGGTCGCGTCGCGGGTCAGTTAGCCGCAGGCTCCCTAGGGCAGCGCGGCGACCAACTCGCGCAGCGGCTTGCGGGTGCCCGTGTAGAAGGGGATCTCGACTCGGGTGTGGGCGCGGGCCCGGGCACCGCGCAGGTGACGCATCAGGTCCACGATCCGATGTAGTTCGTCGGCCTCGAACGCCAGCACCCACTCGTAATCGCCGAGGCTGAACGCCGACACGGTGTTGGCCCGTACGTCAGGGAAGTCCCGCGCCATCCGGCCGTGCTCGGCGAGCATGTCTCGCCGCTCGTGCTCGGGCAGCAGATACCACTCCAACGACCGGACGAACGGGTAGACGCTGACATAGCGGCGGGCCGGCTCGCCGGCGAGAAATGCCGGCACGTGGCTCTTGTTGAACTCCGCCGGGCGGTGCAGCGCCATGGCCGACCACACCGGCTGGCAGGCCCGCCCCAGCGCGGTCCGCCGAAACCGTGCCGACACCTCTTGCAAGTCATCCGGCCCGGGCGCCACCCACCACAGCATGAGGTCGGCGTCGGCCCGGAAGCCGGCGACGTCATAGATCCCGCGGGTGACCACATCCTTGGCCGCCGCCTGATCGAGGACGTCCTCGACTTCCGCACTGACCTGCTCGCGGCCCGACTCCGGCAGCGGGTGCACGACTCGGAACACCGACCACATCGTGTAGCGGATCAGCTCATTGAGCGCCTTCGCCTGCTTGCCGTCAGCCATCCGCCGATTCTCTCAGGTGTGCCGCGACCTGGGCTGCGGCGACGTAGCCCGAGCGGATGCAGGCCGGGACCCCTACCCCGTCGTACGCCGCTCCGGCCACGGCCAGACCGGCGAGGCCGGACAGGCCGGCGCGGATCCGCCGGACCCGGTCGAGGTGGCCGACGGCGTATTGCGGCAGGGCTCCGCCCCACCTGGACACCCGCGATTCCACCGGCCGGGAGCCCAGCCCGGTCAGGGCCTCGATGTCGCTTCCCGCCAGCGCAGCCAGTTCTGCGTCGTCGCACTGCAGGACCGCTTCCTCGCCATGCCGCCCGATCGATGCGCGCACAAGAACGAGGTCACCGCCGAGGTGCTGCCACTTCTGCGAGGAGAACGTCACCGCCTTTACCGAGCGACCTTCGGTAGCGGCGACCAGCAACCCACTGCCGGCCGGCAACACCGCCGCCGGGTAGCCGAGGGTGACCACGGCCATGCTCGCGTACTCGATGCCGGCCAACTCGGCCGCGGCGGACGGCGCGACGGCGGCCAGGATCCGCGCCGCCGGCCGCGCCGGCACAGCCAGTACGACCGCGTCGGCCTCCAGATAGGTGGGCTCCGGCGCCGGACCGAGAGTCAGCCGGAAACCGGCCCGGGTGCGCTGAATCTCGCGCACCGGCAGGCCCAGCAGCACCTCGCCGTCGAGGGCCGCGGCGACGGCGTCCACCAGGCTTCCCGCACCGCGCCGCAGGGTCGCAAAGACAGGCTGGCCGGCGCCGGTCGCCGACCGCAGGACAGCGGCCGCGGCCTCGGTCAGCGAGCGCGGAGTCCGCAGGGCCGCCGCCAGCGCCGGCATGGTGGCCCGCAGCGACAGGCTGTCCGCGCGACCGGCGTACACACCCCCGAGCAGCGGGTCGACCAGCCGGTCGACCACTTCGTCCCCGAGCCGGCGGCGCACCAGCGTGCCGACCGCGATGTCCTCGCCCACCGCCTCGATCACGCCGGCCGACTCGGCTCGCACCCGAGCCAGCGAGCCGGCCGACAGCACCGAGGTCCGAGCCAGCGCGTCCAGGTCGCCCGGCACGCCGAGCACCGTGCCGGTCGGCAGCGGGACGCACCTGCCGGCGACGGCTACCGAGGCGGCCGTCGTTGCTGGCGACACGAGGTCGCCGCCACAACCCACCGCGCGCGCCAAATCGACCGCCTCGGGCACTCTGGCGAGGAACGACTCTGCGCCCTCGTCGACCGGCCGCCCGGCGAAACGGCTGACCCGCAGCTTTCCGCCCAAGATGGGAGCGCCGTCGACCACGGTGATCCGCGTCCCCTGTGGACACTGCCGGCGCAGGGCGTAGGCAGCGGCGAGCCCGGTGATCCCGCCCCCCACGACGACGATCCGCACACTCACCCCGGCATCGTCCCCCGTTCGCCCCCGATCGGTGACCGCATCGTGATCACCGCACCGGAACCTCTGGGCTGAGGGCCGCGTCACACCGGCACCGACAACGAAGGGACCGACGATGCGTACACCGTTGATCACTGCCGGCGCCACCCTCGCGGTGCTCGCGCTGGCCGGGTGCAGCAGCTCGTCCGGGCACGGACCCTCGAGCGCCACCGCTGAGCACGGCGCGGGGCTGCCGCCGGCGGCCAAGGCAGCGGCCGGCACCGACCGGACAAGGAGTGCCGGCGGCCCGGCCGAAACGGGCCCGAGCACCCAGCAGCGGGTGCTGCCCGGGCCGGCGCTGATCACCATCGGCGAGGTCACTGTGCGGGTACGGTCCGGCGATGATCTGGACTCCGTCGCCCGCCGGGCCACCTCCGTCGTGATCGCCGGGGGCGGTCAGCTGACCGGCGATCAGCGCATCGAGGGCGGAGCGCAGGGCCAGGCGGATCTGGTCTTCAGGATCCTGCCGGCGAAGTTCCCGTCGACGCTGAATCAGCTCGCAGCCCTGGGCAAGGAGCAGGGTCGCACTGTCACCACCGAGGACGTCACCAACGACGTGGCCGACGTGAACTCGCGGGTGAGCAGCCAACAGGCCAGCGTCGAGCGGGTTCGCGCATTGCTGTCCAAGGCGCGCAACCTCGGCGAGGTGGTGCAGATCGAGGGCGAGCTGGCCCGCCGCGAGGCCGACCTGGAGTCCCTGCAGGCACGCCAGCGGGTGCTCGACGCCCAGACGTCCTTCGCCACCCTCACGCTGCACATCCGAGGTGCCCAGGCCGCCGTGGCCAAGCCGGCTCCCCCGGCACGGGGGTTCCTGGCCGGTCTGCACGCCGGCTGGCGGGCATTCACCGCCGGCGTTTCCGTCCTGCTGACGACGGTCGGCGCCCTGCTGCCGTTCCTCGCTGTTGCTGCGGTGCTCGTCGGCCTGGTCGTGGCGCTGCGCCGGCGCCGTCAGTCGCCCGTCGCCACGTCGGGACCGGAGCCGGCGCCGGCCCCCTGAGCCGCGGTGGCCGAGTGCACCAGGTCCACCACGCGGCTGAGCACATCGGGGTCGGTAGCGGGCAACACGCCGTGACCGAGATTGAACACATGGCCCGGGGCCGCGGCACCCTGGGCCAGGACGCGACCCACCTCGCGCTCGATCACCGGCCAGGGCGCGAGCAGCACCGCAGGATCGAGGTTGCCCTGCACGGCCCGGTCCGGCCCGATCCGGCGGGAGGCGACGTCCAACGGCACCCGCCAGTCGACACCCACCACTTCGGCGCCGGCCTCCCCCATCGGGCCGAGCAGCTCGCCGGTGCCGACCCCGAAATGGATCCGCGGCACGTCGAGGTCGGCCAGGCCGGCGAGCACCTTGGTGGAGTGCGGCAGAACGTGACGGCGGTAGTCATCGGCCGACAGGACCCCCGCCCAGGAGTCGAACAGCTGTACCACCGACGCGCCGGCGCTCACCTGGACCCGCAGGAATGACAGGCTGATCTCGGCGAGGATGTCCAGCAGCGCCGCCCACGTCGCCGGCTCGCCGTACATCAACGCCTTCGTCCGTTCGTGGTTGCGCGACGGGCCCCCCTCGATGAGGTAACTGGCGAGGGTGAATGGCGCGCCGGCAAAACCGATCAACGGGGTGTCGCCGAGTTCGGCGACCACGTTGTGCACGGCCTCGGCGATGTAGGGCACGTCGGTGGGCTCCAGCCGGCGGAGCCGCGCCACGTCCGCGGCGTTGCGTACCGGCTGGTCCAACACGGGGCCGACGCCGGCGACGATGTCGATTCCGACCCCGACCGCGAGTAGCGGCAACACGATGTCGGAGAAGAGAATCGCTGCGTCGACACCGTGCCGGCGAATCGGCTGCAGGGTGATCGTCGCGATCAGGTCGGGAGTGGTGCACGCATCGAGCATCGCGACCTCCGCGCGCAGCGCGCGGTATTCCGGAAGGGAGCGGCCAGCCTGCCGCATGAACCACACCGGTGTCGGTGCCACCGGCAGCCCGCGGCAGGCCCGGACCAGCGGCGCGTCGGCGGGACTCGGCATCGTCGCGCCATCCTTTCACGGGGTTCGCCGGCGACACGCCGCCATGGATCCGTCGTTCTGTCAGACCGCCATGTCACGGTTGTCCCGTCGACCAGTGAGGGAGGTATTCCCGTGTCGGACCTGCTGTTGCGCGACTGCTCCACCTGTGGCGGGCCGCGGGCGTTCGAAGTGCCGACCTGCATCGACGAGCACGGGGTGGATTGTCCGGAGTTGGCCTGCGTGGAGTGCGGCGACGCGGTGCTGATCGGCTCGTTCCGCATCGAGGTCGCCGGCCACGTCGTCGGCACCGCGGTCCCCTCGGCTGCCTGAGGCGCCCGCGGCGCGCCGTCGCCGCAGGACGCGGGCACGCTTCTACCCTTCCACCGTGCCCGAGCCGCAGCCCGATGCGTCGCCCCCGCTGTTCCGGATGGCGGTCGAGAGCCTGCGCACGGCCCGCCCGCGCCCGGAGGTGCTACTCGCCGAAACCGCGGCCCCGCAGCGGCTGGCGCCGTTCACGTTCGCCCTGTCCGCCGAGGTCCTCCGCGGCGCCGACCAGGTCGCTAGCGGTCGGCTCGTGCTGCTGCACGACCCGGATGGTCAGGACAGCTGGGACGGGACGCTACGGCTGGTCACCTACGCCACGGCCGAGCTCGACCCGGAGATGGCCGGCGATCCGATGCTGGCCGAGGTCGGCTGGAGCTGGCTCATGGAGGCACTGGCCGAACACGGCGCCCGGCACACGGCGGCGGGTGGGACTGTCACATCGACGACCTCGGTGCGCTTCGGCGACCTCGCCGGCCCACCCGGCACCGCAGACGTGGAGCTGCGCGCCTCCTGGACCCCGCTCGACGGCGATCTGAGCGCACATCTGCTTGCCTGGTGCGAGTTGCTGTGCGCAACCGCCGGCCTACCGCCGCCTGGGGTGACCAAGCTGCCCCAGCCGTCCGGCTAAGACAGCACGCGCGGCATGGCGGGCGGACTTCAGCGGCCGGGCCAATCGGTCGAACAGACCGATAAGGATCCGTCGGGTCCACGGGGAGTCTGCGTGAACGGGGTCCGCACCGAAACGATCGGGGAGCTGCCGGCGGGGCCGTCAGCCGGCGCCTTCACTGCGCTCGTCGTCGACATCCACTCGGCTGCGCGGGCGACCCGCGTGCGGCGGCTGCACGCCATGGGCGCCGGATCGGTGGCCGAAGCAGGCAGCCAGGCCGACGCCGAGCAGGTGGCGAGTTCGGGCGGCCGGCGGGACCTGTGTGTGGTGCGGCTCGGGCTGCCTGACGGGTCCGGCCTCGAGCTCATCGCACGGCTGCGAGCAGCCGGGTGGCGCAGCCTGGTCGTGCTCTCGCCGGCCTACGGCTACGCCGGGGTCCGGGCGGCGTTCGAGGCCGGCGCCCACGGCCTGGTCTTCGAGGGCACCCGCGCACCGGCGCTCCCGGCCGACCGGACCCGTGCCGGGCGGCCGGCGCCCGGGCTGGCGGCGGCCCAGATCCGCATTCCCACCCAGCGGATGTCCCGGGAACTGTCCAGCCGGGAGATCGACGTGCTCCGGCTGGTCGCCGACGGTCGGTCGAACCGCGAGGCCGGCCAGGAGCTGCACCTGTCGGCGCTCACGGTGAAAAGCCACCTGGCCCGGATCGCCCGCAAACTCGGCACGGGTGACCGGGCCGAGATGGTCGCCGTCGTGATGCGCGCCGGTCTCATTCGCTGACCGCGCGTCCCCGCCGGCCGGGGCCCGGCGTCGCGTACGGTTGATCTTGTGACGGAGACGTCTCGCGACGACGCGGACGGCTCCCCCCGGCCGGTGCCGCTCCTCGCGCCGCGCGACGGCACCCCCGCCCCGGTGGAGTCCGCCGGCGCCCTGGCCCGCACGGCCGCCGCGTTCGCGGCCGGGGACGGGCCGGTGGCGATCGATGCCGAGCGGGCGTCGGGCTACCGGTACGGCCAGCGGGCCTACCTGGTGCAGCTGCGTCGGGGGGGCGCCGGCACCGCGTTGATCGACCCGGTCCACTGTCGCGACCTGGCCGTCCTGGACCAGGCGCTGGCGGGGACCGAGTGGGTGCTGCACGCGGCCTCCCAGGACCTGCCCTGCCTGAGCGAGCTCGGCATGCGCCCCCGACTGCTGTTCGACACCGAGCTGGCCGGTCGGCTGGCCGGGTTCGAGCGGGTCGGCTTGGCAATCATGGTCGAGCAGGTCCTCGGCTACACCTTGGAGAAGGGCCACTCAGCCGCCGACTGGAGCACCCGCCCGCTGCCGCGCGAATGGCTTACCTACGCCGCGCTGGATGTCGAGGTGCTGATCGAGCTGCGCGACGCCCTGGAGGCAGAGTTGCGCGAGCAGGGCAAGCTGGCCTGGGCTCGAGAGGAGTTCGCGGCGCTCGTTGCTGCGGCACCGGCAACCGCCCGCACCGAACCCTGGCGCCGGACGTCGGGGATTCACCGGATCCGCAGCCCCCGGGCCCTCGCGACGGTTCGCCAGCTCTGGGCGACCCGGGACGGCATCGCCCGGGCCCGTGACCTCGCACCTGGTCGGGTGCTGCCCGACTCGGCCATCGTTGCCGCCGCCGAGGCCGATCCGATGACCGCCGAGGCACTGCTCGGCCTGCCGGTCTTCGGCGGTCGGGCCACCCGCCGTCACGTGCACACCTGGTACACCGCAGTAGAGGCAGCCCGCCGCCTGCCGGACAAGGAACTGCCGCCGCTGCGCCCGCCGGGCGACGGACCGCCGCCGCCCCATCGGTGGCGCGAGCGCGACCCCGAGGCGGCGGCCCGGTTGGGCGCGGCGAAAGTGGCGGTCGGCGCCGTGGCGGCCGACAACACGGTGCCCGTGGAGAACCTGCTCTCCCCGGAGACCGTGCGGCGGCTGGCCTGGGCGCCGCCCGACCCGGTCGAACCGGCGACCGTCGCGGCGGCGTTGCGCGCTGCCGGCGCCCGCGAGTGGCAGATCGAACTGACTGCGGCCACGCTGGCTGCCGCAGTCGCGCCCGAATCAGCGGGGCGGCCGCCCGTACCGGATGAACACTGACCGACTCCGCTGAGACCGACAGGAGACCAGATGCCCGAGACCAATGCCACCACGGTGCCCGCGGCCGGCCGGCTCACGCTGACCCCGTACCTCGCCGTCGACGACGCGCGTCGCGCGCTGGACTGGTATGCCGACGTCTTCGATGGGCGCCCGGAAGGTCAGCCGACCGTCATGCCGGACGGGCGGATCGGGCATGCCGAGCTGATCATCGGCAACGCGCCGCTGATGCTCGCCGACGAGCACCCGGAGTTGGGTCTGCTCGGACCCAAGGCCCGCGGCGGCACGAGTCAGTCGATAGTGATGGAGGTTCCCGACGTCGAGGCGACGGTGCGCCGGGCGGTGGCCGCCGGCGCTGAGCTGACCCGCCCAGTCGCCGACCAGCCCTATGGTCGCAACGCTGTCATCACTGACCCGTTCGGACATCGATGGCTGGTTACCACCTCGGCTCCGCGCGCCGCCGAGCCGTCCGGATCGGGGCACGGCGACGTCGGCTACGTCTCGATGCTGGTAACCGACGCGCAACGAGCCAGGGACTTCTACGCCGGCGTGCTCGGCTGGGACTTCTCACCGGGCAGTGTTGAGCACGGATGGCAGGTCGAGGGGTGCAGCCCCATGGTCGGCCTGGCCGGAGGGGCCGACCGTCCCCAGGTGCAGCTGTGCTTTCGGGTGCACGACCTCGACGGAGCGCTGGTACGGGTCCGGCACCACGGTGGGCAGGCCGCGGAGCCCGTCACGCGACCGTACGGCCGGCTCGCCGACTGCGTCGACAACCAAGGGGTGCACTTCCAGCTCTGGCAGCCCTGACCTTTGTTACCGGCGGGTAGGAGCGGCTAGCCTCGGTCGGACCTCCCCCGATCGGAGCCGCCGTGACCCTCGCTGCCGCACGCGACGTCGTGTTCGTCGACGGCGTCCGGACACCGTTCGGAAGGGCGGGCGAGAGCGGGGTGTACGCGCAGACCCGGGCCGACGACCTGGTGGTGGCGGTGATCCGCGAGTTGATGCGGCGCAACCCCGGCCTGCCCCCGGAGCGGGTCGACGAGGTGGCGATCGCGGCCACCACGCAGACCGGCGACCAGGGGCTGACCATCGGCCGGCTGGCCAGCTTGCTGGCCGGGCTGCCCGCCTCGGTGCCCGGCTTCGCGATCGACCGGATGTGCGCCGGCGCGATGACCGCGGTGACGACTGTCGCCGGCGGGATCGCCTTCGGCGCCTACGACGTGGCGATCGCCGGCGGGGTGGAGCACATGGGCCACCACCCGATGGGCGAGGGCATCGATCCCAACCCGCGGATCCTGTCCGAGAAGCTGGTCGACCCGTCTGCGCTGGTGATGGGCTCGACGGCCGAGAACGTGCACGACCGCTTTCCAGAAATCTCCCGGAAACGCTGTGACGCGTTCGCCGCCGCGAGCCAGGCCAAGGTCGCCAAGGCCTATGCGCAGGGAAAGATCCAGCCCGACCTGGTTCCGGTCGGAGCACGGGACGCCGCCGGCGCTTGGACGCTGGCCAGCCGCGACGAGCAGCCCCGGCCGGGCACGACCGTGGCGGACCTGGCCGGACTCAGAACGCCGTTCCGGCCGCACGGCCGGGTCACCGCCGGCAACTCCGCCGGCCTCAACGACGGCGCCACCGGCTGCATCGTCGCGGCCGCCGACGTCGCCGCCGACCTGGGTCTGCCGGCCCGGATGCGCTTGGTCGGCTACGCATTCGCCGGCGTCGACCCCGCGATCATGGGCATCGGACCGATCCCGTCGACCGAGCGGCTCCTGCGGCGCACCGGGGTGGCCCTCGAGGACATCGGCCTATTCGAGCTCAACGAGGCCTTCGCCGTACAGGTGCTGGCCTTCCTCGAGCACTTCGGCCTCGCCGACGACGATCCCCGGGTCAACCCGTACGGCGGTGCGATCGCGTTCGGCCACCCGCTTGCCTCATCGGGCGTACGGCTGATGACGCAGCTAAGCCGGCAGTTCGCCGAGCAGCCGGAGGTGCGGTACGGGCTGACCGCGATGTGCGTCGGGATCGGGATGGGCGGTTCGGTGTTGTGGGAGAACCCGGCCTGGGAAGGCGCCGCGTGACCACGACGGTGAGCTTCCCCGACGAGGTCGTCACCAAGTCGCCGGTCCGCTACGTCGAGGTGCCCGGGCTGCCCACCGAGATCGCCCTGATCACCCTGGACAACGGCCAGGATCACACCCGACCTAGCACGTTCGGCCCGGCTGGGCTGGCGGCGCTGGACACGGCGCTGGACGACATTGCCGCGCACCCGCCGGCCGTGTCGGCCATCGCGGTGACCGGCAAGCCGTTTGTGTTCGCCGTCGGCGCGGACCTGTCAGGCATCCCGCTCATCACCTCCCGAGACCAGGCGGTCGAGCTCAGCCGGTTCGCCCACTCGGTCTTCCGGCGGCTGCACGACTCGACCGTTCCCACGTTCGCTTTCGTCAACGGTGCCGCCATGGGCGGCGGCCTGGAACTCGCGCTGCACTGCCATTTCCGGACCCTGTCCTCGGCGGCCGGCGCCATAGCGCTGCCCGAATGTTTCCTCGGCCTGGTCCCCGGCTGGGGCGGCACCCATCTGTTGCCGAACCTGATCGGCGCCGACGACGCCGTGACGGTGATTGTCGAAAATGCGCTGAACACCAACCGGATGCTCCGGCCGGCGCAGGCCTTCGCGATGGGCATCAGCGACATCCTGCTCGAGCCGGCCGACTTCCTGGCCGAGTCGCTGCGCTGGGCGGCCCGGATCGTCCGCGGCGATGTCGCGGTCCAGCGCCGGGATGCGGACCGCGGACCGGCGTGGGATGCAGCCCTCGCCCGCGGGCGAG
Organism: Actinomycetota bacterium; assembly: GCA_030948385.1. Taxonomy (GTDB): domain Bacteria; phylum Actinomycetota; class Actinomycetes; order Mycobacteriales; family QHCA01; genus QHCA01. Next base: position 15,784 of record JALZAK010000090.1, read on the forward strand.
GGATCGCCGACGCGAAGGTGCACGGCGCCGCGCCGGCCCCGTACCGCGCCCTCGCGCTGCTCGACCTCGCTCGCGCTGCTGATCTCGCCGCCGGCTCCGCCGCGGAAGACGAGGCCGGCGCCGACCTGGTGATGGGAAACGAGCTTCGGGCCAGCCTGTACGCCTTCGACCTGGTGCAGAGGCGGGCCAGGCGACCGGCCGGGGCGCCGGACGCCGCGCTGGCCCGTCCGGTGACCAAGGTCGGCATCGCCGGCGCCGGCCTGATGGCCGGCCAGCTCGCGCTGCTGTTCGTGCAGCGGCTAGAGGTGCCGGTCGTGCTGACCGACATCGACGCCGGCCGGCTCGCCAACGGGGTGGGATACGTACACGGTGAGATCGACAGGCTGCGGCAGCGCGGGCGGGTCTCGGCCGATCGGGCAAACCGGCTTACGGCTCTGGTGACCGGGTCAGTGGACAAGGCGGCCTTTGCCGACGCGGACTTCGTTCTCGAAGCGGTCTTCGAGGATCTGGCCGTCAAGGCGCAGGTCTTCGCTGACGTCGAGGCCGTGGTAGGGCCGCAGTGCATCCTCGCCACCAACACCAGCTCGCTGTCGGTCACCGACATGGCCGGCCGGTTGCGCCATCCGGAGCGGGTGGTGGGCTTCCACTTCTTCAACCCGGTTGCCGTGCTCCCCCTGCTCGAGGTGGTCCGCGCCGAGCGCACCGACGACGCGGCCCTGGCCACGGCATTCGCCGTGGGCAAGGCGCTGCGCAAGTCCTGCGTCCTGGTTCGCGACGCGCCGGCATTCGTGGTCAACCGGATTCTCACCCGCTTCCTCGGCGAGGTAATCGCCGCGGTCGACGAGGGGACGCCGTTCGATGTGGCAGACCAGGCGCTGGATCCGCTGGGCCTGCCGATGCCGCCGTTCGTACTGCTGGCGCTGGTCGGGCCGGCGGTGGCCTTGCACGTCAGCGAGACGTTGCACGCGGCCTTCCCTGACCGCTTTCAGGTCAGCGCCAACCTGGCCCGGCTGGTGGCCGCCGGCAAGACCGGGATCTACGCCTGGGACGGTGGCGTGCCGGCGCTGGATCCCGAGGTGGCCGACCTGTTCGTCCAGGGCGACCGGCCGTCCTCCGCCGAGCAGGTCCGCGGCCGGGCGCTGGCCGCTGTCGCCGAGGAAGCGCGGATCATGCTCGACTGCGGTGTGGTAGCCGCACCGCAGGACATCGACCTGTGCCTGCTGCTCGGCGCCGGCTGGCCGTTCCACCTCGGTGGCATCACCCCGTATCTGGACCGGACCGGGATCGCCGAGCGGGTCACCGGCGCTCGCTTCCTGCCGCCGGGAGTCTCGACACTGCCGCCGGGCTGAGCCGACCCACCGCAGAGCCATCGATTCAGCCGGTCAGGACCATCCATCGCCGGCCGTCGAGAAGCTCGCGTACCACGTCGAGATGACCCGCGTGGCAGGCCGTCTCCCCGATCACATGCAGCACCACCTGGCGGAGCTCGTGCATCCGGAAGTCCCCGAACAGGTCCCCCGGCCACCAGGCGGGGGCAGCATCTATCGCAGTCGCCGTGAGAATGGCGTCCGCGCGCTCGATCTCCGTGCGGTACAGGTCGAATACCGTCTCGACGGGCACGTCCGCGGCGACCTGCCAGGCATTCTCGGGGCCGTCGCTTTCGATGACTGCCGGGTCACCGGCGACGACGGCGCGGAACCAGAACTGCTCGACGTCCAGCGCGAGATGCTGGACCAGCCCCAGGCAGGTCCAGCCGGACGGCAGCACCGACCGCCGCAGGTCCTCCTCGGGCAGGCCATCGAGAATCCCCAGCACGTGACGCCGTTGCGCGGTCAGGCTCGCCAGCAGCGCATTGCTCTCGTTGCTCTGTTGCGACAACGCTCCTCCACGGCTGAGTTCCCGGATGGCTCGGCCCCGGCAGGCTAACGGCTCAGCCGGCCCAGACCCGGGTGACGTCGGCCAGGTGGTACGCCAGCACCTCCGCGCGCGCGGCCCCTGGCCGGTAGAAGGCGACTTCGCCCGACACCGGCCGGGGCACGAACACCGTGCCGCCGTCGGTCGACCAGGCCGGACGCACATCACCCGGCGAGTGCCCCCGCCCGTAGGGCACCCCGAGGACGAACCGGGCGTCTCGCCCGCCGTACGAACCGTGGCCACGCCCAGCGCGACCTTGACCGCCGAGTCGCCGGCCGCGATCTTGACCACCACCGCGAAGTGCACACCGTCGGCAGAGACCACGGGTGGGCCGACGGCGGTCGTCCCCGCGGGCAGCCGCAGGGCTATCCGATGGTTGCCCGACAGTGACCGCAGCAGGTAGTCGCAGGGCTGATCCGCGCAGCGCTGATGCGTCACCAGCCACGGGCCGGTGATCGAACCGAACAGCACGTGGTCGGCCAGCCGGACCGAGACGCCCGATCCTGGGTCCCAGACGTCCAGGGCCCCGCGTGGGCCGGCCAGGATCAGCCGGCGGCCGGCGGTCTCCGCTATCAGCTGCCAGTACCCTGCGATCCGGATTGGCGGCAGCACCGGGTCGCCTTCGAGGTCCACCCGCTGCACCGTCTCGCCGGCATACCCCCCCGGCCGGCGACCAGCAGGAGGGTCCGCTGGTCTGGGCCGGGAGCACGGCGTCGGCCGGCCCGAGCTGCAAGGTGGCCGACGTCCGCCGGCTCAGCACCGTCGCGTACTTCGCGAACAGCAGCACGGTCGCGACAGCAGTGACTACGACGTCGAGCAGGTCAGCCTGTTGCGCCACCGGAGAGACGCCGCGTGGGCCGGTGCGGGATGTGGCGTGCGGTGTCGGCCCCAGCCGAGAAGATAGCCGCCGAGCAGAGCGGCCAGCGCCACCGCGGCCGCCGTCCAGGCGCGCGACCGGCGCCGCGAGACCGGCTCGCCGCCGCCGGAGATCAGATCGACCTGCATCGGCCCGCCGTCAGGCCGACGCCGCCGGCAGGTCGGCGATGACCTCCAGGCCACCGGCCGGCCGGACGTGCGCCTCGACGGTGCCGCCGTGGGCGAGAGCCACCGCGCGCACGATCGACAGCCCCAGGCCGGCGCCCCGGGAGGCAACACGTGCGGTGCCACCCCGGCGGAAGGGCTCGAACAGGCCAGGCACCTCGGCCTCGTCCAGGGGCGAACCGCTGTTGGCGACCGAGAGCATGCCCCGACCGCGCTCGGTCCAGGTCCGCACCCCCAGCCACCCGCCCACCTGGTTGTGCCGCACGGCGTTCTCCACCAGATTTCCGGCCAGCCGCTCCAGCAGGCCCGGGTCGCCCACCACAGGCGCGGGATACAGCGCAGCCTCGACCCGCAGGCCGGCGGATTCGGCCTCCCGCCGCACGGCCGCGAGTGCGCTCCCGCTGACGGCGGCCAGGTCGACCGGCTCGCGGACCGTGAGTTCGGCACCGCGGGTGGCATCTGCCCGGGCCAGTAGCAGCAGCGCGTCAACCAGCCGGTCGGCCCGTTCGGTGGCATCCCGTACCACGCAGCCCATCCGGCGCAACTCGGCAACTGAGGCGTCCGGATCACGCAACGTCACGTCTACCTCGGTGCGCATCACCGACAGCGGTGTCCGCAACTCATGACTGGCGTTGGCGACGAACCGGCGCTGGCTGTCGAAAGCCGAGCCGAGCCGGCCGATCATGCCGTCGAAGGTATCCGCCAGTTCCTTGAGCTCGTCGTCCGGCCCCTGCAAGGCGATCCGCTGGTCCAGCGTCTCGGTGGACAGCCGCCGGGCGGTTGTGGTCACCTCCTGGAGCGGCCGAAGGGCCCGGCCGGCCAGCAGGTAGCCGCCGCCGATGCCGACGACGCTGACCAACCCCAGCGAGAGCAGGCCCCGCTGCAGCAAGGTCTGCTCGGTCTCGTGCTGCAGGAACAACTGGATCGCGCGCGCGTCAACGACGGCGGTCCGGCCCCCGCCGTAGTCCACCCGCAGCGGCACGCCGCGCTGAAACTGCGGTCCGCTGGCCAACGCCTGTCGCAACAGCAGGTACGACGTCATCAGCAACACGACGCCGACACCGACGAGCAGCCCGCCATAGAGCAACGTCAGCCGCAGTCGCAGCGTCGGACGCAGCGCCGTCACGGCACGGACATCCGATACCCCGAGCCGACCACGGTCTCGATCAGCGGCGGGTCCCCCAGCTTCTTGCGCAGGGTCATCATCGTCACCCGGACGGTCGTGGTGAACGGGTCGGCATGCTCGTCCCAGACCCGGTCGAGCAACTCCTCGCTGGACACCACCGCGCCGGCCGCGGCGAGCAGGACCTCCAGTACGCCGAACTCCTTGCGGGTCAGTTCCAGCGGCCGGCCGGCCCGGCTGACGGTCCGGCGGGCCGGGTCCAACGCGATGTCGCCGACAGACAGGACGGGCGGTGCCGGCGGGGTCGCCCGCCGGCCGAGGGCCCGGATCCGGGCAACAAGTTCGTCGAAGGCGAACGGCTTGCCGAGGTAGTCGTCGGCGCCCAGCCCGAGCCCCTCCACCCGGTCGGCGACGGTGCCGCTGGCGGTCAACATGAGAACCCGGGTCAGCGACCCCGAGGCGGTCACATCGTGCAGGATCCGGTCCCCCGACATGCCGGGCAGATCCCGGTCGAGAACCAGGACGTCATACCGGGTGACCAGGGCCTTTTCATGGCCGTCGGGGCCGTCGTAGGCCACGTCGACGGCCATCCCCTCGCGGCGCAGCCCACGGGCGATCGCGTCGGCCAGCGCTCGCTCGTCCTCCACCAGCAGTACCCGCACGACTCCAGCCTGCCAGGCCGGGGTCAAGCCGGCGTGAGTTCGGCCGCGTGCCGGGCTAGCGCTGGCTGCGGGAACGCGGCGGACGGTCCTCGATCAGCTCGCCGGGATCCAGCCGGGACACCCAGCCGACGACCCGGCGGGCGACCCCCTGCGGGGTCAGCCCGATGTCCGCGCGTACCTGCAGCGCGTTGCCGTGTTCCAGGAACCGCTGCGGGATTCCGACATCACGGGTCGGCACGTCGATGTCGGCATCACGCAGAGCCTGCGACACCTGTGCGCCGATCCCACCCGCTCGGCCGCCGTCCTCCATGGTGACCACCAGCCGGTGCGCCGCGGCCAGCGACCGCAGCTCCTCGGGCACCGGGGTGACCCAGCGCGGGTCGACCACGGTGGCCGCAATGCCCTCGGCGGCGACCCGCTGGGCGACCTCGAGGGCCATCTGGGCCATCGCTCCCACGGAGATGATCAGCACGTCGGCGTCCGGCGCCTCGAACAGGACGTCGACCGGCCCCACCCGGCGCACCGCCGCGATGTCGCCGGCCAGCGCGGTCTTGGGGAAGCGGACCACCGTGGGACCGTCCGAGATGGCGACGGCCTCGCGCAGCTCCTCGCACAGGGTGGGTTCGTCGCGCGGTGCAGCGATCCGGACCCCCGGGACGATGTTGAGCAGCGACAGGTCCCACATGCCGTTGTGCGAGGCGCCGTCATCGCCAGTGATGCCGGCGCGGTCGAGCACGATCGTCACCGGTAGTCGATGCAGCGCGACATCCATCAGCACCTGGTCGAAGGCACGGTTGAGGAACGTCGCATAGACGGCGACGACCGGGTGCATGCCGCCCATGGCCAGGCCGGCCGCGGAGGTCACCGCATGCTGCTCGGCGATCCCTACGTCGTAGCTACGGTCGGGAAACTCTGCTGCAAAGGCAGCCAGGCCGGTGGGATGCAGCATGGCCGCGGTGATGGCGACGATGTCGGGGCGCTCCGCGCCGAGCCGCACCATCTCCTCGCTGAAGACCTTCGTCCACTTGCGACCTCCGGCGGACAGCAGTTGCCCGGTGACCGGGTCGAAGGCGCTGCCCGGCCCGTGCAGGCAGTCGGCCTCGTCGGCCTCGGCCGGCCCGTAGCCGAAGCCCTTCCGGGTCACGCAATGGACCAGGACCGGGCCGCCGTAGTCACGTGCCCGGCGCAGCGCGGATTCCATCGCCGGCTCGTCGTGGCCGTCGACCGGGCCGACGTACTTCAGTCCCAGATCCTCGAAAAGGCCCTGTGGTGCGACCGCGTCCTTGAGGCCCTTCTTGATCCCGTGCAGGGCGTCGTACAGCGGCGCGCCGACCAGCGGGGTCCGCGAAAGGGTGTCCCTGACCAGGTCGAGGACCCTTTCATAGCTCGGGGAGAGCCGCAGCGAGGCCAGGTGGTTGGCCAGGCCGCCGATAGTCGGCGAGTAGGACCGCCCGTTGTCGTTGACCACGATCACGACCGAGCGATCTTTGGCCGCGGCGATGTTGTTGAGGGCCTCCCAGCACATGCCGCCGGTCAGCGCCCCGTCACCCACGACGGCCACCACGGTGCGCCGCTCCCCGCGCAGTGCGAAGGCCTTGGCCAAGCCGTCGGCGTACGACAGCGCGGTCGAGGCGTGGGAGTTCTCGATCCAGTCGTGTTCGGACTCCGCGCGACTGGGATAGCCGGACAGTCCGCCGCGCTGGCGGAGCCGGTCGAAGCCGCCCTGCCGGCCGGTGAGCATCTTGTGGACGTAGGACTGATGGCCGGTGTCGAACAGGATCGGTTCGCGCGGCGAGTCGAACACCCGGTGCAGGGCGATCGTCAGCTCGACGGCGCCGAGGTTGGGGCCAAGATGACCGCCGGTCCGGGATACTTTCGCGACCAGGAAGTCGCGGATCTCGGCAGCCAGGCCGGGCAGGTCCTCAGACGGCACCTGGCGCAGATCCTCCGGGGCGGCGATCGACGACAGCAGGGTCATCGAACTCCTCTCACCCGGCGCCTGTACCGGTATTCGATCCTAACCGCCGGCGTGGATGCCTCTGCTGCGCCGGCTACAACCGGGGTACCCACCGGTGTCCCTGCAACGCCTCGCTCACGACCGCTACCGCGCGGGCGAGGTCGGCCAGCCGGCGGCCCTCGCGCTCGTAGGCCAGCATCGCCGCCTCGATCGCCTCCGGCGGCAGGGTGTCGCGCAGGTCGTAGCGCAGGGTGCGCCAACCCGTGCGGGCCGCCTCGAGTTCGGCCGCGAGGTGCTCACCGGCCATCCGGGCGAGCAGCACCGGGTACTTACGCAGCACGTCGTAGGCGCGGTAGTCCGCCGGCACCAGGTCGTAGAGCCAGGCGGTGGCGCTCAACTCCCAGTCCGGGGCGCCCGGCGGGCG
>JALZAK010000103.1 GCA_030948385.1 Actinomycetota bacterium
GAACCGTACTTCGAACAGGCCGACCTCGACGACGACTAGCCCCGCCGCAGGAAGTGCCGGAGCAGGAGTGTCGCGGCACCCGACAGACCCCAATGACGAATATGAACCGGGCTAGTCATCGTCGCCCGCGATTGGAGCGCCTGATCGCGGCGGCCGGACGGCGAGAGGGCTGGGATCCCGAGGTCGTCGGTGCTGAGGCGCATGCCGTTGACTTCATTTCGGCCGAAGGCGATTTCGTCGTGGAGATTCTCGCCGCAGAACTGCGTAATGCGGCCTGGCTGACTTACAAGGGCGATGAGCCTCGGCAGGAGTTGGAGACACGGCTCTCCCGGTTGCGGAAGGAACTGCAAACCGAGCTGTCACTCGCGCAAGGACTTCAAACACGGAGGGTTCTGGACGACTCTCAGTCCGAGCGGCTAGACATGGTTCGAGTCTCCGCGCGGAGGCTGCTCAGCGGCTCAATGCAATCATCAAAAGCCGATCCGATCTTCCAGGTCGAGGTGTGGGAGCGTCCCAGCTCAATAGTCGTCGATCCGCTCGTCCTGGCCTTTGTCAACCTAGCCACCGAGTCCGACGTGCAGGACGGCCGCCTCGTGACGGGCACTGAGGGGGAGGCCGTAGCCCGTGATCTGCTGGCGGCGGCCGACATGATGCTCCTCGAGGCGGATCGGTCAGCCGGCGAATAGCCAGAAGGTCCGTCAAGCGCACCCCGTCGGCATTTCGACAGCCGGCCTGGTGCTCAGCTACCGGCGGAGGCCCAGCGGTCGTCGCCGTCGACCTCGTCGTCGGCCGACCCGTCCCGACCCTTGGCCGGACCATCGCCCGACCCGCCGGCAAGCTCACGTTGCAGCCGCTCGAGGTCGGTCTCGTGGGTGCTGTACTTCAGCTCACGAGCGACCTTGGTCTGCTTGGCCTTCGCCCGGCCGCGCCCCATGGCTCGACCCCCTTGCACGTAACAACGGGGCGGCCTGCTCGAGGCGGCCCCGGAAGCTGAGTATCTCCGTTTTCCTACCGTACACGCCGGACCGCCTCGCCGTTGGCCGGGGCGATGCGAAACGCGGGTCCCGACAACCTCAGCCGGGCAGCAGAATCGAGCGCAGCCGGCCGACCTCGGCCATCCGGCGCTCGGCCAGCCGATCGGCCGCCGCCGCCGGCGGCACGCCCTCCTCGTCGCCAATCGCGAACACCCGCTGGGCGGTGTCGAAGATGGCCAGGGTGCGCTGCCGGGCCCGGGCCTCGGAATAGCCGGCGATCTCGTCGGCGACCGCAATAAGGCCGCCGGAATTGACCACGTAATCCGGCGCGTACAGGACGCCCCGGTCGACCAGTTGCTTGTCGATGCCAGGGTGCGCGAGCTGATTGTTCGCGCCGCCACACACCACCCGGGCCTGCAGCGCCGGCACCGTCTCGTCATCCAGCGCGCCGCCCAGCGCGCAGGGCGCGTACACGTCCATCGCGGCCGCCGGCAGGGCATCGACGTCAAGCACCTCGACGCCCGGGTAGGCAGCCTGCACTCGGCCGACGGCGGCCGCACTCACGTCCGAGACGACCACCGACGCGCCGTCCGAGACGAGGTGCTCGACCAGGTGGTAGCCGACCTTGCCCACGCCGGCAATGCCGACCCGCCGGCCGGTCAGGCTGGGTTGCCCCCACGCGTGGGCGGCGGCGGCCCGCATCCCCTGGAACACCCCGAGCGCGGTGAGCACCGAGGAGTCGCCGGCACCGCCATGCTCGGGAGAGCGGCCGGTCACGTACCGGCACTCTCGCGCGATCACGTCCATGTCCGCGACATAGGTGCCCACGTCACAGGCAGTGAAGTAGCGGCCGTGCAGCGACTGGACGAAGCGGCCGTACGCCCGCAGCAGTGCCTCGGTCTTGTCCCGGGCCGGGTCGCCGATGATCACCGCCTTGGCGCCGCCGAGGTCCAGGCCCGCGCAGGCCGCCTTGTAGGCCATGGCCTTCGACAGGTTGAGCACGTCGGCCAGCGCGTCGGCCTCTGAGTGGTACGGGTAGAAGCGGGTGCCGCCGAGCCCCGGGCCGAGCGCGGTGGAGTAGATCGCGATGATCGATCGCAGGCCGGCGCCGGCGTCCTGGCAGAAGACCACCTGCTCGTGTCCGGTCCGGGCCTCGAATACGCCCACCGTCACTCCCTCCGCCTGCGCCCGCCGCTGGCTGGGCCTTCGTGAGGCCGGCCGCCGGGATCCGCCGGGATACCGGCGGGGTCTGCGCCAAGGGCAACAGCGTAATGCGTGCGACCATCGCCACCGTGCCACCTCCCTACGCCGCCTACCTGCGGGTGTACGAGCCGCTGGTGGCCTTTCCCGAACCGGAGCGGGATCTGTGGCGCCGCTACGTGGCCGCCGGCCGGGCCCCCCGGCGCAGCGACGGGCCGCGGCTGGAGCACGCCCACGCGTTGCGCCGGATGCTGTCCGGCCGGCTCCCCGACCCGGGGGAGCATGCCTACGTCGCCGACCACGACGGTGTGGCACTGGTCTGCCCGTGGCGCACCGCACTCCGCGCGTGGGAGTCCGCCGAGGAGTTCGGGAACGACATCGCCGGCGTACTGCTGCAGCCCTTCCTGCCGCCGGCGGTAGCCCAGCAGGCCGGCACCGATCTCGCGGCATGGCGGCTGACCCACCCGCAGTCGCGCTCGCACATCGTCACCGCTACCTGGGCGGTGCCGGTGCGATGGTTCGTCCTGTTCGCACCCCCGGAGCGCCAGATCCGGGTGAGCGCCGGCCGGCGCGAGGTCGTGTACGTCACGGAGATGGCCAAGGCGCGCCGGCGGGCCGCGCGCGCCCTGGCGGTCTTGCGCAAGGGGCTGGGGGAGAACGCGGTGACCGCCGGCGTGGAGGAGTTGGCCCGGTGGCTGGAAGCGTTTCATCCCCGTTCGCTGGTCGAACTGGATTACGGCGGGGTGGTCTGGCTCTTCGACGAGAACGCGCTTGCCGCGGACGAATCGGCCGCGGACGTGGCCGCCGCCCTGGGCGCCCTGTCGACCGGAGACGCGGCCGGCGCCGGCGCCGCGTACGAGCGGGTGGCCGACCGCTGGCGGCCAGCACAGCTGCAAGAAGCCGCAAACTGACCCGAATTGACGGTTCGAAGATGGCCTCTTTGGGCCATGTCGGAATTGCGCGGTAGCACGCACTATGACTGGGACGCACCGCAGCGGGGAATCACACCAAGGAGACCGAAATGGCAGTTCGCTCACCGGAAGCCGAGCCCCTTCTGACCCCGGCAGAGGTTGCCACGATGTTCCGGGTTGACCCCAAGACCGTCACCCGCTGGGCCAAGGCCGGCAAGCTCAGCTCGATTCGCACCCTGGGCGGGCACCGCCGCTACAAGGAGTCCGAGGTGCGCTCGCTGCTCGGTGGCATCCCGTCGCAGCGCGAGGGCTGAACAGACCGCAGACCAGCTTCACGCCGGACGACCCCGTGCCTCATGGTGCGGGGTCGTCTGCTGTCCCGGCTCCGCCGCCGGCACCAATGGGTGGAGCATGACCTTGCATTAGGCCGGCGGCCGCCGGCGCCCCCGGTCTGTCAGAGAGGCAGGGACACGTGAGCCAAGTCCAGCTTGACCGCCCACGCCACCCGATCGTGGCGGCACATCTGGAACACCGAGCGGCTGACCTCCAGCTGCGGATCGCCGACGCCATCACCTCCTTCGCCGGCTCGATGCCGTTCGTCTACCTCCACGCGGTGGTCTTCGCCGTGTGGATGCTGTTCATCGAGTCCGACCCGTGGCCCAAGCTGACCCTCATCGTGTCGCTGGAGGCGATCTTCCTGTCCACGTTCGTGATGATCGGGCAGAACCGGGCGTCGGCCTTCCAGCAGGCCAAGGCCAACCACGACTTCACCGCGCAGGAGGTGGAACTCAAGACCAACACGGAGCTGACCCGGGCCATCCACACGCTGACCACCGAGATCCACGGCCACCTGGTCCCCAAGTAGGCGGCCGGCCGGTCAACTCGTCGGCAGGCCGGCCGGCGGGTCGTCCGGCCGGACCCCGTACGCCGCCGCGTGCAGCATGTCCATCCGGGCGACCGTACGGCGCCACGACTCGACCAGCGCGCTACGTGCGGCGCCCGCGCCGAGGCGGCGCAGCGTCTGCGCGACCGGCTCGACCACCAGGGTGTCCGGGTTCACGTGCGTCGGGGCGTACGTCAGCGCCGTCACCATCAGCCGGCCGGCGCGGGGCTGCACGGTGATGTTCACGATCACCCCGTCGAACGTCGGCGGGGAATCGCAGCACGGTGCGTGCCGCGCGAGGAAGTTACCCATCCCATAGACGACAAACTTGCCGGCGATCCGCTCCACGGCCTGCAGCACATGCGCGTGCGACCCCAGCACCAGGTCCACGTCGGGTGAGGCGAGCAGACGGCGGGCGACATCGCGCTGGTCAGCCGTGACGCCAGACGAGTACTCCTGGCCCCAGTGAAAGCTGACGATAACGAACTGCGCGCCCGCGGCCCGGGCCGCGTGGGCATCCCGCAGGATGCGTGCTGGGTCGATCAAGGGCACCAGCCAGGGCTGCCCAGCCGGCACCGAGTGGCCGTTCAGCCCGTAGGTGTAGTCCAGGTGCGCGACCCGGAATCCCCGGACGGTGTAGATCACCGGTCGGGCTGCCTCGGCGGCGTTGCGGGCGGCGCCGGCATGTCGCACGCCGGCCGCGTCGAGCAGGTCCAGCGTGTGCGCGACGCCGGCCGGGCCGTCGTCGAGGGTGTGGTTGGAAGCCGTCGTACAGGTGTCGAAGCCGGCCCAGCGGATCGCCGGCGCGATCTCGCGGGGAGCCTGGAAGTCGGGATAGTAGGAGATCCGCCGGTCGTCGGGCGACAGCGGCGTCTCGAGGTGGCAGATCGCGAGATCGGCCCGCGACAGGATCGGTCGCACCCGCGCTAGCAGCGGCCGGAAGTCGTAGCCGTGCCCACCCGCTGCCGCCTGCGCCGCCTGAACCACCGGCTCGTGCGCGAGCAGGTCGCCGGTCGCGGCGATCGTGAAGCCGACCCGCGCGGTCGGTGCCTTCGCGGGTGGGCTCGACGCGCTGCGGGCTCGCGGTCCGGCGTGCTGTCCCTGCTGCGGTGCGGGGTTGTGGTGCGCGGTGCAGGCGGCGGCGAGCAGCAGGCCGGCGACCGTGGCGCCGGCGCGGGAGAGCACGGCGACAGTGTGCATGATGGGCCGATGAGCGCCTTCACGGTCGGCGTCGAGGAGGAGTTCCACGTTCTCGACGCGGCGACCGGCGAGTTGCGCTCCGGTGCTCCGGAGGTGCTCGCGGCACTGAGCGGGGGCCTGTCCGACCAGGTCGAGCCGGAGCTGTTGCGTACCCAGTTGGAGACCGGGAGCCGGGTCTGTTCCAGCCTCGATGACCTGCGCACTGGCTTGCTCAGGTTGCGCCGCGACCTGTCTGCGGCCGCGGCGAAGGTCGGCTGCCGGATCGCCGCCAGCGGCACCTGGCCGGCGGCCACCGCGCAGGTCGCGCCGACCCGCACGGACCGCTACGAAGAACTTGCCGAGACCTTCGGGCCGGCGACGCACCGGCCCGTCTGCGGCTGTCACATCCATGTGCAGGTCGACGATCCCGACCTGCGGGTGGCCGCGATCCGGCGGTCCCGGCCGTGGCAGCCGGCGCTGCTCGCGCTGTCGGCGAACTCCCCGTTCTGGCGTGGGATGGACACCGGCTACGCCAGCTATCGGTCGCAGGTATGGGCCCGCTGGCCCACCGCCGGCGCCGCGCCGGCGCTCGCCTCCTGGACCGAGTACGACGCTCTGGTGACCGCCCTGCTGGCCACCGGGGTGTTGCGTGACAAGGCGATGCTCTACTGGGACGCGCGGCCGTCCGAGCGCTACGACACAGTGGAGTTCCGGGTTCCTGACGTGTGCTTGCGGGTCGACGATGCGCTGCTCCTCGCGGCGCTTGCTCGGGGGCTGACTCGCACCTCGGTTGCCGCGGAGCAGGCCGGCCGGCGGTGCGACGACACCCCTGCAGAGTTGTTGCGGGCGGCCCATTGGCGGGCCGCGCGATACGGCCTCGACGGCGACCTGGTCGACCCGCTGACCGGCCGGCCGGCGCCGGCACGTGACGTCGTGCAGGGCCTCGTCGAACATGTCCGGCCGGCGCTGGAGGAAGACGGCGACGCGGAGTTCGTCGATGCCGCACTAGCCGGCGTGCTGGGCCGCGGCAGTGGAGTGACCCGGCAGCGAGCCGCCTATCGGGCCCGCGGCGCCGTCGACGACGTGACCAGCATGCTGGCGGACGAGACCGAGCTGGGCAGCTGAGGCCGCGAGTTGCGCCACCCTGCCACCTGATCGGCCGGCATCGGCGGGCTGAGCAGGAATCCTTGCGCGGTGTCGCAGCCGAGCGCTGCCAGCGCGTCCCAGGTTTCGGCGTCCTCGACCCCTTCGGCCACCACGGTGAGACCGAGGGTGTGCGCCAGGTCGACGATCACCCGCACGATCGCGGCATCGTTGGTCGACACCCGCATAGGGATCACGAATGACTTGTCGATCTTGACCTCGCGTACCGGCAGGCGTTGCAGGTAGGACAGCGAGCTGTAGCCGGTACCGAAGTCGTCCACGGACAACCGGACGCCGAGCGCGTTGAGCTCCTGTAGTGCGGCCAGCGCAGGATCAAAGTCGCCGATCACGCTGCTCTCGGTGATCTCCATCGTGAGCAGACGTGGCGCTATCCCAGCCTCCGCCAGCAGGTGCCGGACCGAACCGGGCAGGTCAGCCTCGAGTAGCGCCCGGGCCGAGAGGTTCACTGCCACCGCCGCCCCGGGCTGCTGGTGCTGCCAGTGCTGGCAGGCGCCCAACGCCTGCCGCAGCACCTCCCGGGTGAGGGCTCCGATCAGCCCGGTCTGTTCGGCGATCGGGATGAACTCCTCCGGGGCGAGAAGGCCACGCCGCGGGTGGTGCCAGCGGACCAGCGCCTCGTACCGAACGATGGCACCCGAGGCCATGTCAACCTGCGGCTGGTAGTGGACATGCAACTCGCCGGCTGCGATGGCCCGACGTAGCTCGCCGGCCAGGGCGAGCCGGTTGAGGCTGCTCTGGTCGTCGTTGCGCTGATAGCGGGCCACTCCGGAAGGGCTTCGCTTGGCCGAGTACATCGCCACATCTGCGTGCTGCAGGACCGTCGCGGATTGTCGGCCGTCGGTCGGCATCACGGCGATGCCCACCGACGCGCCCACTTCCAGCGAGGTGCCGGCGACATGGAACGGGTCGGCCAGGGCGCGGCGGGTCGCGACCGCGATCGCGCTGGCCTCGCCGACACCGCTGCAGCGCTCGAGCAGCACTGCGAACTCGTCACCGCCGAGGCGAGCGACGACCTCACCCGGCGGAAGCGCCTTCTTGAGCCGGTCGGCAACCTGACACAGCAGCAGGTCGCCGATGTGGTGGCCCAACGTGTCGTTGACCTCCTTGAAGCGGTCCAGATCCAGCAGCAGGACAGCGGCTTCGACGCCGGCCGGATCAGCGTTGTCGGCCAACAGGCCCTCCGTCGACGTGGAGTCGGCGCAGCTCGCCAGTCGGTCTTGCAAACGGGACAGGAACAGGCTTCGGTTGGCCAGTCCCGTCAGCCCGTCATGCTGCGCGTCGTAGCGCAATTGCTCGAGCAGATGCGCGTTGTTGCGAATGACCTCGGCGTGCGCCGTGACCGTCTGCAGCAGCTGCAGGTCATCGGAGTTGAAGGTGCCCACCCCGGTCCGGTTGCCAACCTGCAGCATGCCGATCACCCGCCCGTTGTCATGCAAGGGGACCAGCAGTGCATCGCGCAGGTTGGCCTGACGCAGCCAGGCTCGCAGGACCGGGTCGCGGGTGCTGCTCGGGATCACCAGTGGTTCCGGGGGCAGGCCGGGCGCCGGCGGCCACGCCGGCCGGTCTTCGGGCGCTCCTTGGGGGGCCAACCGCAACAATGCGGTTTCGGCCAGCAGCAGGACCCGCGACTGCCGGAGCAGCTCCGCAATCATCCCGTCGCTGGTCTGGGCCGCCCCCACCGTCTGGGTGAAGGCGAAGAGCTGACCCAGGTCGGCGTGCTGCCGCAGCAGCCGCCGGTACGCCCGGTAGGCCATGGCGATGACCACCAGCAGGACCACAAGCAGGACGATGGCCGCCGGGTTGACCTGGAACACGAGGAGGGCGAGCAGGGCCAGGGTCGTGTTGAGGGCACCGGTGACTGCCAGGACCGGAATCGTCCAGCCGAGCTCGGATATCCCGACCCGGCCCTGGAGGAGCCCGATAGCTGCCACTACGGCGACCGAACCGATGCCGTCGACGACCAGGGTGGTCAGGTACGCGATCAGCCAGTCCCGTGGCGCGAGTCCGTTGCCGACCGACAACGCCTGGAACATCAGTTCGGCCGCTCCAACCTCTGCGACGAACAACCCCAGGTTGAACACGACCTTCACCCGTGCCGTACGACGGAAGAGGAAGACCACGGATGCGGCAGCCAGCCGGGTGGCGAGCACCCAGATCGGTGGTAGGAGGAAGAGCCCCAGCAGGAGCGGCAGCTCGCTCAGCGAGACGGTGAACGTCTGATGGCGCACCTCGACGTGCACGAGGCTGCTTTCGGCCGCGGCGAACACGACGGCGATGGCGACCGCTATCCAGACAGTGTCGGCCGTCTGGAGCGGGCCAGGGCCGGGCCGGGCGAGCATCAAGGTCGCGCCGGCGACCGCCAGCAGGGCGCCGAGGCCGACCAGATACCACTCGGAGGCCGGGCGATGCCGGCGGGGAGAGGAGGCCCTCGGCCGGGAAGCGGCCAACACACGCCGGGCCAGGCGGGCAACCGTGGAGGCTGACGGAGGCGTCAGCTCAACGAGGCACCATTCCGCGAGCCGGCACTGAGTGAGGCGCCGCCACCGGGCGCGAGGCTGAGTGAGGCTCCGCTGAGGGACGCGCCGCCGCCCGACGAGTGAGGTGCGGCGAGCACGGACATCGACACGGGAACCGCTGTCGTTGAAAGCGTGGCAGCAACCGCAGCGGCCGCAAAAAGACCTGCCAAGGAACGTGACTTCATCAGGATTCCCCCGTGGGTGGATTCACATGGTGTGGCGACAGGCTCCAGATCGGCAGGTCCGGCCGGCAACTTAAGTACTTTCCGGCACGACTTTCGGATCTTCCGGAAGTTGAGCCGATCGGGGGCGTCCCATTTGTCCGCCGGGTGGTGCAAGATGGCGGCACTGAGGAACGGGGCAGCGATGAGATTGCTCGGATCGGGCCGGCGTTGGTACGCGCCGGCCGTGGTCGGCTTGGCCGCGGCGGTGCTGACGATGCTGGCCGTGCCGGCAACCGCCGCCGGCCCACTTCTGCGGGTGAGCTTCGATCCGTTCACCAATGCCGGCAGCCAGCACGCCACCGAAGTGGAGCCGGACACGTTCGGCTACGGCTCCACGATCGTCGCCGCCTCCCAGGTGGGCCGCTTTACCGACGGCGGGGCGTCCGACCTCGGCTGGGACACCTCTACCGATGCCGGCGCCACCTGGCAGCACGGCACGCTGCCGGGCATCACGGTTTACCGGGGCGGCCGGTGGGCCCGGGTCAGCGACCCGAGCGTGGCCTACGACGCCAAGCACCACACCTGGCTGATCGCCGGGCTCGTCCTTGACGCCACCCCAGACGGCCGTGGGGTGACTGTGAGCCGCTCGGCCAGCGGCCTCGCCTGGCAGGCGCCGGTGCTCGCGGTTGGCAACGACAACCAGAGCTACGACAAGTCCTGGATCGTCTGCGACAACACGGCGAACAGCCCCTACTTCGGTCGCTGCTACGTCGAGGTGGACCGCACCTCTGCGGGCAACCTGATGCTGATGAGCACCTCCTCCGACGGCGGCGCTACCTGGTCGCCGGCCAAGGCGGCGGCAGGCTCGCCGAGCGGCCTGGGCGGGCAGCCGTTGGTGCAGCCCGGCGGAGCCGTTGTCGTTCCCTATTCGGCCAACGGTGGCTCGATCCGTTCATTCCTCTCGACCAACGGCGGGTCGTCGTGGGGCTCGGACGTACTGGTGGCGAACGTGCAGGCGCACTTCGTCGCCGGCGGCTTGCGAGACGGTGAGGGGCTGCCCAGCGCCGAGGTCGACGCCGCCGGCAAGGTCTACGTCGCCTGGCAGGACTGTCGCTTTCGGACCGGGTGCACCGCCAACGACATCGTCTACTCCACATCGGCCAACGGCACCGGCTGGTCGGCCGTGACGCGCATCCCGATCGACGCGACCGGCAGCGGTGTCGACCACTTCATTCCTGGACTCGGCGTGAATCGCGCGAGTTCGGGCAGCACGGCGCAGCTCGGCCTCTACTACTACTTCTACCCGCACGCCAAGTGCACGGTCGCCACGTGCCAGCTCGAGGTCGGCTTCATCAGCTCGACGAATGGCGGCGCCGGCTGGAGCACGGCCACCACCGTCGCCGGCCCGATGAAGCTCAGCCAGATCGCGGCCACGACGCAGGGCAGGATGGTTGGCGACTACATCTCCTGCTCCATCCTGAACGGCGGCAAGGCGTACGCGATCTTCGCCGTGGGTAAGGCGCCGATCAACGGCAAGGCGTTCAACGAGGCGATGTACACCGCCGGCGGGCTGCCTGTGCGCGGTGGGGCGGCCCGTGGCCTCGTGGGCGGCGCTGTCCAGGCGGGCCGGCCGGTATCAGGCCGGACGGCGCGCTAATTGCTGCGCTGCTGAGGGGCTAGCTCACTCGGG
Organism: Actinomycetota bacterium; assembly: GCA_030948385.1. Lineage (GTDB taxonomy): Bacteria > Actinomycetota > Actinomycetes > Mycobacteriales > QHCA01 > QHCA01. The sequence continues at coordinate 10,682 of JALZAK010000103.1, forward strand.
CTGGCCGGGCAGCACATCCCGCTCCGACTTGTGCCACACCGGGTGGTCGCCGGCGGTCTCCACGTTGAACCCGTAGTCATACACCAGGCTGCCGCCGAAGGTGGCTCCGATCGAGACCAGGATCGCGATCAGCACGGACAGCACGACAACACCGGTCGGGGAGCAGCTGGCCGTGTGGAAGGTCTTCAATCGCCAGCCCAGGTCGGCCAGCGCAAGTACCGTCACCGCGATCATGATGACCGCATGAGTGTTGATCGTGCGCCGGGCCTGGGTGCCGGGTTCCGAAGAGCTGCGCCAGTCCCAGAACCCGGTCAGCGCGGCGAGTAGCGACACCGTAATGCCACCGAGGAACACATATGTGCCGGCGTGCCACAGCTCACGTGACCACGTATGGTCCGGGCCGCCGACCCGGGAGACGACGTCGAAAACCGCGGCGAGCAGGTACGCAGCGATCGGAACATCGGTCAGCGGCGGATGCAGCGGTTTGCCCGACCAGCCGCGCAGGCCCTTGAACGTGCGGCCCTTCAGGGTCAGCGGCGGACGCACCGTGAACTTCCTCACCGTTCCTCCTCGTGCCGGATCGCTTCCCAGAAGGCCTGGGCCCAGACGCGGTAGCCGCGATCGTTGGGGTGGAACCAGTCGGCCGCGTAGCTGGTGAACATGCCGGACCACCCGGTGCTGCGCAACGCGTCGTGCAGCCGCGCAACGCGCAGCCCGTGGGCGGCCGCCTCCCGCTGCAGAAAGCGAGCTCCGGACTCGGCGTTTCGCTCCCACTTGCCGTGCATGAAGTACGGCACATCGGCGATGACCGCACCGGCCGGCAGCGCCGAGCACAGCGCCACGGCATCCCGTTCGAACTGCCGCCGGTCGTAGGAGGTGATGTCATTGCCACCAACATCGACGGTGACGAGGTCGGCGTGCAGCCCGGCAAGTCGTGGTACCTGGGTGGCAAGGACGTCTCGGATGTGGGCTCCGCTCCGGCTCAGGTTGATGACCCGGACGGGTCGGGACGTCGTCGCCCGGAGCCGCGCGGCTACCAGCCCGACGTACCCGAGTTCCGGTCTGCTGGCACCGAGGCCCTGGGCAGCTGAATCGCCCAGCGCCACGTACACCAAACCCCCGGCGCCGCCGTGCGGCTGCGACCAGTACTTCGCGTATCGACCGACGTCACCGTTGAGGCGCCAGAGGCGAAAGCCCCAGAACCCAGCCAGCAGGAATGCGACAGCCAGCCCCCCGGCAAGGAAACGGCGGCGCCGCGACTGAGGCAACCAGATGCGGGTCATGCCGAACACCACCGTAGCGTGCTGCAGACGGCCCGGCCTGCAGTGATGGTGGGCAGGGGCGGGGTCGAACCGCCGACCTTCCGCTTTTCAGGCGGACGCTCGTACCGACTGAGCTACCTGCCCCAGCGACCCAGACGGGACTCGAACCCGCGACCTCCGCCGTGACAGGGCGGCGCGCTAACCGACTGCGCTACTGGGCCTTGCGTGTAGTTGTGCGTGCCCCCAACGGGATTCGAACCCGTGCTACCGCCTTGAAAGGGCGGCGTCCTGGGCCACTAGACGATGGGGGCGCGATGACGCCGGACGGCCCATGCTCGCACATGGTGCCCACCGAGCGGCCGCGCGCCCGTACGGCTAGCCGTCGCGAGCAGGGCCAGCATACGGGACTGCGGCGATGCCGGCCAAAGGCCTACAGGGCCACCGAATGCAGCCGCCGGGCCACCAAGACAGGCAGCATCTGCCGCAGCGCCGCAACGCTTTGATCGCGGCGTCCGTAGCCGTCGTGCATCAACACGATCGAGCCCGGCTTCAGGCTGCGCAAGACCGCGGCGGTGATGGCCGGCGTGCCTGGGCGGGCCCAGTCGCGCGGGTCGACACTCCAGCCCAACGGGGTCATCCCCTCGGCGCGCGACTCGGACAGCAGCGCCGGCGTCCAGCGCCCGGCCGGCGCGCGAAAGTACCTCGGCGGCACCCCGCCGGAGGCGGCCGTGATCGCGGCGTACGCGGACTCGAGCTGCGCCCGGATCTGCAGCACCGGCCGGCTGCCGACGTGCTCGTCGTGGGTGAACGTGTGGTCGCACAGACTGTTCCCGCGGGCCACGATCTGCCGGACCAGAGCGGGGTACTTCCTGGCGTACGTGCCGATCAGGCAGAAGGTCGCGTGCATCCGGTACTGCGCCAGCAGGGCGAGCACCTGCCCGGTCCAGCGCGGGTCCGGGCCGTCGTCGAAGGTCAGCGCGATCGCCCCGCCGGCAGGGGAGATCCGGGTCAATCGGCCGCCGGGTGCCGGCGGCAACCCGACGCCACCTGTCTGCTCTGGCCGAGTGGCGCCGGTCGGTCGGCCGAAGGACGGGGAGTCCCCGTCGATCATTGTTGGGCCGGCCGAGCGGTGGGCCGACCGGGCGGCCAGTGCCGCCGGCTTCGTCACCGTCGCCCGGGCGGACACAGCCATCAGATTGCCGGCGAGCACGCCGGCCAGCATGAGCCCCAAGAACAAGCGGGACCGGCACCGCGTACGGTGCCGGCCCCTCACCTGACGGGCTGGATCAGACCGGGCGAACTGACTCGGCCTGGGGGCCCTTCTGGCCCTGCGTGATCTCGAACTCCACGCGCTGGTTCTCCTCGAGGCTGCGGTAGCCATCAGCCTGGATGTTCGAGTAGTGCACGAACACATCGGCTCCTCCGCCGTCGACGGCAATAAAGCCGAAGCCCTTCTCGGCGTTGAACCACTTGACGGTGCCCTGCGGCATTGCGATCCCCTTCCGGGACGGTGCGGACGCCGCCGTATGCGACATCCGGGCCTGTTCTCGGGTGGGCTCGCTATGAGCGACGCCCGCGAACTCGTTCTGCGGCGTGGCTCAAAAAGCACGTACACAGGACCTAGCGACCGTCACCACCGTATCAGGGTCCGGCCGGATGTGAGACTTCGGCGGTCAGCCGACCCTGTGCGCGCGCCCCGAGGGAGCTGTCATGACTGCGCGGCAGGCGGGGAGTGAGCCACACCGGGCTTCCGCGCAGATCCGGGGCGGCCGTCTGGTGCGCGTGATCGCCCGCGGCGGTTTGCTGGGCCGCGGATTGTTCTACCTAACTGTTGGCTCCGCTGGCAATCAACGTGGCGAGCGGGCATTCCCGCCGCGGCGCGCAGGCCAACGCCAACGGCGCCCTCGTCCAGGTAGCCCGCACCTCGACCGGGCTGATCCTGCTGGGCGCTGTCGCCCTGGGGTTTGCTGCGTTCGGCGTGATCCGGCTGGCCGGCGCATATGGGGACCGGAAGCACGGCCGGCTGCGCCGGCTCAGCACTGCCGGCCAAGCCGTGCTGTACCTGCTGATGGCGGCCGGCACCGTGCCTCCCTGCTCGGCCGCCACTCGACCGGCTCCGAGCAGCAGCAGCGTTCTGCCACCGCTGACGTCCTGGGGCTCCCCGCCGGCCGGGTGCTGGTCGCGGTCATCGGGCTGGTGGTGCTGGCCGTCTGCGGCTGGCAATTGCGCGTGGGAGTCCGCGGCTACTCCGCGGACAGCCTGAACACCGACCGGATGCCGGCGCCGATCCGCCGGGCGACACATCTGCCGATCTGGCCCGCACCGGTTGGGGGCGGCTGCTGATCTGGCTCGTCGCGGCCGGTTTCGTCACCTTCGCCGCTACACCTCGAAACGCGATATCGGCGCGTGGACGCCGGCCACTAAGGGGCGATCGGCTGTGTCTCATCGGTGGGTTGGGTGCCGGCGCCGTGCGAGCGAGATCGGCGGGCCGATCCGCGCGCTGACGCCCGGTGAGAACACCACATGCGGCTCCCCGGCCGGCGCCGGCAAACCCGCCGCCGCGATCACGTCCTCGTCGAGGTCCAGGACAGTGGCGCGGTGCAGCGGCCATGGATCGTGCTGGGCAACCGCGTACGCAGTCCGACCGCGCACCACCGTGTGCAGGGCCCAGCGAGTAGTGAGAAACAGTGTGAGCCCGTCAGGTTCGGCGATCGGTGGGCCGACCCGGATGCGCACGTGGGCGCGAGCCCCGACCGGCCCCGGCCAGCGGCGCATCGAGGTCCACGTGTGCTCGTCACCACTGTGCCGGTAGGACATTCGCGACCACTTGTACGGCAGCCGGTACGTCGACTGCGCCGCGATCACCGGCACCAGCCGCTCTGCGTCTAAGGAGCAGAACACGATGCCCCGCCGGCCATCGGCGTCGACGCTGTACAGGCGGACGTTGAGTTCGGTGAACGTCGACACGCGTGGCAGCGGGGGTGCCCCGAACACGCGGACGCCGCGGATCACCAGCGGGATGAGACCGACGTACGTCACGCCGTCATACGTGTCCGGCTCGCAGCCGGGTGGCAGCAGCCGCGCCACATCGGCAACCTCTACTGGCCAATGCAGGAATGCGGTCGGCTCCCACCGTTGGATAAACACCGGCGCCCGGACCCGCGGACCCGGCTGGTCGCCATCGGGCTGCACTGTCATCCAGCCCATGATCCGGCCCGTCAGGTCGTGATCCGAGGGCGGGACCGGTTGCCGGTCCCCCGCTATCCTGGCGCGGGTGGCCGGCGCTTCGCCTGCCGCAGGGGCCGTTAGCTCAATGGCAGAGCAGCGGACTTTTAATCCGTAGGTTCTGGGTTCGAGTCCCAGGCGGCCCACTCGTAAGTCGTCCTTGTAGGATCGGCAAATCCGCAGGTCAGAGCACATTCCTGTGCCCGCGTGTCCCGCGAGGGACGGCCGTCCTCGGGACGGCGCGGGAGTGTCGTGACATCACTCGTGACATCAGTCTGTCCTATGCTCTGGGTGTGAGCCCAGCAGCTACTCGTTCCAGCAGGTCCAGGGGAGCCATCGACAGGCTGCCCAGCGGTGCGCTGAGAGTCCGGGTCTATGCCGGCGTCGATCCACTGACGAAGGGCCGCTACTACCTGACCGAGGTTGTGCCTGGTGGTCCGGGCGCCAATAGGGAGGCCGAGAAGGTTCGGACCCGGCTCCTGAGCCAGGTCGACGAGCAGCGCAACCCTCGCACCCGCGCGACTGTCAACCAGATGATGGACCGCTACCTGGAGATGCTGGACGTAGAGCGGACAACGCGCCGCGCGTACGTCGGCTACATCGAGAAGCACATCCGACCTGTGCTCGGCCGGCTGACGGTAGGTCGATTAGACGGCGAAGTACTTGAGTCGTTCTACGCCTGCCTCCGCTCCTGCCGTGACCACTGTGACGGTCGGAAGGGAGTCGACCACCGCACCCCGGGGGAGCACGAGTGCCGGGCAACAATGCACCGCACGAGCAAGGCCCATGACTGCGGGATTGCAGGCTGCCGGGTCCTTGAGTGTCGACCACACGTCTGCCGGGGTCTCAGTCCGTCAACGATCAGGCAGATTCACTGGATTCTGGCCGGCGCACTGAAGCGAGCGGTGCGGTGGAGGTGGATAGCACAGAGCCCGATTGCACAGGCCGAGCCACCATCTGCACCGAGACCCAACCCACGACCGCCATCGGCGGCAGAGGCCGCCCTGTTAGCCAGCGAGGCCTGGAAGGACCCAGACTGGGGGACCTTTGTCTGGCTCGCCATGACGACCGGCGCGCGTCGAGGGGAGCTGTGTGGATTGCGTTGGTCGCACATTGACCTGGAGTCGGGAGTCATCGCCTTCATAGCCAGCATTGCCCAGGACGGAAAGGATCGCTGGCAGAAGGACACCAAGACCCACCAGCACCGTCGCGTCGCGCTCGACCTTGAGACTGTTGCCGTTCTTAGTGAACACTACGGCCGCTGCGCAGCCCGAGCTGATGCCGTCGGCACGGAGCTCTTGCCGCAGGCCTTTGTATTCTCGCTTTCATCGGATGGGTCAACCCATCTAGTTCCTGACTCCGTCAGCCAGCGCTTCCGCAACATGGCCGCCCGTGTAGGCCTCAGCACTCACCTACACACCCTTCGGCATTACAGCGCCACCGAACTGGTCGCCGCAGGGACCGACGTGCGCACGATCGCCGGTCGGCTGGGCCATGCCGGCGGCGGCACAACGACCCTTAGGGTTTACGCGGCGTGGGTGTCAGAAGCCGACCAACGCGCGGCCGCGGTTCTAGGGCCTCGGATGCCGCCCCGGCCTACGGTGGCCTGACTGTTGAAGGCTTCCAATCGCGCCGAAGGACCATGCACGAGGCCGCATCATTAGGCGCGTGCAGAGCGCGACCACCCGGGCATCGCTGCAGGGACGTGCAGTGGATCAAGACAGCGACTAAGCGCCGCAGCGAACACCAGCCAAACTCCCAAGGGGGCAACGCCCGGCCGGCCTTCGGCCGGTGCTGTCGCCGTGTGGCCGGGTTGGGTTGTCCGTTCGGGGCTCGCCCAGTCTGACGGGCCGGGGACCCCGACCGGTCAAGGTCGTACGTCCTCGCTGCGCTGCGGGCGCTCCACCTGGACCGGCCACCCTCGTCCCGTCTGCCCTGGGCTTTCCAGCCCCGACCGGACTGGCTGGCTCGGGTAGTTGGAAGGGAGCAGCATCATGGCTGCAATCGAACATCGGTACGGCGAGTGCTACATCGTCGCGCAGGTTCGGCTCGTCGGCGACCAACCGGTCGCGGTGCAGGGCGTCACTTCGATGGCGAGCCGCGACAAACGGGAACATGTGGTGATTACGGTCGGACGGGTGCTGATCTACCTGGAGGACCGAGGTGCGCTCGACGCGCTAGCCGAGGCAGTCCGGCGTGCGAGTGAGCATGCGGATGCCGTGTTCGGTCCGTTGCATGACGCGTTCGGTCAAGCGGAGGCGCGAGCACGAGCCGACATCGCGAGAAAGGGCCGGCTTCCACAGAAGTAGCGGGTCGGGGACGGGTCGCTCTCCCGAGGGGGGCGGCCCGCCCGCGGGGTCGCGCTGTCATCCACAAACTTCCCCGCAAGAACCTGCACGTGCCGGCAGTACGGCGAGGCTGTCGTTACACCCCATGTTGAGGAGGCCCGATGCAGATCTTCAGCGACGACAGCAATGGCCGTGTTCTGTCTTGGCTCGTCGACGAGCCACTCGACCTGCCCGCGCCACCGGGCATGGAGTGGATGACCCCCGAGCAGCTCGTCGGCTACTACCTGCTCTACCGACCCGACGCCGACGCGCACGGTCGAGGACAATCCTCATGACGAAACTCGTACTCGCCGAGGGCGGGTGTCAGCCTGGTTAGTTCTCACGACCGAACTCCCCGTATCGCGGGGCTCCGCCGTCTTTGCGTGCCTGCCACGCGAGCTGGAGTCGCCGCGCCATGGAAGGCTTGAGCATCGGAACGGCCTCATCCAGGGTCAAGAACTTGAATGCGGTCAACTCGTTGGCGGGTAGACGGATAGACGCGACCTGCGCGTCAGTAGCCGTCCCCCCGGAGAATATGAACATCAAGCCGTCGTCCCATACCCCGTGCTCGGGGACCCAGTCGACGACGAGTAGCCGATCGATCTTCAGATCGATGCCCAGCTCTTCGCGGACCTCTCGCCTGCAGGCATCACGCGGTGACTCGTTCGAGTTGGCGATACCACCAGGTATCTCCAGATACGGCTTGTACATCGGTTCGACGAACAAGATGCGGTCGGCGTCGTCGCTGATGAGGGCTCCACCTGCCACGCGCTTGCGGGCCAGCCGGCCAGCGATCCCTGGATTGAACTCACGCTCGGGATCGCCGTCTGCCAGTAGGTCGTCCTCAAGGGGCACATCTCTACGGTACGAGATCGAAGCCAGGCCGCTCACGCAGAGGCCCCACTCATTGACAGAGTCCGCAGCTGCTCATTGAAGTCCCGGACCGCAGGCACTGCACCATGGGGCTGCAGGCGACGCGCGAATGTCGTGACATGTTGACGTGCTCGCGCCGAGGTCATGCCCGAGGTGGCCTCGGCAGCGATGGAGCCGAGCACGCACGCCTGGTCGAAATCTCCCTCCAGCACGGCGACGGTCGCCAGCTGGACCGCAGCGTAGGCACGGCGACGAGGCTGCTCGGCGACTGCATTCCAGACCACAGACAGCGCCCTACGTGCTTCCGCCGGCCGGTCGAGAGCGATCCAGCAAGTGCCGGCGTGACTGGCGAGAACCGTCGAATCGAAGCGCGAGGCCCAAGGCGGCAGTTCGCCAGTGACAACCCGATCGAAGTGGTGTTCAGCGCGTTGCAAGGCGCCGCTTGCCTCCGCTCGGCTGCCGAGCGCTGCCCAGGCGCGCGCCTCCAGCATGGCGGCCTCGGCGAGCACGGTAGGCGGTCCACCAGACTCTCGGGTTCGAGCGATCTGTGCGAGGCGTAGCGCTTGGTCGGGCTTCTGCATGAAGAGCGCTTGGTCGCTCATGCTGGTCAACACGTACGTCCCGTAAGCGTCGTCACCTGCGGCCCTCGCCAGGCGCAACGCCTGGACGAAGTAGCGCTGGGCAAGAGAGTGCCTCGCGGCGTCGTAGGACATCCAGCCGATCAGTTCGCAGAGCACAGCTGCTGCCGAGTGCAGTTCGCGTCCGACCTCGTCCGGGTATCTCCCTCTGAGCCGTGGAAGCACTCCGTCACGCAGGTATGTGAGGGCGATGGGCCTGCTGTGCTCGCCACCGAACCGGCGGTCGAGCTCATCGAAGGTGGCAGTGGCGGCGCGAATCTCGGCGATGTCCTCGGCTCGCACCGGAGCCCCATCAGCGACGGCGTCATTGTGGTGCGGGGCGAACAGCCAGTCGAGAGTCGCGGCGTGGAGAGTATCCGGCGAGAAGCCGACCCCCGACACGCTTGTCTCGCCTCGCTGGTCTAGTCGGCTCAGACGTGCGAGTGCTGACACGGCGTCGCTCAATCGCGGCTCGTACGTCAACCCGATCCTCGAACCGTTACCTGATGAGGCTGACGGGAGCCCCAGCTCGTCCGCTGTGCATTCGTACACGGCGCACAGGAGAGTGCAGTACATCTGGTCCGGACTCCGGTAGCCATTTTCCCACTGGGCGACCATCCGCATCAGGCTTGACGGTGTCGCCACGCTGACAGCGTTTCGCGCCGCCTCGTACGTGAGTCGATGGACGAGGGCCGACTTCTTCCAGCCCCGTCGCGCTCGTGCCTCGGCCAACCGCGTCATGGATCGATGATCCCCCTGAGTCGCCTGAAGCCATGGTCCGCCGCATCGCTCTGTGGACGCAAGAGGTGCGTCATCCCCCGTCATCCCATGGCCTCCCTCGTCATCTATTGCAGGCACCGCTTCGCGTCGTTCTCTGAGGTCGTCCGAAGTGCAGGCGGGCTGAGTCGACTAAGGAGGCCAGGTCATGCGAGGTCCAGGCAGTGCAGGGATCGCGAGCGCGAGATCCGAACGGGATACGGAACCTCCGGCGTTCTACAGCGTGGGCCAAACCGCCCGCTTGTTTGGCATGTCAGAGATGACGCTCTATCGCGCCATTCACGCCGGTCAGTTCCCCGCCGTGCGAATCCGAGGGCGCTTGATCGTGCCAGCGCGTGCTGTTGAGGCCATGATCGAGACTGCGGTCCACACGGGCGCCCTCGTCAACGCTTCAGCCGTGGTGCCAAGTGGTGTGGCGTGATCGGGGCCACGCTCGCTGGCCGACCTGGGATCTCCCCAGTCCCGGCAGGCTTCCGGCTGGGGGAGCGGGTGTGGCTTGACGTCCGCGGCCGCCAGGTGCCCGCTGTCGTTGTCGGTTTCCGCGCTCACCGCGTGCGGCTGCGGATCCAGCGGGCCGATCGGTGGGATTCGATACGTATCGTTCGCGGGAGTGCCTGCACCCCAGCCCTCGCTCGCCGGGAGTCAGTGCAAGCGGTTGACTGTGGGTTCGCGCCGTGACCACCATCCTCGCTCTGGTCAGCAATTCCGCGCCCGATTCAGTGCCCGGGCAGCGTTTCTGGCCGTGGCTGGTCGTGGTCAGCGGCGCCTTCCTGGTCGGTCTCGGACTGCGGTTGCGGCAGCGACGCGCAGGCTCAGCAGGGACGGTAGACCGCTGGTCGCGGCGGTCGCGACGCAACTCTGGCGTTGCCAGCAGTTGGGCGATCTTGCGCCACGCGAGCGCTTTGGCAATGCGACGCAAGGGAAAGGTGCTGCGCCCGGGCATCCGCCTGCTGCACTGGTGGCAGCGCCTTGCCGTGTCCCCCCGCACGTATGCAACACCTCTCGTACGGGTGGGCTGGCTGCGCGTGTGGTCCCCGTGCGAGGACGTGACGTTGCGGATCGGCGGCCCGCGTACCGGGAAGACCGGAGAACTAGCGGGTCGAATCTTGGATGCCCCGGGTGCGGTGATCGCGACCAGCACCCGTACCGACCTGATCGAGCTAACGGGGCCGTGCCGAAAGCACTTCGGCCCGCTATACGTGTTCAATCCTGCCGGCGTCGGTGGGCGGGCGTCCACGGTCAGCTTCAATCCGCTGTCCGGTTGTGCGGACCCCCGGACGGCCACCCACCGCGCAGCCGACTTGCTCGCCGCGGTGACAGCACCTGGCCGTGATGGGTCGGACCGCGAGTTCTGGGCGGGGCAAGCCCGCCGGGTGCTGGCATCGTTGATGCACGCTGCCGCTCTGGGTGAGACCGGGATGCGCGATGTGCTGGCGTGGGTTGCCGACCCAGACGCGGCTTCGGCTGATGTGCGGCGTTTCCTGCGTCGTTCGTCGGAGCCGGCGTTCGACTCGGATGCGGCCCAGTTCTTCACCACCAACGACCGGACTCGGTCTTCGATCTGTTCGACGATCATGCCCGCGCTGGGCTGGCTCACCGACTCTGTCGCCGCTGCCGCCGCTGGCGCCAATGCTGCCGATCCTGAGGGCGGCTTCGACGTTGCCCGCTTGCTCGACGAGCGAGGCACCGTCTACATGCTCGGCGCGGAAGACGCGCAGACCGCGGCGCTCGTGTGTGCACTGACCGGGCACATCGCCCGCCAGGCGCGGACGATTGCCGCCCTGCAGCGAGGCGGCAGACTCGACCCGCCGCTCACGCTGGCGCTCGACGAGGCCGCCTTGATCTGTCCGGTGCCGCTGGACAACTGGACCGCCGACATGGGCGGTCGCGGCGTCACCATCCACATCGCGGTCCAATCCCGCGCGCAGCTCCGCCAACGCTGGGGCGATACCGGCGCGGCAGCGATCCTGAACAACGCTGCCACCCTGCTTGTGTACGGCGGATCGCGGGATCCTGACGACCTCGCCGCCTATTCGATCCTTACTGGCGAACGCGACGAGGAGGTCGCGAATCTCGACCACGCGGGCAATTTCAGTGGACTGACCTTCCGGCGAGTGCCAGTGCTCTCGCCGGCGCAGATCGCCCAACTGCCAGAACGACGCGTCGTGATCATCCGCCGCGGCATGGCCCCGGCGGTGGGCAAGGTCCAGATGGCGTGGAAACGCCACGACGTCCGCCGGGCTCACCGTCAGCTGCGCCGGGCGTACCACATCGAGCGGCTCACCCGCTTGTCCCGCCAGGTCGCCCAACGGAGTGCCGAAGGTGCCGGACAGGCAGTTGCCTGGGCACGTCCGCACATCGAGCGGACCAGTCACGTCCTGACGCCCGGACAGTCCGCGCCGCGACCAGTCCGGCCGACAGGCAACGAAGGTAGCTCCGATGCTGCCTAGCCCTCTCACCCACGGCGCTTCGGCGGTGCGGCTGGCCTGGATGCAGGCGGTCCGCCGCCGCCTTACGGCCCGGCTGCACGAGCAAGACGCAGCAGCCAGGACACAAGGTTGGGCCGTCGAAAGGAAGCTCTTCGCTGGTCGCACTTACCGCGACCCGCGGTTCGACCAGCGCCGAACCCAACAAGGCACCCGGCCTGTGGCCGGGGACTCGTGCCGTCCTGCGGCCGGCGCTGCAAATCCCCGCTACGCGGCCCGGCTTACCACGGCCCCACTCGCCGACAAGCGGTCCGAACCATCTTTGGCGGCGCTCCTGCGTCGCTTATTTCCGCCCAAGATCGTTCGGCCTGCTCGCTTGCTCGGCGAGCCTCAGGGGCCGTGGCCGGCGCCGATACGGCGACGGGGTGATCCCGTCGCCCAGCCCCAAGGGCCGCGACCACAAGGCCAAGGCCCACAACCACTGACACGTACGTGTCAACAACGCAAGGGAGCAGAGAAATGACCAGTCAGATCATCGTCGAGGGCAACCTGACCAACGACCCCCGGTTCAACTACACCTCCAACGGCAAGGCCGTGGCCAACCTGCGTATCGCCGTGTCCAGCAGGCGCAAGGGCCGCGACGGTGAATACGCAGACACCCCGCCCGCCTTCTACGGCGTCACCGTCTGGGGTCAGCCCGCCGAGCATGTCGCGGAGTCTTTGCACTCCGGTGACCGCGTCATCGTCGCCGGACACACCTACGTCGAGACCTTCACCGACGCAACAGGTGAGGAACGTAGCAAGCAGGTCATCGACGCCGACTCGATCGGTATCAGCCTGCGGTTCGCCACCGCAACCCCAGTCAAGCCCGACCGCACCCCGGCCACCGACGGCGCGCAGGGCTGACCCCACGAGCAGGGGAGGGGCGGGCCAGGCCACAACGCCGCCCGCCGCCTCCCGGCACCAACACCAGCCCATTTCGGCAGAACGATCGGAGCGGCCAGATGAGCGCGACGCCGGCGCAACAGGAGATGAGCACCGCCGAACTGGATGCGATACGCGGCCGTCTCAACGTCGGCGGACTGTTCGGCGCCCACGCCCACACCGACGTGATCCGGCTCCTGGCTGAGGTCCAGCGGCTGCGTCAACTGGTCGCTCACCGTGCCGAGCGGGCCGTCTCATCCGTCGATGGGGGTGCCGCGTGATCGTCGCGGCCGGGCTTTGCTGCAGCGACCAGCCGGTGGCATCGGCTGCCGAGTGGCGCTCCGGCTACCGGGCAGGGTTCACCGCCGGCGTGGAGATTGGCGGGGCAGGCGTTCTGCTGACCCTCCAGCACGCCCTGCCCCGATCGGTATTGCTCGACCTACTGCCACGGCTGCCCTACGCCGGGGAGTACCGACGGCTGCAACGGCTACGCGCCCTCGACAACCAGCGGTGCCGGCGCAGCTGCGGCGCCTGCTCGCTGTGCGCCCGGGCGGCCGCGATCACCTGCAACCTCGCCCGCTACGGCTCGACCGACTACCCCGGTGAAGTGACGTGAACAGCGAGCCACCGGACTACGCAACTGCGGCCGCCGTCGCCGGGCTGGCGCGCGAACTCGAAGGCCTACGCCGCAACGTCAACAGCCTGCCGACGCTGGCCACCCGGATCGACAACGTCGCGGACCTGGTCGCCAAGCTCGCCCAGGACCTCGCCAACCGCAAGGAGGCCGCACCGGAGGAACCAGCGACCTGGCTGGCATTCGTCGACGGGATCACCCACGCCCGACGACTGCTCACGGGGCTGGCCGACTGGATGGGTGAGGTCTACCTCCGCTACGGCGACGCCGCCCTAGCACTGCCGGACTGCTGGCTGTGGCATCCCGACGTCGTCGAGGAACTCCTCTGGCTGCGCCAGGCATGGCAGGCCGCCTACCACGGCGACGGCGCATCCATCAGCCGGGTCGGTGACTGGCACGACCGGCAACGCCCCGGTGTTGTCCGTCGCATCAAGTCGACCGCCAGCTCCTGCTCCATCGAAAACCACCAGCCCAGCAATGGCTGCATCGGCGCGCCGACCGCGCCGATCGTCGGTGCGACCGAGGTGGTCGCCGCCTGGTGGGCGGCGCGCCGTAGCGAGGCACCACCGGCACCGACTCCCGAGCAGCTGGCAGCAGCCAGCGCACGCACGACGAGAGGCAGCACATGACCAACACCCGAGCCACGCACCTTCAGCCGCAGGCGCGTGGCCGGTGGCTGATCTGGACCGCCGGGCTCGTCGTCGCCGTCGGCGCCGCGATCGCCACCGCCCACGGCCTGTATGAGGTAGCGATCGCCGCAATGGTGCCGCCGCCGATCGCGTGGCTGTACCCGCTGATCACCGACGGCCTCGCCCTAGTCGCCTACGCCTCCACCACCCGACTCGCCACCCGCGGCCGCGGCTACGCCTGGCTCGTCGTCGTCCTCGCCGCTGGACTGTCCGGACTGGCCCAGGCCAGCTACCTCGCCATCGGCGTGCACACCGCCCCCACCGAACTCCGATTCGGGGTCGGCGCATGGCCGGCGATCGCCGCCGCGATCACCGCGCACCTGCTGTACCTGCTCGCCGCCGTACAACCCGAGCCTTCACGACGGGTCGTACGAACCGATCCAGGTCAGCAGTACGACCCGGACGAGCTGTACGACCAGGCGGCGTACGACGGCGTACGACCTGTACGACCCGAGCCCGTCACGACCAGCGCCGTACGGCCGGACGTCGTACGCGACAACGGCGCCGTACGGGCAGAGACAGGCAGGTCGCCGTCGTACCTCGAACGGTTCAGCGGCCCTGTGCCGCCGGCCGGTGCCGGAATACCTGACGGCGGCAGTGCAGGCCATGACGGCGACCTGGGCCGCTCCGACGGTCCCCAATCGCAGCCGCACCCGGCCGGCAGCCAGCCTCGCAATGACGACTCGATGGCCGGACGAGCCGTACGGTCGCAACCCGGCGACGTCGGACACCCCTGGCCCGTACGACCGAACGGCACCCGCCCGTACGACACCGAACACCCCCTCCTCGTACGGATGCGCGAATCCCAGCCAGACGACCGCACCGCGTACGGGTCATCCGTACAACCCGTACGGCCCTCTGTACGGCAGCCCGTCCCACCAGACCCCGCGTCGTACGCGACGGCGTCGGACAACCCCGGTAGTCGGGCACGCGCTGCCGCGCTGGCCCACCTGCGCAGCCATGGCGCCTTCCCGACCGTCTCCGCGCTGATGGAACTCGCCGACGTCGGCAGGGGCACCGCCGGTCTTGCCCTCAAGCAGCTCCGCGAGCAGCCCGCCGCCGAACGGCCGGGCCTGCTGATCGTCGGTCCCGACGACCAGACAGGAACAAGCGAATGACCAGCAGCCAGCCACGACCAGCACGACCACGGACCAGCAAGGCCAGAGCGATTACCAGCAGTTACAAGCAGAGCCCAAGACAGAGCAGCCACGACCAGTCCATTGACACAAGCTTCAAGATCAACAGCTGCACACACCTATGCATCAGGATCCTATGGGATGCCGAGGACGGGCAATCCACATATAACGGGCGGTCACGGAGGGTGTCGTGCTAACGATCTCCTCCGGGCATTCAGCCAAGTACCTGACCGACGCGGTGGCTACTGGCCGTGAGTCCTACTACACCGGGGCGGTGGCGACGGGGGAGCCGCCGGGGCGCTGGTATGGCGCCGGCGCGGAGGCGCTGGGGTTGTCCGGACTGGTTGATCACCAGGACATGACCGCCCTGTATGAGAACTACTTGGATCCGCGTGACCCGCGGTTTCGTGATCCGTCCCAGTGGAAGGACTGCGCGGTCCTCGGCCATGCCGGGCGGAAGTATCAGAGCGCCGAGCAGATCTACGAGGCGGCGTTGAAGGCGGAGCCGCATGCCGACCCGGAGCGTCGCGCGGAAATGCTCGTCGAGGCGAGCAGCAAGGCCCGCAGCAATGTGGCGTTCTTGGATTTGACGTTCAGCGTGCCGAAGTCGATGACTGTGCTGCACACCGCGTTCGAGACGATGGAGGTCGCCGCCCGTAAGGCCGGCGACACCGTCGCGGCGGAGTCGTGGGGCGCGCACAAGATGGCAGTGGAAGATGCGATCTGGGCCGGGAACAACGCCATGCTGGACTTCGTCGCGGAGAAGGCCGGCTACTCCCGGGTCGGGCATCACGGCGGTGCGGCAGGCCGGTACATCGACGCGCACGGGCTGACCGTGGCCAGCTTCTTTCAGCACGATTCCCGCGATCACGACCCGCAGCTGCACATCCACAACGGCATGCTGAACCGGGTCCTGGGCGCTGACGGGGTGTGGCGGACGCTGGACGGCCGGGCCGTTTACGCGTGGCGCGGCGCCGCCGGTGCGGTCGCTGAACGCACCGCCACCGAGCACCTCGCCCGGTCATTGGGGGTGCTGTCGGAGATG
>JALZAK010000128.1 GCA_030948385.1 Actinomycetota bacterium
CGCGGCCGGCGCGCCCGCAGCCAAGCGGCCGGCTGCCCGCGCCGGGGCTCGGCCGGGCGGTTCGCCGGCCCGCAAGAAGGGCGGCCGACCCAGCGCGGCTAAACGCAAGCGTCGGTGACGCTCGACGACATCAGCGAGCTGGTCGCCGAACGGGTCAGGAATGTCGCCGACTTCCCGCTTCCCGGGGTGCTGTTCAGGGACCTGACGCCGCTGTTCGCCGACGGAGCGGCGTTCCGCCGGGTGACAGAAGCCTTGATCGAGCGGCAGGGCGGCGGCACCTTCGATGTGGTGGCGGGCATCGAGGCACGCGGCTTCGTGCTCGCCGGCGCGGTTGCCTACGCGACCGGCGTGGGGATGGTGCCGGTGCGCAAGGCCGGCAAACTCCCGCGGCCGGCGCTGTCGCAGACTTATGAGCTGGAGTACGGCAGCGCCACCCTGCAGGTGCACACCGACGCGTTTGCCCGCGGACATCGGGTGTTCGTCGTGGACGACGTACTGGCGACCGGCGGGACCCTCGAGGCGACCGTCGCCCTGGTGGAGCGGGCCGGCGCGGCCGTCGCCGGCCTCGCGGTCGTGCTGGAGCTGACCGCCCTGGCCGGCCGGGAGCGGCTGGCGCCGCGGCCGGTCGACGCACTGGCGCGAGTGTGAGCGCCGGTACGCTGTAAGCCCGGCCCCACGGTAGGCAGCCCGAACGCAAGGAGTGGCGGTGGCACCCGAGTCCTCTCCGCCGGCGAGCGGCGTCACGGCGCCGCCAGCCCCGGCCGGCGGGGACAACCCGAGCGCCGCCCCCAGCGGGGAGGCAACGGTCGCCTCGGCGCCCGATCTGCCGCCCGAGCCCGGGGAGCCGGGCGGTGCCGACGAGAGCGCCGGCGCGCCGACCGGCCGGCGGGTGCGCGCCCGGCTGGCCCGGCGGATCGGCAACACCTCCCGCCCGGTGGCCGGGCCCGTGCTCGAGCCCCTGGTCAGCGTGCATCGCGCCACCCACCCCAAGGCCGACATCAGGACGCTGCAGCGGGGCTACCAGACCGCCGAGCGCTTCCACCGTGGCCAGTTGCGCAAGAGCGGCGACCCCTACATCACCCATCCCTTGGCCGTCGCGACGATCCTGGCCGAGCTGGGGATGGACACGACCACCCTCGTGGCGGCACTGCTGCACGACACGGTCGAGGACACTGGCTACACCCTCGAGCAGCTCAAGATCGACTTCGGCGCGGAGGTGGCCCACCTGGTCGACGGCGTCACCAAGCTCGACAAGGTGAAGTTCGGCGCTGCCGCCGAGGCCGAAACGATCCGCAAGATGGTCGTCGCGATGGCCCGCGACCCCCGTGTACTGGTCATCAAGCTCGCCGACCGGTTGCACAACATGCGCACGCTGCGCTTCCTGCCGCGCGAGAAGCAGGAGCGCAAGGCCCGCGAGGTGCTGGAGGTCTTTGCGCCGCTGGCCCACCGGCTCGGCATGAACACGGTGAAGTGGGAGCTCGAAGACCTCGCCTTCGCCACGCTGTATCCCAAGCGGTACGAGGAGATCGTTCGTCTGGTATCGGAGCGCGCCCCGTCCCGGGACGTGGCGCTGGAGCATGTCACCGACAAGGTGCATGCCGACCTGTCCGCTGCCAAGATCAAGGCCAAGGTCAGCGGCCGGCCCAAGCACTACTACTCGATCTACCAGAAGATGATTGTCCGCGGGCGCGACTTCACCGATATCTACGACCTGGTGGGGATCCGCATCCTGGTCGAGACGGTCCGCGACTGCTACGCAGCCCTGGGCATCATCCACGCCAACTGGCAGCCCGTTCCTGGTCGGTTCAAAGACTTCATCGCGATGCCGAAGTTCAACATGTACCAATCGCTGCACACCACGGTCATCGGCCCGGAAGGCAAGCCGGTCGAGATGCAGATCCGGTCGTGGCCGATGCACCGCACCGCCGAGTACGGCATTGCTGCGCACTGGAAGTACAAGGAGACCAAAGACACTCCGGTCGCCGGGCAGGTAGGCCAGGCCGACGACATGAGCTGGCTTCGTCAGCTGCTCGACTGGCAAAACGAGGCGAAGGATCCCGGTGAGTTCCTGGAGTCCCTGCGCTTCGACCTCGAGGGCAACGAGATCTTCGTGTTCACCCCCAAGGGTGACGTGATCCCGCTGCCCGTCGACGCGACGCCGGTCGACTTCGCCTACGCGGTGCACACCGAGGTGGGCCATCGCTGCGTGGGCGCTCGGGTGAACGGTCGCCTGGTGCCGCTTGAGTCGCAATTGGACAACGGCGAAGTGGTCGAGGTGTTCACCTCCAAGTCGGACACGGCCGGACCTTCGAGGGACTGGCTGTCCTTCGTCAAGAGCCCGCGGGCCCGTACCAAGATCCGCCAGTGGTTCGCCAAGGAACGCCGCGAGGACGCCATCGAGGCCGGCAAGGAGGCGCTCAGCCGGGCGATGCGCAAGCAGGGGCTGCCCCTGCAGCGCTTGCTCGGCGGCGACGCGCTGATCACGCTGGCCCGCGAACTGCACTACACCGATGTCTCGGCGCTGTACGCCGCGGTAGGGGAGAACCACATCTCCGCGCTGAACGTCGTGCACCGGCTCGTCACGGCCATGGGCGGCCGGGAGGGCGCGACAGAGGACATCGCAGAGACTGCGCTGCCGACTCGGCAGCGGGCGCGGCGGGTGTCCGCTGGTGGGGACGCCGGAGTGCTCGTGAAGGGCGCGACCGATGTCTACGTCAAGCTGGCCAAGTGCTGTACGCCGGTGCCCGGCGACGAGGTGCTCGGTTTCGTCACCCGCGGTGGCGCGGTGTCGGTGCACCGACGCGACTGCACCAACGCCGGCGACCTGCTAGCCCAGCCTGAGCGGTTGGTCGAGGTCAGCTGGGCGCCAACCGCGGATTCGATGTTCCTGGTCGCCATCCAGGTGGAGGCCCTGGACCGCCATCGGCTGCTCTCCGACGTGACCCGGGTGCTCTCCGACGAGCGGGTGAACATCCTCGCCGCCTCGGTCGCCACCACCCGCGACCGGGTGGCCGTGTCGCGTTTCACCTTCGAGATGGCCGACCCCAAGCATCTCGGACACCTGCTGCGCACGGTCCGCAACGTCGAGGGCGTATACGACGTCTATCGGGTCACCAGCGGCAACTGAGGCCGCCGCGCCGGCCCCCCGTCGCGAATCCCGCTGGGTCAGGACCACAACTCGAACGGCTCGTCGATCTCTAGTCCGCGGAGAAAGGCCGGCAGCAGTTCAGGCAGGCGGCCCGGATAGAAGCGCTCACCGCTGGCGACGAGGTCGGCGACCGCCCACCATCGGAATCCGAAATAGTCTTCATCTTCGAAGTCCACCCGCCGCGACCCGTCAACCGCCGGGCCGGGCTTCCCCAGCCGGACTGACAGCACGATCTCGTGCTGCAGTCTCCGCTCGCCGCGAAAACGGAATGTGGCATCGCGCCGCCAGGTCGGGGGCCCGACGCAGTCAGGATCGATATCGATGCCGGTCTCCTCCCGGAGCTCCCGCACCGCAGTTTCGACGTGTGTCTCGCCGGCGTCGATGCCGCCGCCGGGAAGCTCCCACCAAGTGCCTAGCTCCGGATAGGTGGGATCACGCGTGTGGAAGAGCAGCACTCGATCGGCGGAGTCCTGCACCACAAGCCGGACCGCGCTGCGTTCAACCACCGGCAGATCAGGTGGCAACTCGATCATCTCGAAGCACTCTTTGTCGTCTCAGCTGTCGCCGCTGCCGTCGCTGCCGGGTGCCTCGTCGACCAGCGGAGCCACCGCCCAGAAGTAGGCGACTCGTCGGGCGGCCCGTGGGTGGTTTTGGGCGGTGCGCCCTCTGGCCGGCTCGATGGCCCTGTGCACGGCGGCGGTGGCGGCGGCGACCTCGTCAACGGTGAGCCACGGAAAGCCCCGCGACACGGCGGCCGCATCCTTCCAGCGCTTCGGCGTCGCGGCCGCCAGGGCGGTGAACGCGGCCAAGTCTCGACGTAGCCGGTTGAGGTAAAGATCGATTACGGCGTCGCGAGTGCCGCCGGTCGCGGCGTCTCCATCCCAACTCAGGCTGGTGGCGCTGCGCTTCCAGGGACGTTCCCGGGCGTCACCGGTGGCCTCGGCGCGTCGGACGATGCCCCACCTTTCCAGCGCCCGCAGGTGGTAGCTCATGGCGCTGGGGGTCAGCCCCGTCAACCCAGCGAGTTCGCTCGCGGTTCGCACGTTGCCCATGTAGAGCTCGTCGATGACCGCCGTGCGGGCCGGGTGGGCCAACGCCCGCAACGCCCGCGGGTCGGTCAGCACGACTCTGTCTCCCGGCTTCTGGCCCGGTCGTTGTTTTGCCACCGTCGGAGCCTAGCCGAGCGTTTGCCCAGCTTGGTCTGAAGCGCTAGCTTCAGGAACGTGAAACAACCGCTTCAGGAATGGTTCAGGAAATCGGTATGGCGGCACCGTGACCTACGCATCGTCGGGCCGGCCCGGGCGCTGTCGGTGCTCGGCGATGAGCTGGCGCTGATCGCGCTGCTGCTGCGAGTCCACGATGCCGGCGCAGGGCCGGCCGGGATCACTTTGCTGCTGACGTCAGCTGCCGTGCCGGCTGTGCTGTTGGCGCCGTGGGCGGGCCGGCTCGCCGACCGCTACGACTCCCGACGGCTGGCCACCCTCGCCGCATTGGGGCAGCTATGTGTGTGTCTGGCTCTCGCGTTCAGCACGTCGCCATGGGTGGTCTACCCACTCGTGATCGCGCTGCAGGCCGGGCAAGCCGTGGCCAACCCCACCTGGGGGGCGCTGATCCCGCGCATCGTCGGTGAAGGGGACATCGCGCGCGCGCAGGGCGGCCTGACGGCGCTGCTCACCGCTGGGGCGGTGGCCGGGCCGGCCCTTGGCGGCCTACTGACCGGACTCGGGGGCGCTCGCCTGCCGTTGCTGGCTGACGCCGCCTCCTTCGGCGTTCTGGCCATGGCGGGGCTTGCTGTCCGGACCCGCCGCGGCGGCCCGTGGTCGTCACCAGACGGTGTCGACGCCCTGCCGCCCAAGGCCTTTGACGGGGTGCGGCTGCTCACCCGTGACGCTGTTCTGCGGCCGGTCTTTGTCGCGCTCATGGGCTACATCGTCGTCGGCGAGGCAACCAATGTGGTCGAGGTATTCCTGGTCCGCGACGTACTGCGCGGGACAGCGGCCCAGTACGGCCTGGTCGGGATGGCCGCGAGCGCGGGCATCGTGGCCGGCTCAATGCTCGGCGGCCGGAAGGCAGACCTCGTCGGCCGGCTCCGCCGGGTCGTCCTGTCCGCCGCGGGCCAGGCGGTGATGATCCTGTCGGCCGGGCTCGCTCCGTCCGTCCTCGTGCTGGCCGTGGCCTGGGCATTGCTTGGCATCGGCAACGGAATCCTCAACACGTCCTCGTCGACTCTGCTGATGACCCGCACCCCGGAGAACAGCCGCGGCCAGGCGATCGCCGCGGCGATGGGCGCCTCCCGCGCGTTCTCCGTCGCCGCCCTGGTCCTCGGCGGCCTCGCCGGCAGCACACTCGGCCCACGGACAACATTCATCACCGCCGGTGCCAGCGCGCTTGCGGTCTCCGCAGTGCTGGGCTGGAAGCTTCGCTGGGCATGGAAAGCGTGTTCGGAATGACGCTAGGGGAGCACCTTCGCCGTCTGGATGAGCACCGGCTTGATCGGCTTGCCGTCGCCGGCCGGCTTGCTCCCCGCCGCGGCGATCTTCGTCACCACCGGAAGCCCAGCGCTGACGCTGCCGAAGATGATGTAGCTCGGATTGAACTGGGTGTCCTTGTACACGATGAAGAACTGGCTCCCGTTGGTGTTAGGCCCGGAGTTGGCCATCGCTACCGTCCCGGCGCGATAGACGATCGGCGCGTTCTGCTGCGCCGGCAGGTTCTCGTCGGCGAAGACGTAGCCCGGACTGCCCGAGCCCGAACCGCTCGGGTCGCCGCACTGCAGGACGAAGATCCCGCGGGTAGTCACCCGGTGGCACGGGCTCTTGTCGAAATACTTCTGCTGCACCAGCGACACGAAGCTGTTCACGGTGCACGGCGCCTTGGCCGCGTCGAGGGTCAGGGTCAGCGGGCCCTGGTTCGTGACCAGTTGCACCTTCACCAGACCGGAGCGCCGGATGCCGTTGATCGGCGGCAGGTCGACCTTGCGCGGCACCGGGCCGCCCTGCCCCGCCTTGGGTTTGGTATAGGCGCACAGGGCGGTGGTCGGCGCCTTCGCCAACGGCTTCTTCGCCGCCGGTTTGCCGCCGCCCAGCTGGGCGTACGCGAAGCCGGCGAGGGCGATGACCGCCACGACCGCGGCGGCGCTGCCCAGGATCGCCTGCCGGCGCCGCCGGCGAGCCAGGATGGCGGCCCGCCGGGCCATCTGGCGCTGCACCTTTTCCCGGGCGAGCTGCCGCTGGCGCTCCTTCGAGGGCACTGGTGTCCTTTCGGGGCCTGGCTCGCAACGGAATATGTCCTCGGGAAGTCTACGGCGCGTCGCTAGGCTGTTTCATGCGCCACCGACTTCCCTGAAAGGACGACGCCTGTGCTCGTCGAGGGGTTCCCGGCCGGCCCGCCCGCGACGAATTGCTGGGTCGTCGCCGCCGGAGCCGGCGAGCCGTGCGTGGTGATCGACCCCGGCGTGCAGGCACAGGACACATTGGACGATCTGCTCGCCAAGCACCACCTGCACCCGGTTGCGGTATTGCTGACCCACGGCCACCTCGATCACACGTTCGCCGTCGTACCGGTGTGCGGGGCCCGCGGGATCCCCGCATACATCCACCCGTCGGATCGCGCGCAGATCACCGATCCGTGGAGTGGGCTGACAATCCCGCGCGACACGCCCCTGTTCGGCCGGCTGGACTTCGCCGAACCCGCCGACGTTGTGGAGCTCGCCGACGGTCAGTCCCTCGCGCTGGCCGGCATGGACCTGCAGGTCAGCCTGACGCCGGGACACACGGCCGGTTCGGTGGTGTTCGGGTTGGCCGCCGCAGACGTGCCGGTGTTGTTTTCCGGCGACCTGCTCTTCGCCGGGTCCATCGGGCGGGTGGACCTGCCGGGCGGCAGCGAATCGCAGATGATGGACTCGCTGGCTCGGGTCGTCCTGCCGCTGGCCGACGAGACGGTGGTCCGGCCCGGCCACGGTCCGTCCACGACGATCGGGCAGGAACGCGCCGGCAACCCGTATCTGCACGCCGCGGCGAGCCAGGCGCCGAGGACCGGCTGGTGAGCGCCCGGTACTCCGCGCCGAAGGGCACCTACGACATCCTGCCGCCGGTGTCGCAGCGCTGGCTGGCGATCGTGGAGGCGCTGTCCGCGCCGGCCCGCCTTGCCGGCTACGGCTATATACAGACCCCGGTGTTCGAGGACACCGAGCTGTTCGTCCGCGGCGTCGGCGAGTCGACCGACGTGGTGAGCAAGGAGATGTACACCTTTGCCGACAAGGGCGGTCGCTCGATCACCCTGCGGCCGGAGCAGACCGCCGGCGTGCTCCGGGCGGTGGTCGAGCACGGCTTGTTCCGCGGCCAGTTGCCGGTCAAGCTGTGGTACACCGGCCCGAACTTCCGCTACGAACAACCGCAGTCCGGCCGTTACCGCCAGCACGTCCAGGTCGGGATCGAGGCGGTCGGCACCGATGATCCCGCACTGGACGCGGAGGTGGTGTGGCTGGCGGCGCAGGGCTTCGCCGGCGTGGGACTGACCGACTTCGAGCTCCAGCTCACCAGCCTCGGTGACCGGGCCTGCCGGCCGGCCTACCGCGAGGCGCTCAGCGCCTACTTGCACGACCTCGATCTGGACCCGGACACCCGCCGGCGCAGCGAGCTCAATCCGCTGCGGGTGCTCGACGACAAGCGTCCGGTGGTGCAGGAGCAGCTCACCGGTGCTCCGCTGATCACCGACCACCTGTGCCCGGCTTGTACCGAGCATTTCGACACCGTGCGAGCGCTGCTTGCCGAGCTCGGAGTGTCCTACGTGGACAATCCCCGTCTGGTGCGCGGCCTGGACTACTACACGCGGACGACCTTCGAGTTCGTCCACCGAGGGCTGGGTGCGCAGGCCTCGCTCGGTGGCGGCGGGCGCTACGACGGGCTGCTGGAGACCGTTGGCGGCCCGGCCCTGTCCGGCATCGGATTCGGCCTCGGTGTCGACCGGACCATGCTCGCCGCGCGGGCCGAGGGGTTGGCTGTTGATGACGCCGCCCGGTGTGACGTGTTCGTCGTCCCGCTCAGTGGAGCAGCCAAGCACCGCGCCGTACTTCTGGTGGCGCGGTTGCGCCGTTCGGGGGTGCGTACCGACCTGGCATACGGTGACCGCGGGCTCAAGGGTGCGATGAAGGCGGCCGACCGGTCGGGGGCCAGGTATGCGGTGGTGTTGGGCGACCGGGACATCGAGGCCGGCAGCGCCGGGCTCAAAGATCTCGGCAGCGGCGGGCAGGACACCGTGCGGCTCGCCGACCTCGTCGCCACCGTCAGGGAGAAGCTCACGTGATCCGCACCCACGGCGCCGGCACTCTGCGCCCTGAACACAGCGGGGACACCGTCCGGCTGGCCGGCTGGGTGGCTCGCCGCCGCGACCACGGCGGCGTCATGTTCCTCGACCTGCGGGACGCGACCGGAGTCGTCCAGGTCGTCCTGCGCGAGTCGCAGGCTCCGCACCTGCGCGCGGAGTTCTGCGTCCTGGTGGAGGGCACCGTCGGCGCCCGGCCGGCGGGCAACGAGAACCCGGAGCTGGCCACCGGCGCGGTCGAGGTCACCGGCAGCCGGCTGGAGGTGCTCAGCGAATCGGCAGCACTGCCGTTCCCGCTCGACGAGCACACCGGGGCGGTCGGCGAGGAGGTGCGCCTGCGGTACCGCTACCTCGACCTCCGCCGTCCCGGGCCGGCCGGCGCGCTGCGTCTGCGGTCGGAGGTCAACCGGGTCACCCGCGAGCTCCTGGCCGGGCGGGGCTTCGTCGAGGTAGAGACGCCGAACCTGACCAGATCCACGCCAGAGGGCGCCCGGGACTTCCTGGTGCCGGTGCGCCTCCAGCCGGGCAACTGGTACGCGCTGCCCCAGTCGCCGCAGTTGTTCAAGCAACTGCTCATGGTGGGCGGCCTGGAGCGCTACTACCAGATCGCCCGGTGCTTCCGCGACGAGGACTTCCGAGCCGATCGCCAGCCGGAGTTCACCCAGCTCGACGTCGAGATGTCCTTTGTGGACCAAGACGATGTGCTGGAGGTCGGTGAGGCGGTCGTCGAGCGGATCTGGGCGGAGCTGGCCGGCTACCGGATCCCGCGGCCGATCGCGCAACTGACCTACGCCGACGCGATGGCGCGCTACGGCAGTGACAAACCGGACCTGCGATTCGGCTGCGAGATTGCTGACCTGACCGGGTATTTCGCCGGCACGGACTTCCGGGTCTTCCAAGCCGAGTACGTCGGCGCCGTGGTGATGCCTGGCGGAGCGGGCCAGCCCCGCAAGCAACTTGACGCCTGGCAGGACTGGGCGCGGTCACGCGGGGCGAAGGGTCTGGCGTACGTCCTGGTGGCTGAAGACGGTGAAGTCCGCGGGCCGGTCGCCAAGAACCTGTCAACCGAGCACCTGGCCGGGCTGCCGGCCGCGGCCGGTGCGGGCCCGGGCGACTGCATCTTCTTCGGCGCCGGCCGGGCAGATGAGGCGCGGGCCCTGCTGGGGGCGACCCGGGTCGAGATCGGCCGGCGGTGCGGACTGATCGACAACTCGGAGTGGAACTTCGTCTGGGTGCTCGACGCACCGATGTTCGAGCCCGACGGGCAGGGCGGCTGGACGGCCGTTCACCACCCGTTCACCGCACCCAAGCCCGACTGGGCCGAGCGGTTCGCCGAACATCCTGCGCAGGCGCTGGCCTACGCCTACGACCTGGTGCTCAACGGCAACGAGATCGGCGGCGGCTCGATCCGCATCCATCAGCGCGAGATGCAGCAGCGCGTCTTCGATGTCATCGGGCTGACCACCGACGAGGCCCAGGCGAAGTTCGGCTTCCTGCTCGAGGCCTTCGAGTACGGGCCGCCGCCGCACGGCGGGATCGCCTTCGGCTGGGACCGGCTGTGCGCCCTGCTGGCGGGGTCGGAGTCCATCCGTGACGTGATCGCCTTCCCCAAGACCGCCTCGGGCGGTGACCCGCTCACCGGCGCGCCGACCCCGATCACCGCTGCCCAGCGCGCGGAGGCCGGCGTGGACGCCCTGCCCGAGCAGTCCCCGCCACCGGACCGCCCGACCGTGCTGCCGCCGTCCTGACCGGTCCGTTGACGGTTGCCAGCAGGGTCGCACCATGCTGAGGGCCACAAAGGCGAGCATCTGGAATCGCAACTACCGGATCTTCTCGGAAGAGCGCCTCCTGGCCACGTGGAACAAGTCCTTCTGGAAGGGCGGCGGCGCGTTCGAGCTCGAAGGGCTGCGCTTCACCGTGCACGCCAACATGTGGGGCACCAAGCACGCCTTGACCGGCGCGGACGGCACCGCGATCGCATCGGCAGAGCGCGTGGGCCGAAAGCACTGGACCGTGGCGGCCGATGGACAGACCTTTGAGTTCCGGCGCGCGTCGTGGTGGCGGCGGGAGGAGGAGTTGATCGCCGACAAACACCGGGTGGGCTCGGTCAAGCAGACCAGCCTCTGGCGCAACAACGTGGTAGCCGATCTGCCTGGCTTTCCGCTGCCCGTGCAGATCTTCACCCTCGTCGTGGTGCTCACGATGTGGGAGGCAGCCGATGCGGCGGCCGGCGTCGTGGCCGGCGGGACCGTGGCGGCGAGCGGGTGACGTGGGTTGACCCCGGTGACGAACCGCTGCCAGGGTGCACCGAGGCCTGCGCCTGGCCGTACTGCATCTGGGAGTGATCGTTGTGAACGTGTCTGCCCGCCGCTTCGTCGTCGTCGCCGCACTGTCCGCGCTGGTCGGTGGGCTCACCATCTCGGTACCCCCTGCAGTGGCAGGCACCGCGGGTCGCCAGGTCGCCACCGCGGGGCAGGAGCAGGCCGCCTTCAGTTCGGCGGCCCACCGCTCCGGCGTCCCCGAGCCGCTGTTGCTGGCTGTGTCCTATGAGTTGAGCCGCTGGGAGACCCACGCCGGCCGGGCGAGCGCGGCCGGCGGCTACGGCCCGATGCACCTGCTCGACCCGAACCGAGCACTGGCCCGCGGCGAGGCCGGCGGCCCGGCGCCGGCCGGTCGCACCC
>JALZAK010000005.1 GCA_030948385.1 Actinomycetota bacterium
GGAGCTTGGCTACCCGGTGGACGAACTCAAAGCGGTAAGGACAAAGGCCATCAACCTGTCCCGGGCGGCCCCGCTGGGGCCGTTTACGGCTTCGGTCCCGATCAACCAGGACGTGATCGCGGTCGACACCTCGGGCCATACGCCAGGGTCGATCAGTCTGGTGGCCCGTCTTAGTACAGCCTTGATCCTGATCTGCGGCGACGCCGTCTACCCGCGGATGGACCGGCCCGGCGCGCCCGCCTGGCTTGGGATGCTGCGGGTCCTGAGGGCGCTGCAGGACAACGCGGGGCTACGGGTCCTGCCCGGGCACGACACCACCTTCCTGCGGGCCGCGGGCCCAGACGGTTGGCTCTGAAGCGTCGGCCCCGGGGCGCCACAGCGGCGCAGGCTAGACTTTTTCGGTTCGGGCTTCGGTACCGGGGCCGGCTACAGAGGAGGTCCTCATGACCTGGCAGCTCAGCGACGAGCAGCTGATGATCCGCGAGACCATCCGCGAGGTGGCCCAGGACAAGATCGCCCCTCGATCCAAGGAGGTCGACGAGACGGCGGAGTTCCCCCAGGACTGGGTGGACCTGCTTCGCGATCTGGGCCTCTTCGGCATCCCCTTTAAACCCGAGTACGGCGGGGTCAGCGGCTCAGCGCTGACCCTCGCGGTGGCTGTCGAAGAGCTCTCCAAGGTGGACGCCACCGCCGGGCTGTTGCTCGCGGTGCAGGCGCTTGGCGGGTACGCCCTCAACGTGGCCGCCACCGAGGAGCAGAAACAGAAATGGATCCCACCTCTTGCCAGCGGGGAAAGGCTTGGCGCGTACGCCCTCACGGAGGCCGGCTCGGGGTCGGACGCCGCCGCCATGAAGACCAGGGCCGTCAAGAAGGGCGACCGCTACGTTGTCGACGGATCCAAGCTCTTCATCACCCACGGCAACGTGGCCGACACCATCGTTGTCTTTGCGGTGACCGACCCCGGCCAGGGTTCGCGGGGAACGTCGGCTTTCATCATCGAGCGCGGCTACAAGGGCTTCAGCTCAACCCCCATCAAGGAGAAGCTTGGCATCCGCGGGTCCGACACCGCCGAACTGCACTTCGACGCGATGGAGGTACCGGAGGAGAACCGGTTGGGACCCGAGGGCGACGGGTTCAAGATCGCCCTGCGGGTGCTCGACCGCTCCCGGCCGGGGATCGGCGCGCAGGCGCTGGGTATCGCGACTGGAGCCCTCGAGTACGCCACCGAGTATGCCAAGGAGCGGCGCCAGTTCAACCAGCGGATCGCCGACTTCCAGGGCATCCAGTGGATGCTGGCCGACATGGCCACCCAGGTCGAGGCCGCCCGCAACCTCGTCTACCAGGCTTCGGCGATGATCGACCAGGGCCACCCGCAAGTCACAAAGTTTGCTGCGATGGCCAAGCTTTTCGCCTCCGACACGGCCATGAAGGTGACCACGGACGCGGTCCAGATCCTCGGTGGTTACGGTTACATCAAGGAATACCCGGTCGAGCGCATGATGCGCGACGCCAAGATCACCCAGATCTACGAGGGCACCAACCAGATCCAGCGGATGGTGATGGGCCGCGCGCTATTGAAAGGGTCGGCCCGCGGGTAGCCGGCGGGCTAGACGCCGGCCATGGGCGCCGGGTCGGCGGGGACGTGCAACGGCGGCCCGGTCTTGTCCCGTACCTCGTCGACCGTGACGCCTGGAGCCAACTCGCGCAGCACCAGCCCGCTGTCGGTCACGTCGATGACGGCATGGTCGGTGATGATCCGCTGCACGCAACGGCGCCCGGTGTAGGGCAGGGTGCACTCGTCGACGATCTTGTGCGAGCCGTCCCGGGCAACGTGCTCCATCAACACGATCACCCGCTTGGCGCCATGCACCAGGTCCATGGCGCCGCCCATCCCCTTGATCATCTTGCCGGGGATCGTCCAGTTCGCCAGGTCGCCGCGGCCGGAAACCTGCATCGCACCCAGGATCGCCGCGTCGATGTGCCCGCCCCGGATCATCCCGAACGACAGTGCGGAGTCGAAGAACGAGGCGCCGGGGAGCAGTGTGACCGTTTCCTTGCCGGCGTTGATCAGATCCGGGTCCTCGTCGCCCTCGTACGGATAGGGGCCGACCCCGAGGATGCCGTTCTCGCTCTGCAGGACGACCGTCACATCGGCTGCCAGGTAGTTCGGCACCAGGGTCGGCAGCCCGATGCCCAGATTCACGTACTCGCCGTCGTGCAGCTCCCGGGCCGCCCGCGCGGCCATCTCGTCCCGACCCAGCGCCACGTCAGTCCTCCGTCCCGCGCGACCGGGTGGTGCGGCGCTCGATCCGCTTACCCTCGGCGCCGACCGGGCCGACCACGCGTTGAACGAAGACCCCTGGCGTGTGGATGCTCTCCGGCAGGATCTCGCCCGGCTCGACCAGCTCCTCGACCTCCGCGATCGTGACCCGGCCGGCCATTGCGCACAGCGGGTTGAAGTTGCGCGCCGACTCGTGGAAGACCAGATTGCCGTGCCGGTCCCCGACCGCTGCCCGGACCAACGCGAAGTCAGTGACGATGCTCTCCTCCAGTACGTAGTCGCGATCGCCGAAGCCACGCACCTCTTTAGCCGGGCTGGCAAGCGAGACACCGCCGTCAGAGTCGTACCGCCAGGGCAGGCCCCCCTCGGCCACCTGGGTGCCTACGCCGGCCATCGTGAAGAAGGCCGGGATACCGCAACCGCCGGCCCGCAGCCGCTCCGCGAGTGTCCCTTGTGGACACAGCTCGACCTCGAGCTCGCCGGACAGAAACTGCCGGGCGAACTCCTTGTTCTCGCCGACGTAAGAACTCGTCATCCGGCTGATCCGGCGGTCCCGGAGCAGGACTCCCAGTCCCCAGTCGTCCACCCCGCAGTTGTTCGAGGTAACCCGCAGGTCGTCCACTCCGGCGTCGTGCAGGGCACCGATGAGGACGTACGGGATGCCGCACAGACCGAAGCCGCCCACGGCCAGGGTGGCGCCGGGCGCGACGTCCGCGATCGCCTCGGCGGCACTGCCGATCACCTTGTCCATCGCGCTACCTCCCGATCGAGCAACCCTAATCGGTCCGACCGATCAGCCATCCAGTCGCCGTATCCCGGCAATCGTGACCCCGAGCGTCGCGGTGACCCGCTCGGCCGCCGCACGATCGGGCAGCCGGGTCTCGGCGGCCCGGTGGCACAGCACCACCGACGACCCGCTGGCGAGTGGAGCAAGGAACCAGTCCAGCGCGTCCTCCACGCCGACAGCACCACAGACCAGCACCCGGTCGGTCGCCGTCAAGCCGACCTCGGAGGCCCAGCTTCCGGCAGCCTGGGCCTCCACCGCGCCGGACGGCTGGTCGGCAGTGAAGATGTCGGCACAGCCGAGGACCTCGGCCGCGTAGTCCACGACCCCGGGCGGGGCGTCGGACAGCGGCGCGTTCATCGGGCGGAGCGACAGGCCGAGGACGTCGGTCGCCGAAGCCTGCAACGCCTCGGCCAGTCGCGGCTCGTCGGCCGCGATCAGGCCGGCGCCGGCCGGGACCGTCACGGGCACCGCACCGACCGACCAGACAGCCAACAGGATCGCCGCTGTCTGCCAATGAGCCGGCAGCAGTAGGCAGACGCGATCGCCGGCGGCGACCGACAGTTCCTCGCGGAGGAGGTTGGCCGACTTGGCCACCCAGTTGGCGAACGTCGCCGCGGACAGCTCGGTGCGCTCCCCGGTGCCGTCGTCGTAATAGGTCAGCAGCGGCTGGGCGGGATCCCGGCGCAGTGTCGCACCGAGCAGGTCAGCCGGGGTGGCAGGCGCGTGGGGCACGTCGCAGACGCTAGAGGTTCACCCTCAAGGGCGGCGCTCGCGGCGAACTACAAGCCTGGAATTCATTTAGCGGGATGCACCCGTACGACGAAGCAACACAACGTGCGTCGTCTTGCTACCGGCACCGTCCTGTCCTTGGTCGCGCTGCCCGCCCTGTTGATCCTCCCGGTGGCGAACCGCCCAAGTCCCGCGCCACATCCGGTGCCGGCGACTGAGCAAGCTTTGGCCCTGGGCAGCTTCGACCGACCGGCGCTCGGTGTGGCGGGCGCCGGCGCGGGGTCGACCCGCCGGACGGCAAGCCGCTCCCTGCAGGTGCGGGTACCCCGCACCCGCCGATTCGCCGCGGTGGCGGTGACCTGGCGCAGCGACCCAGCGTTGGTCAGCATCCGCGTGTCGGTTCGGGGCCGGCAGGGCAGCCGCTGGTCGGCCTGGCAGAGCGCGGCAACCGAGGAGGAGGGGACCCCCGCGGCGGGGCAGAGCCACAGCGGCAGCGACCTGGTCTGGCTCGGCTGGAGCACCGGGATCGAGGCGAGGGTGACCGGCGCCGGCGGCCGCTCCCCGCAGGATGTACAGCTTCAGTTGATCGACCCCGGCACGTCGTCCGCCGATGCCAGCGCGGGCCTGCCGGCGCCCCGGGACAACGCGACCGCAGCCTCCACCCGGCCACCGATCAACAGCCGGGCGACGTGGGGGGCCGACGAGCAGATGATGACCTGGCCACCGGAGTACTCCACGACCATCAAGGCCGGATTCGTCCACCACACGGTCCAGGCGAACGGCTACGCGGCTGCCGACGTGCCTGCCATGATCCGCTCCGACTACTACTACCACGCGGTCACCCGCGGCTGGGGCGACATCGGCTACAACTTCCTGGTGGACCGGTTCGGCCGGCTCTGGCAGGGCCGGGCGGGTGATCCCAACCAGGCGGCGATCGGCGCCCATACCGGCGGCTTCAACAACTTCACCTTCGGCGTGGGGATGCTCGGGACCTTCTCGACCACGCCGGTGCCGTACGGCACCCGGGCAGCCATCGACAACCTGTTCGCCTGGAAGCTGTCCACCTACGGCCGGGACCCGCTCGGCTACACCGAGCTGACCTCCACCGGTGGCGGCACCAGCATGTACCCGGCCGGCGTCACGGTGATCAAGCCGGTGATCATGGGACACCGCGATGTCGGGGCCACCGATTGCCCGGGCTACTACGCCTATCAGATCATCCCGACCATCCGGGCCGAGGTGATGAAACTGGTCCCGGTCACCGGCGCGACCGACGGTGGCCCCACCGGGCCGTGGCCGCTGATCGGCAGCCAGGTCTTCGCCACTGCCGGCTCGTCCCGCGTCATCAACGGAGTCCCCGATTCCCAAGCCGGCTACCGCCTCGACATCATGACCATCCAGCGCGAGGCGGGTGCGGCCATGACCGGCCGGTACGACTCGGCAACCTGGCCCCGGGTGCAGCACTGGCAAGCCCTGGTCGGCTTGCCGCAAACCGGCGTCGTGGACAAGCTCACCTGGGACACAATGGCGGTCAGATGAGCAGGTTGCGGCTCGCCCTGGCGACCGCTGCGGCCCTCGCGGCCGGCAGCGCGGTGATCGGTGCGGCCGGGCCAGCCGCGGCGGCCACCTCGGACACCGTCTACCTGCCGGCCTCCGGTTCCCTGGCAGTGACCGGTCACGGCTACGGCCACGGTCACGGGATGTCGCAGTACGGCGCGCAGGGCGCCGCCCTGCGCGGGGGGAGCGCAGCTACGATCCTGGCCTTCTACTATCCCGGGACCGTCGCCAGCACCGTGCCCAGCGCGCCGGTGCGGGTGGACGTCACGGCCAATGCGGGCCTCGCGGTCACCGTGTCTTGGCGCACCGGGCTGGCCGTGCGCGACGCCGTCACCGGGGTGACCTCGATGCTGCCGACGGCGTTTCCGATGTGGCGGATCGGTTATTCGGTCAGCGCCGGCTACCTGCTGCAATACCTGTCCGCATCGTCGTGGCATCCGTACCTCATCTACTCGCACCCCCTCGGCTTTACCGGGCCGAGCACGATCCGGCTCTGGCCGGCTTCGGCCGCCACGGTGAACTTCGCAACCGTGCGCTCGGCCGCCTATCGCGGTGAGCTGCGTCAGGTGTGGACCGGCAGCTCGCTGATCACGCTGAACTCGGTGGTCATGGACGCCTACCTGCTCGGCGTCGTACCCCGGGAGAGCCCGGCCTCGTTCCCGGCGGCGGCCTTGCAGGCTCAGGCGGTCGCGGCCCGCTCGTACGCCGCCTACAAACGAGCGAGCGGCACCGGGCGGAGCTACGACGTCTACGACACGACCGCCGACCAGGTCTACGGCGGCTACGCCAGTTACGCCTCCGCCGGCGCTGCCCCGGTGGTCATCGAACAGGCCAGTACGAACGCTGCGGTACTCGCCACGGCCAACCAGGTGCGCAGCTACGGCGGATCTCCGATCCTGGCCCAGTTCTCCCCCTCGAACGGCGGCTTCACCGCGGCCGGCGGCCTGCCGTACCTCGTCGCGAAGGCCGATCCGTACGAGCAGTACTCCAGCAGTCCGTACCAGACCTGGACCGGCTCGGCAGACGTGGCCTCGCTGCGCGATGTGGCCGGCCTGAAAACCCTCTTCCGCCTGCAGGTGTGGCGCGAGACCAGCGCCGGCGGCCACGTGTCCAGCGTCGCATTCGTCGGCACGGACTGGTCGAATCGCTCTGTGACCGTCGGCCGGACCGGCGAGCAGGTGCGCAGCTACTTCGGCTGGCGCAGCACGTACTTCGGTTTCGACGCCAGCGGCGCCACCGACGGCGGGCCCACCGGACCCTGGCCGCTGACCGGAAGCCAGGTGTTCGCCTACGCCGGCTCCTCCCGGGTGATCAACGGCGTGCCCGACTCGCAGGCGCAGTACCGGCCGGACATCGCCGCCATCCAGCGCGAGGTCGGCGTGCCGCAGACCAGCCGGTACGACTCGGCCACCTGGCGCCGGGTCGAATATTGGCAAGGGCTGGTCGGGCTGCCGCAGAACGGTGTCGTCGACAAGGTCACCTGGGACACGATGACCACCCGCTGAAACAGCGGTGCGACACCCACCGGGTGGTCGAGGGCGCTACCCCGAGCGGCGTAGTGTGATTTGCGACTCAAGCCAGCACACGATCATCGAGGAGTCCACACTGTCTGGCGGCACTTCGCCCCGCGTGCTCATCGACGCGACGGCCGTTCCCGCCGACCGCGGGGGGGTGGGCCGGTACGTCGACGGCCTGCTGACTGCGATGTGCGAACTCGACGCCGACATCGCGGTCACCTGCCAGCGCGCGGATGCCGAACGCTACGAGCGGCTCGCGCCGGGCATGCAGGTCGTCCCGGGCCCGCCGGCGATCTCGCACCGGTCCGCCCGGTTGGCCTGGGAGCAGACCGGCCTGCCGCTACTGGCCCAGCACGTCGGTGCCGACGTCATCCACTCACCCCACTACTCCGTGCCGCTGCGGGCCGGGCGTCCGGTGGTAGTGACCATCCACGATGCGAGTTTCTTCACCGAGCCCGACCACTACGCCACGACCAAGGGGACCTTCTTCCGGTCGGCGATCCGCACCGCCCTGCGCCGGGCGGCCCGCACCATCGTGCCGTCCAAGGCGACCCGCGACGAGCTGGTTCGGCTGCTCGATGCCGACGCCACCCGGATCGATGTGGCCTACCACGGCGTGGACACGGCGTTGTTCCACGTGCCGGACACGGACGAGAAGTTGCGGGTCAAGGCGCGGCTGGGACTGCCCGGCACCGATTACGTCGCCTTCCTGGGTGCTCTCGAGCCCCGTAAGAACGTCCCCAACCTCATCCGCGGCTGGATGCTCGCCGTGCGCGATCGCGAGGAGCCGCCGGCGCTGGTGCTCGCCGGCGGGGCGGGTCACGACGCGGAGATCGACGCGGTGGCGGCGCAGGTGCCCCCGCACCTGCGCCTGCTCCGACCCGGATACCTGCGCTTCCGCGACCTGCCCGGATACCTCGGCGGCGCGCTGGTCTGCGCCTACCCGAGCCATGGCGAGGGCTTTGGGCTGCCCGTGCTCGAGGCGATGGCGTGCGGAACCGCCGTACTGACCACGCCACGGCTGTCGCTGCCCGAGGTCGGCGGCGATGCCGTCGCGTACACGCAGGAGGACCCCGAGTCGATCGCGGCGGATCTGTCCGCGTTGCTCGACGACCCGCAGCGGCGCCGGTCACTCGCCGACGCCGGCTTGTCGCGCTCGCGCGAGTTCACCTGGGAGCAGTCGGCCGAGGCGCACCTGGCCAGCTACGCCCGAGCCGTATCCGCCGGCTGAGGTCGTCGGTGTACGCGGTCGTCCCGGCCGGCGGCAGCGGCACCCGGCTGTGGCCGCTGTCCCGCGCGGGCAAGCCGAAATTCCTGATCGACCTGGCCGGAACAGGGCGCACCCTGATCCAGGCGACCTATGACCGGCTGGCCCCGCTGGCCGGTCCGGATCGGCTCTACGTCGTCACCGGCGGGGCACACGCGGCAGCCATCGCCAGGCAGTTGCCCGAGCTGCCGGCCGAGCACCTGCTGGTGGAGCCGGCACCGCGGGACTCGGCGCCGGCCATCGGCCTCGCGGCCGCGTTGATCGCAAAGCGCGACCCGGACGCGGTCATGGGCTCCTTCGCAGCCGACCACGTAGTGCGCAACGACGCCCTCTTCCGCAGCACCGTCGACCAGGCGGCCAGCGCAGCTGCCGCCGGCTACCTGGTCACCATCGGGATCACAGCAGACCGGCCGGACACCGGGTACGGCTACCTGCGGCGCGGCGCCGTGCTTGCGGAGGGACCCGGTTTCCTGGTCGAGGAGTTCAAGGAGAAGCCGGCGCTGGACGTCGCTCAGGCCTACCTGGATACCGGCCGCTACTTGTGGAACGCGTCGATATTCCTCTGGCGGGCACAGGTTTTCCTCGACGAGCTGCAAGCCCAGCAGCCGGTGCTGTACGACGGGCTCCAGCAGATTGCCGCGGCCTGGGGGACGCCCGCTCAGGACGGGACGCTGGGCGCGATCTGGCCCGGGCTACCCCGGGTCACCGTGGATGAAGGGGTGATGGAGGACGCGGCTTCCCGGGGCCGGGTCGCGACGGTGCCCGGTGACTTCGGCTGGCACGACGTCGGTGACTGGGACACGCTGGCCGGCGTGCTGCCGGCATCGGCGGACGGCAACGTCGTGGTGGGCGCCACCGGGGACTACCTCGGCGTGGACACCACCGACTGCGTGTTGGTGCCCCGGCCCGGGCGGCTGCTCGCCACTCTCGGCCTGCACGGGCTGGTGTTGGTCGATACCGACGACGCGGTGCTGGTGTGCCCCCGCTCCCGGGCACAGGATGTGCGGCTGCTGGTCGAAGCACTTCGGGTACAGGGCCGTGACGCGCTCCGCTGAGCGTTCGGTAGCGGAACGAAGGTGGGCCCCGACAGGCCCGCTCGACCTGCTGCGAACACTGGCCCCGCTGCGGCGCGGCGGTGGCGACCCGACGTTCCGGGTGGCAGACGGTGCTGTCTGGCTCACCATGTCCACTCCGGCCGGCGCCGCCACCCTGCGACTATCCACTCAGGACGACACCGTGCTGGGGCGGGCGTGGGGCGCCGGCGCCGAAGTGGTCCTGGCCGGCCTGCCGGATCTGCTCGGCGCCGCCGACGACCCCAGCGGTTTTCGGCCCGCGCACCCACTGCTCGTCTCGGTCCTGCGACACCACCCAGGGGTGCGGATCGGCCGTACCCGCAGGGTCTTCGAACAGGTGGTGCCGGCGGTTCTCGAGCAGAAGGTGACCGGCGTCGAGTCCCGCCGGTCGTGGCGCGAGTTGCTGCTGCGGTTCGGCGGTCCGGCGCCCGGCCCCGCGCCGGCCGGGATGCGCGTCATGCCGACGCCGGCAGACTGGCTGGCGCTACCTGACTGGGAGTGGCACCTGGCCGGCGTTGACCTTCCCCGCCGGCGCGCCATCAGGGCCGCAGCGTCGGTAGCCGGCCGCCTGGAGGAATGCGTCATGCTGACGCCGCAGGCAGCGTCGCGCCGGCTCCAAGCCGTGCCGGGGGTCGGCCCGTGGACGGCTGCTGAGGTCGCCCAGCGGGCACTTGGCGACGCTGACGCGGTGTCGGTCGGGGACTACCACATCCCGGCATTGGTCGGTTGGGCGCTGGTCGGGGAACCCCTGGACGACGCCGGCATGCTCACCCTGCTGGAGGAGTACCGGCCGCATCGCCACCGGGTGGTCCGGCTGGTCGAACTCTCCGGCCTGCGGCCACCGAGGAGAGGTCCCAGGGCAACGATCCGCGACTTCCGCCGGCTCTGATCACCCGGCCGCTGGTGGGCCGGCCGGCCGGACTTCCTGGACCATCCAGCCGTTGCCATCGGGATCGCTGAAGCTGAAGAAGGAGTTGTAGTCGCGGTGCTGCGGATCGGGCCCGGACACCTGTTGGCCGGCGTCGTAATGGAAGATCTCGCTGACTTCCGTGTCGCGTTCGGTCAGTTCGGAACGGGCGGCAGCGATGTCTGGCACGACCAGGTGCAGCCCCTGTACAGAGCCCGCCGCCTCGGCGTTGCGCATCAGCGCGATCGAGCACCCCGAGCCGGGCGGCGTCAACTGCACGACTCGGAAGTCCGGGCCGGCGCTGTGGTCGACGAGCAGGTTGAAGCCCGCGTTGTCGAGGTAATACGTCTTGGCCCGGTCGACATCGGAAACCGGCACCACCACAAGTTCGAGCTTCCAGTCCACGGTCGCGACTCCTCGAGGTCAGCGCAGCAAGACTGATTCGAGCGTCTCGCGATGCGGCCGCGGCGCCGGCGGCTGCTCAGGGTAACCGACCGCCACAGCGCCCATCGGCTCCC
This sequence comes from Actinomycetota bacterium, assembly GCA_030948385.1. GTDB lineage: Bacteria > Actinomycetota > Actinomycetes > Mycobacteriales > QHCA01 > QHCA01. The sequence goes on from JALZAK010000005.1 coordinate 10,637, forward strand.
AGTCGTCGGCCAGCCTCAGCTTCCCGCGCACCGTATCGGGGCAGAACAGCGTGGAGGACACCCAGCACGAGCCCAGTCCTTCAGCGGCCAGGGCAATCAGAAAGTTCTCCACGCCGGCGCCCATCGCGACGTCGAACATCGTTCGTTCGGCCGCGGCCCGGCGGCGGTCGGGATAGCGGTGGGCGCCGGTCCGGACCAGGGCGGGCACGACCAAGTATGGCGCGTGGCGCAGCACGTCACCGCGGCGCAGCCGGCGGGCCACGGCGAGCTCGTCGAAGCCGTCAGCGGCCAGGTCCTCGGCCCACTGGACCGCCATCGCATCGAGCAGGCTGGTGCGTACGTCGGCCGACTCGACCAGGACGAAGCGCCACGGTGCGGTGTGGTGGGGGGCCGGCGCCGTCAGTGCCGCGGCCACCGCGCGCAACACTGTTCCGCGTTCGACCGGCCGTCCGCTGAAGGCGCGCACCGAGCGGCGCGCCTCGACCGCCGCCCGCATAGCTTCAGCCGTGCCCAGCCGGAAGAGGTCCTCGTCAGGTGCGCGGACCAGCGCTCGTGCGCCGAGAGCGCTGTCCACAGGGGACAGTCCCCGTAGGACGGCCACGGGTACGCCGTCGAGCTTTCCCATGACGAGCTCCGCCGCGGCGGACACTTCGTCGGCAACGGCGATCTCGGTCACCCGCAGCTCGTTGCCGTAGGGGTCCAGATGGCCCCGATGGTCGCGAATGGCGGCCAGGCCGGCTGCGCCGATGGCCATGTCGACCTGCCCGGTCCGCCATGGCCGGCCCATCGTGTCGCTGATGACCACGGCGACGTCAACGCCCAGGGTGATGAGCAGCCCGTCGCGGATCCGGCGAGCGGAAGCGTCCGGGTCGACCGGCAGCAGGGCGAGCTCATCGGTGTGCACATTGGACTCGTCCACGCCGGCGGCGGCGAGCACGAAGCCCTGCCGGGTCTCGACGATCCGGGTCTGCCCGCGGACGGCAACCACTCGCGCGGTCTCGTCGGCGATCGCCTGGGCACGGGCCTGTTCGCGCCCGGCTCGGTCGACCGGTGTCCGGATCAGCCGGCCCTCAGCCTTGGACACGATCTTGGACGTCACCACCACGACGTCGCCGTCGCGCAGCCACGGCGCCCCGACCGTGATCATCGCCGCCAGGTCGTTCCCGGGCCGAACGTCGGGCAGGCCGGGCACCGCGAGCACTTCGATCCGATCAGGCACCGGCCAACTCCAGCGCAGCAACGGCCATGGCCGCTGTGGCGGGCACGTCGACCATCAGTAGCGGCACGGCCGCCACCCGTACACCGTCGATCCGGCACCCGGCATCGCGAGCGTCCACCAGCCATCCATCCAGCAGGCCGCCGGCGCCGCGTGCCGCGTAGTGCCGCCCGACCGCCTCGGCGGTGGTCTCGACACCGATCACCGGCAGGCAGGCGTCGGCCATCCCGCGGACCGGCGCGCCGGCCACGATCGGGGACAGCCCGACCACCGGTACCGGCGCGGACTGCAGCGCGGTGCGCAGCCCCGGCACCGACAAGATGATCCCGATGCTCACCACCGGATTGCTCGGCGCCAGCAGCACGACGTCGGCGGTGGCGAACGCCTCGAGAACGCCCGGCCCGGGCTTGGCGTCCTCGGCACCCACCGGGACGAAGGCGTGCGCCGGCACCCGCGCCTGGTGGCGTACCCACCACTCCTGGAAATGGATCGCCCGTCGGCCCCCGGCGACGTCGTCGACCACGACGTGTGTCTCCACCCGCTCGTCGCTCATCGGCAGCAGCCGGACGCCAGGTTGCCAGCGGGCACACAGTGCCTCGGTCACGGCGGAGAGCGGGTAGCCGGCGTCGAGCATGCGGGTCCGCACCAGGTGGGTGGCGATGTCGCGATCGCCCAGGCCGAACCAGGTCGGCTCCGCGCCGTAGCAGGTCAGTTCCTCACGGACGGTGAATGCCTCGTCGCGGCGACCCCAGCCGCGCTGCTCGTCGATGCCGTCGCCGAGGGTGTACATCACGGTGTCGAGGTCCGGGCAGATCCGCAGGCCGTGCATGGTCACGTCGTCGCCGGTGTTGACGACCGCGGTGATCTCGGCGTCCGGCACAGCGGCTCGTAGGCCACGCAGGAACCGGGCCCCGCCGATTCCACCGGCCAGCACCACCACCCGCATGGCCGGAAGTCTCGCAGCGCGTTCCCCGCGACGCCGCGGCCGGGTGGCCACCGCGTTTGGCGATTCGACGGTGGCCGGGTTCGCGTCACTGCGTTCGACCCCGTGCCGGGGTCCGCGCGGGCGGAGCTGTCAGACGAGGCCGAGCGGCTGGCCCACTTCCTCGGGTAAGCACCATCAGCCCGTCGTTTCCCGCCCAAACCAGCCGCCTGGCTGTGCGTGGGGCACCCAATATCACGGTTCGGCTTGACTACGGTGGAGTGACGCGCGTGTAATTTCAGGTGTGTGACTCGATGTCGCCGGGCGGATCGGCGATGCGGTTCACCGGGTCGAGAGTGGAGACACATGAACACCGGCACCGAGGACGGGGTGTACCGCATCCCGGAACTGGCCGACACGGACGTCCCCGATTGGCAAGAGCAGGCGCTGTGCGCCCAGACCGACCCGGAGGCCTTCTTTCCGGAGAAGGGCGGATCCACCCGGGAAGCCAAGCGGATATGCACCGGCTGCGACGTTCGGGTCGACTGCCTGGAGTACGCCCTCGCACACGATGAGCGCTTCGGCATCTGGGGTGGGCTGTCCGAGCGGGAACGCCGGCGACTCAAGCGGCAAGCGGTATAGGGAACGCTCCAGCGTTACGAACCGGGGCGATTCGGGAACAGACTTGCAGAGACGAGTGTCCCCCGACGAAAGAGGCTCCCATGCGCCGCGGCATCCCCACCCTGGTGGTCATCCTGCTGGTCTGGCTCGCGATCGGATTCACCTTCGCCTACAACCGCGGCTATGTGCGGCACGCTGGCAAGACCTGCTCGGCCAGTGCCAGCGTGCTGAAGACCACGCTCTACGGCGCGCTGAACTTCGCCAAGACCGTGAACCCGGCGGTCAAGTGCACCTGAGCATCCCCGCCGATGGGAACGTTTAGCCGACTGGTGGGTCGAGTTCGTCGGGGTCTTTGCCGAGCAGGTGGGCGACCTGCTCGACCACCACGTCGTGCACCAGGTCCCCGAGGTCATCCCGGTCCAGCGCCCGGGCTTCCAGCGGCCGGCGGTAGAGCACGATCCGAGGCGGGGTGCGCTCGGTGGGCTCTGCTGTGGGAAGCAGGCGGGCCAACGGCACGCGGCCGTCTTCGAGAACGTCGCGGTCGAACTCGGGCAGCTCCGGTGGGACGTCCTCAACCGCGAACTCGACACCGTCGAGCTCGGCCGGCCACCGCAACTCCAGCTCTTCAACGGCGTCGAGGACCAGGTCGTCGAACTGCTGTGCCCGGCTGCGCGCCAACGGGACGGTGGGGGGGACCAACCGGCCACGCATGCCCCGGCCTCGGCGGTCCCGCCGCGGTGCGCCGGGGCGACGGCTCGGGGGGGACACCGGAGGAGCGTACCGATGCGTGGAGCCGCTACCCGGTCGAGCCGAAGGCGCGACACGTTCGCGCAGAGCCCCCGGGTCGTTGGAGCCCGGCCGCGCGGCCGATAACGTCCGGCGCGTGAGGCCTTTCCGGCGCTGCTCGCGCATCGGCTGCCCGCGTTCCGCGGTGGCCACCCTCACCTACGTGTACGCCGATTCCACCGCTGTGGTCGGACCGCTGGCCACTTACGCGGAGCCACACTCCTACGACCTGTGCGACGAGCACGCCCGGGGTTTGACCGCCCCGAAGGGGTGGGCGGTGATGCGGCACGAGGGTGACTACGCGCTTGCCGGCCCCTCGGCCGACGACCTCGAGGCGCTCGCTGACGCCGTACGAGAGGCCGGGCGTCCGACTCCGGCCGGGAGTCCGGCCCGCCGGGACGGGGCTGGCGATGAACTCGGCCGCCGCGGACACCTGCGCGGACTGCCCACGGTGCACTAAGACGGTAAATGGCGTGAAGCGCCGCGACACTCCCGATTCTCAAGGTCCTTGACGTTTCCCCCGAAGTCATGGGAAGTGCGATCCAGGGGGAGGCCGCACCTTCCGTATCCGACTCGGGGGGAATCCCAATGTCTTTGGTCACCACACCGTCCTGGGCCCTGGCCCGCTGCGCGTATTGCGACGGAAACCGCCTCACCGAACTCACCATCCGGCTGACCGACGGCTCTTCGGTGCAGTTCGAATCCTGTCACCGCTGCGAGGGCAAGACGTGGAGCCATGAGGGCACCCGGCTGCCGCTGGCGACGATCCTGGCCCGGTCTCGCAAGCTCGCCTGACCTACCGGCCGCCCCGGTAGGCTCGCTTGGTCACGCAACCAGCGAGAACGGAGTGCCGTGCGGGACCTGGGGCGCATCGTCAAGGCGTACGACATCCGCGGTGAGGTGCCCGCCGAGCTCGACGAAGCGATAGCCCGCGATCTCGGGGCCGCCTTCGTCCGGGTGCTCGACGCCGGCACGATCGTGACCGGCCACGACATGCGCGATTCCTCGATCCCGCTGTCGCGGGCGTTCGCCGAGGGGGCCACCGGCCAAGGCGCCGACGTGATCGAGGCCGGTCTGGCCTCGACCGACCTGCTCTACTTTGCCGCCGGCTCGCTGGACGTGCCAGGTGCGATGTTCACCGCGAGCCACAATCCGGCCAAGTACAACGGCATCAAGCTGTGCCGGGCCGGCGCGGCGCCGGTCGGCCAGGACACCGGGCTGGCCGACATCCGGGCTCTCGTGGAGCGCGGGGTGCCGGCGTACGGGGGGAGGCGGGGGACGGTCACCTCCCGCGACCTGCTGGCGGATTACGCCGGCTACCTGCGCGGGCTGGTCGACCTCTCCGCCGGCCGCCGGCTGACCGTGGTGGTCGACGCCGGCAACGGCATGGCCGGGCATACCGTGCCCACGGTGCTCGCCGGCCTGCCGCTGGACGTGGTGCCGCTCTACTTCGAGCTGGACGGAACGTTCCCGAACCACGAGGCCAACCCGCTGGTCGCGGCGAACCTCGTCGACCTGCAGCGCACGGTTCGCGAGCGGCGCGCCGATCTCGGCCTGGCCTTCGACGGCGACGCCGACCGATGCTTCGTGGTCGACGAGCGCGGCGAGCCGGTGCCACCCTCCGCGGTCACCGCGCTGGTTGCGGTCCGCGAGCTGGCTCGCGAGCCCGGCGCGTCCATCATCTACAACCTGATCACCTCACACGCCGTGCCCGAGATCGTCCGCGAGCACGGCGGCGTGCCGGTGCGCACCCGGGTCGGCCATTCCTTCATCAAGGCCGAGATGGCTCGCACCGGTGCGATCTTCGGGGGCGAGCACTCGGCGCACTACTACTTCCGCGACTTCTGGCGGGCCGACACCGGGATGCTCGCGGCCCTGCATGTGCTGGCCGCCCTGGGCAGCCAGGATCGGACGCTCTCGCAGCTGATGGCCGAGTTCACCCGCTACGCCGCGTCGGGGGAAATCAATTCGGCGGTCGACGACCAGGCCGCGGCTACCGCGCGGGTCGAGGCAGGCTTCGCCCGCCGGGAGGGGGCGGTGCTCGACCACACCGACGGCCTGACCGTCGAGCTGCCCGACGGCAGCTGGTTCAACCTGCGTCCCTCCAATACCGAGCCACTCCTGCGCCTCAACGTCGAAGCACCGGATCAGGCCCGGATGGCGGACTTGCGAGACGAGGTGCTCGGCCAGATCCGAGCTTGACGCCGACCGGCGCCGCACCCAAAGGGAGATTCCGTGAACCTCGATCCGACGTTGTTGGACATACTCGCCTGCCCGAAGTGCCGGGCCGACCTGCGGGTGGACGAGGCTGCCGACGAGCTGGTCTGCATCGGCGCCGACTGCGGCCTGGCCTATCCGGTGCGCGACGACATCCCTGTGCTACTCATCGATGAGGCCCGAGCGCCGGACCCGCGCCCGTGACGGTCCGGCCCGACGATACCCGCCTCGACGACCTCGACGGGCTGCAGCGCGACGACCCCTCGGCCATGCTCCGGCAGGTGGCCGGCGCCGGCGCGCAGGTTCGCGAAGCCGCCTCCGCGGCGCACGAGGCCGGCCTGGCGCGACTGGCGCAGGATGGCCGGCCACGTTCGGTCGTCGTCGCCGGCGTCGGCGGCTCGGGGATCAGCGGCGACGTGCTCGCAGCGGTGGCCGGGGCCGCCTGCCCAGTGCCGATCGTGGTGCACAAGGGCTACGGGCTGCCGCGCTGGGTCGGCGCTGCGGACGTGGTGATCGGCGTCTCCTCGTCGGGAACGACCGAGGAGACCCTGTCCGCCGTCGAGCAGGCTGTCTCCCGCGGCTGCAGCATCCTCGGCGTCGGTGCCGCGGACTCCCCGCTGGCGGAGCTGGTCGGGCGGGCGCATGGGCCGTACGTGCCGGTCCCGTCCGGACGGATGCCCCGGGTGAACCTGTGGGCGCTGTCCGTGCCGCTGCTGCTGGCCGGTCAGGCGCTCGATCTCCTCAGCCTCGGCCGCTCTGATGTTGCAGCCGCCGCCGATCGGCTGGACGAAACCGCGGAGCGCTGCCGGCCCAACAGCGAGTCGTTCCTCAACCCGGCCAAGCAACTCGCCATGGAGCTCGCCGGCACCGTGCCGATGGTGTGGGGTACCTCGCCGGTGGCCGGGGTGGCCGCCCAGCGGATGGTCTGCCAGCTGGCTGAGAACGCGAAGTACCCGGGCATCGCCGGCGTGCTGCCCGAGGCCAACCACAATCAGGTGGTCACGTTCGACGGGCGGTTCGGCGCGCTGGCCGGCGGTGCGCCCGAGGAGTTTTTCCGGGACCGGTCGGACGAGCCGACCGCCGTTCGGCTGCGGCTGGTCGTGCTCCGCGACTCCGAGGAGCATCCGCAAGTGGTGCGCCGCCGCGAGGCCTCCCGCGAGCTGGCCCACGCGCGTGGCATCGCTGTCACCGAACTGGTTGCCGAAGGGGACTCAGCGCTGGAACGGCTGGCCGCGTTGGTCGGGCTGCCCGACTTCGCGACCGTGTACCTGGCCCTGCTCTGCGGACTCGACCCGACCCCGATCGACGCGATCAGCGACCTCAAGGCGCGGATCGGTCGGTGACGGCCGAGGGCGACAGCACGCCCGCGGTCCTGGCGGCGCTCGCAGCAAACCTGGGAATCGCGGTGAGCAAGTTCGTCGCCTTCTTCTTCACCGGGTCCACCTCATTGCTGGCCGAGGCCGTGCATTCGATTGCCGACTCGGCCAACCAGGGACTGCTGCTGCTCGGCGACCGGCGGTCCCGGCGGGCGCGTACCGCCGCGCACCCTTTCGGCTACGGCCGAGAGCGCTACTTCTACGCCTTCGTGGTGGCCCTGGTGCTGTTCACCCTCGGTGCGCTTTTCGCGCTGTACGAAGGCTGGCACAAGGTCCGGGACCCGCATCCGGTTGACGCGCCGGCCTGGGCGTTCGGCGTTCTCGTTATCGCTGTCGGGCTGGAGTCGTTGTCCCTGCGGACGGCTGTCGTCGCCGCCAACCGGCTGCGTGACGGCGCCTCATGGGTCGCCTACATTCGGCGGGCCAAGGCACCCGAGCTGGCAGTTGTGCTCCTCGAGGACCTGGCCGCCCTGCTCGGCCTGCTGTTCGCCCTCGTCGGGGTGAGCCTCGCGGTCCTCACCGGAGACGGGATCTGGGACGGGGTGGGCACGTTGTGTATCGGGGTGCTCCTGGCGGTGGTCGCCGGCGTTCTGGCCGTGGAGACCAAGAGCCTGCTCCTCGGTGAGGGTGCCGCACCGGACGCCGTGCGCCGGATCGAGCAGGCACTGGTGGGCGACGGGGTGGACCGGGTGATCCATCTGCGCACCTTGCACCTGGGACCGGACGAGCTGCTGGTCGCCGCCAAGATCGCCGTACCGGCCGGCGCCAGCGCGACGGACATCGCGAACGGGATCAACGCCGCCGAGCGCCGGGTTCGCGCGGTCGAGCCGGTGGCCCGGGTGATCTACCTCGAGCCGGATCTCGATCGCGAACCTTGACACGATCGTGCTAAGCTTCTCGGGATGCCCCCGCCCACGCTCGCGTCGCTGACCATCGCCGAGGCCGCCCAGACCACCGGCTGGTCGCCGCGGATGTTGCGCTACGTCGAGGACGCCGGCCTGATCGAGCCACTGCGCTCCGCAGGCGGGTACCGGCTCTACGGCCCGGCCGAGCTACAGCGGTTGCGTACCCTGCGCGAGCTGGTGGGCCGGTTCGACATCGGTCTGACCGACCTGGGATTTGCCGGCCGGTTGCGGCGCGAGCCGGGACTGCGGGACGCCGTGGACGAGTGGTTCGCCGCCCCGCCGCGCCGGCCGCACGATGTCCCGGCCGACGACTGGCTGCGTTGGGAGCAGGACAAGCACCAGAAGCTACTAGCACGGGCCGCCCCGGCCGGCACCCACCATGTCAAGGAGTCTGCATGACCACCGCCGCACCCGCCCGCCCGGCTCGTCACGCCGATTACAAGGTGGCCGACTTGGCGCTGGCCGCCTTCGGCCGCAAGGAAATTCAGCTGGCCGAGCACGAGATGCCCGGCCTGATGGCGCTCCGCCGCGAGTTCGGCGACGCTGCGCCGCTGGCCGGCGCCCGGATAACCGGATCGCTGCACATGACGATCCAGACGGCCGTGTTGATCGAGACACTGACGCACCTCGGGGCGTCGGTGCGGTGGTGCAGCTGCAACATCTTCTCCACCCAGGACCACGCCGCGGCGGCCGTCGCGGTGGGGCCCGAGGGCACGCCGGATGACCCGCGGGGCGTCCCGGTCTTCGCCTGGAAGGGCGAGTCGCTCGAGGAGTACTGGTGGTGCACCGAGCAGGCCCTGACCTGGCCGGATGCTGACGGCCCGAACATGATCCTCGACGACGGCGGTGACGCGACGCTGCTGGTGCACAAGGGCGTCGAGTACGAGGCCGCCGGCGCGGTGCCGGCGCCGGAAAGCGCGGACAACGAGGAGCTATCGGTCATCCTCACCGTGCTGCAGCGCACCCTGCACGACGACGCGCAGAAGTGGACCCGGATGGCGGCCGGCATCAAGGGCGTCACCGAGGAGACCACGACCGGCGTGCACCGGCTGTACCAGTTCGCCGCCGCCGGCGACCTGCTGTTCCCCGCCATCAACGTCAATGACTCAGTGACCAAGTCCAAGTTCGACAACCTCTACGGCTGCCGGCACTCGCTCATCGACGGCATCAACCGGGCCACCGACGTCATGATCGGCGGCAAGGTGGCCGTGGTCTGTGGATACGGCGACGTGGGCAAGGGCTGCGCCGAGTCGCTGCGCGGGCAGGGCGCCAGGGTCATCGTCACCGAGATCGACCCGATCAACGCGCTGCAGGCGGCGATGCACGGCTACCAGGTGACCACCCTGGACGATGTGATCGACGTCGCGGACTTCGTCATCACGGCCACCGGCAACAAGGACATCGTCACCGCTGCGCAGATGGCCCGGATGAAGCACCAGGCCATCGTGGGCAACATCGGCCACTTCGACAACGAGATCGACATGGCCGGGCTGGCCGCGACACCCGGAATCGAGCGGATCAAGATCAAGCCGCAGGTCGACGAATGGCGTTTCGCCGACGGGCACAGCGTGATCGTGCTGTCGGAGGGCCGCCTGCTCAACCTCGGCAACGCCACCGGGCACCCCAGCTTCGTGATGTCGAGTTCCTTCGCCAATCAGACGATCGCGCAGATCGAGCTGTTCACCAAGACCGAGGAATACGCCAAGCAGGTCTACGTGCTGCCCAAGCACCTCGACGAGAAGGTGGCGCGGCTGCACCTCGGCGCGCTCGGCGTCCAGCTGACCCGGTTGAGCGATGACCAGGCGGGCTACCTCGGCGTCCCGGTGGACGGGCCGTACAAGTCCGACCACTACCGCTACTAGGCCGGCGGTGCCGACCGTAGAGGTCGACAACGACATCGCTGACCCTTCCCTTGCCGGACAGGGCCGCGCGCGGGTGGAGTGGGCGGACCGCTCGATGCCGGTGCTGGCCACGATCGGCCGGCGGTTCGCCCGGACCCAGCCGCTGCGCGGCTTGCGGGTCGCGGCGTGCCTGCACGTCACCACCGAAACCGCCATTCTGATGCGGGTGCTGCAGGCCGGCGGCGCGGCCGTGCGGCTGTGCGCGTCCAACCCACTGTCCACTCAGGATGACACCGCGGCGGCTCTTGTTGCCGAGTACGGGGTGTCGGTGTTCGCCCGCAGCGCGGTGGATCGGGACGGTTTCTACGCCCACATCGACGAGGCCATCGCAACCGGCCCGCACCTGGTGCTCGACGATGGCTGCGACCTCACCACCCTGCTGCACGATCGGCCCGGATTGGTCGCGGGCGTGATCGGCGGTTGCGAGGAGACCACGACCGGAGTCATCCGGCTGCGTCAGATGGTCCGCGATGGTGCGCTGGCATTTCCGATGGTCGCAGTCGACGACACCGCGACGAAGCGGATGTTCGACAATCGCTACGGCACCGGCCAGTCCACTGTGGACGGACTCTTGCGGGCGACCAACATGCTGCTGGCCGGCCGGACCGTTGTCGTCGTCGGCTACGGCTATTGCGGACGCGGCGTCGCGCAACGCGTCGCCGGCCTGGGCGCGAACGTCGTGGTCACCGAGATCGACCACTCCAAGGCTCTGGACGCGACGATGCAGGGCTTCCGGGTGATGCCGATGCTCGAGGCGGCTGCCATCGGTGACGTGTTCGTCACCGTCACCGGCAACCGGGACGTGATAGGTGCCGAGCACTTCGCGGTGATGAAGGACGGCGCGGTGCTGGCCAACTCCGGCCACTTCGACGTCGAGATCGACGTACCAGCCCTGGCCACGATGGCGGAGCATGTCAACCGGGGGGTCCGGCCGCACACCGACGAGTACGTGCTCGGCGACGGTCGCCGGCTGTGCCTCTTGGCCGAGGGGCGGCTGGTCAACCTGGCGGCCGCCGAAGGCCACCCGGCCGTCGTGATGGACATCTCCTTCTCCGAGCAGGCGCTGGCGATCGAGTGGCTGGTCGCCTCCGCCGCCGGCCTGGCACCTGGGGTGCATGAGGTGCCGGCGCACATCGACGCTGAAGTGGCCCGGCTCAAACTTGCCGCGATGGGCATCCGGATCGATGCGCTGACGCCCGCTCAGGAGAACTACCTGAGCTCCTGGGCGCACGGCTCCTGAGGACCGGACCCGTGCCCAGTGGGGCGTACCGCCATGAGGACGGGACCGTGGAGGAGTTCCAGTGCGCCGCCGGCCCGGCCGGCTGGCGCTACGTGTCCACCACGCCGGCCGGCCGGCTGGACCTCGCCGTCGACTCGCGTTGGCGCCAGGCCCGGGTGGAGGTCCGGGCCGGGGGCTGGCAGCTCCGCGGCGGGGTCGCCGGACCCGACACCGTGTGGCTGCGGACCGGCGCCGGCGGGGATCCGGCCGACGCGCGCGAGCACCGGGCTGGGGCCGCCGGCTTCACCGGCCGCTCGCCGGCGCTGCTCATCGCGACGGCGCGATCGCTGCGGCTTGCAGTCGGCGAGCGGGTGCGGATCCGCCTGGTGGCCCTCACCGAACCCGTCCTGGCCACCCGGCTGGTTGATCAGGAATGGCTCTTGCACGACGTCGCCGAGCACGCCGCGGACGCCGGAGCCGTGCCGGTGGAGCACTACGGGATCGGCGATCTGTCCACCGGGGTGTCCACCGAGCTCTACCTCTGCGGGGATGTGGCAGTGTCGGGGACCGGTATCGAGCTCGTTGAGCTGCACACCCCGCCGACCGGAGTCTGAACCGCGAGCCAAGGAGACGTACCACGTGAGCAATACCCGTACTGCCATTGCGATGACGCACATCTCGCTCGGCCGGGAGGAGGAGGAGGCCGTCGTCGAGGTGCTGCGCTCCGGAATGCTGGTCCAGGGCGCCCGCGTCGCCGAGCTCGAGGCGGAGTTCGCTCAACTGCACGGCGTCGGGCACGCCGTCGCCGTCAACAACGGCACTACCGCGCTGGTGGCCGCCATGCAGGCCCTCGGCGTACGGCCCGGCGACGAGGTCGTCACCACACCGTTCAGTTTCGTCGCCACCCTCAACGCGATCCTCGAGGCCGGCGCGCGGGTGCGTTTCGCCGACATCACCGACGACTACAACGTGGACCCGGCAGCGATGGAGCCGCTGATCAACGACCGGACGCGGGTGCTGATGCCGGTGCACCTGTACGGCCTGGCCGCCGAGATGGACCCGATCATGGCCTTGGCCGACCGGCACGGCGTGACCGTGCTGGAAGACGCTGCCCAGGCGCACGGGGCGACTTATAACGGCAGGTCGGTCGGCTCGTTCGGGGTCGGCACCTTCTCCATGTACGGGACCAAGAACATCACGTGTGGTGAGGGCGGGATCATCACCACCGACGATGGCGCCGTCGCCGATCAGCTCCGGCTGCTGCGCAATCAAGGGATGCGGCAGCGCTACCAGTACGAGATCGCCGGCCACAACTACCGGCTGACTGACATCCAGGCGGCCATGGTGCTGCCGCAACTGCGCCGGCTGAAGAGCATCAACGAAGCGAGGGTGGGCAATGCCCGGGCGCTGTCGGACGGGCTGGCCGGGATTCCCGGCCTGCTGGTCCCGCCGGTCCCCGCCGGCCGGGGGCCGGTATGGCACCAGTACACGGTCCGGGTCACCGAGGCGGCCCCGGTGGACCGCGACGGGCTGGCCCAGCGGCTGACCGAGGCCGGCATCGGCAACGGGGTGTATTACCCGCGGGTGATGCACGACTACGACTGTTACCGCGGCCACCCGCTGGTCTCCGATGACGAGACCCCGCACGCCCGGCTCGTCGCCGGCCAGGTGCTCTCCCTGCCGGTCCACCCGGGGCTGTCTCCGGGCGATCTCGAACGCATCGTCGAGACGGTGCGCGCTGCGCTGGCGGCCTGACCGGCCGTTGCCAGGTCTGCTCAGCCGGGCGGGGCGAACGGGCCGGCCGGTGG
>JALZAK010000023.1 GCA_030948385.1 Actinomycetota bacterium
CGCGACCAAGGCTGCGCCATGCCGGGCTGTCACACCCCGCCAGCCTGGACCGACGCCCACCACATTCAGCACTGGGCCAACGGCGGCCCCACCGCACTACACAATCTGGTCCTGCTCTGCGGACAACACCACACCGCCATCCACCACCAAGGCTGGACCGTGCACATCGACCCGACCGACCGGCTACCCACCTTCCACGCCCCACCACAGCTCGACCCCAACCAACACCCCCGCCGACACCACCGACACGCCCTAACCCAACTCGCCGGACCAGACCCACCCGGCGGCTAAGACGGAGGCTTCACACCGGTCACCAGGGCGTTGTAGAAAAGGCCGGCCGGGACAAAGCGCGAGAAGACCGCATCGTCCACACGGGACAGTCGCTGCCAGGTGCGGTAGGCGAACATCGCCCAACCCCAGCCGAGCCGCTCGGGCGGGACCGCGCACTCAAACGTGCGCACCGGCCAGCCGAACCAAGAGGCGGTCAGCTCCTCGGTCCCCACCTCGACGTCGACGGCACCGGCACAGATCGCCAGCCGCCGTAGCGCGGCCGGCGCGAACGTGTGCAGGTCGACGACTGCCTCGAGGTCGGCGGCGCGGGAGGACTCGTCGAGCTCCTGCTGCGGACGCCGCCAACGCTCGAGCCTGGGCATGCGAGTAACCCGCGTGGTCGCCCACCAGGTGAGCCGGGACAGCCGGCGGGCCACCACATCGCCGTACCGGGTGGGTTCGCCGGCGAACACGAAACGGCCCCCGGGCCGGAGCACCCGTAGCACCTCGCGCAGCGCCAACTCGACGTCCGGGATGTGGTGCAGCACGGCGTGGCCGACAACGAGGTCAAAGCTGTCGTCCGCGTACGGGATGGATTCCGCGTCGGCCAGGCGTCCGTGGACCTCCAGGCCCAAGCCGGCGGCGTTGCGGACCGCGGTCTGCACCATGCCCGGGCTGATGTCGGTCACCTGCCCTCGCCGGGCAACGCCGGCCTGCATGAGGTTGAGCAGGAAGAAGCCGGTGCCGCAACCGATCTCGAGCGCGTCGCCGTAGGGCCAACGCGACGCGCCGGCGATCTTGGCGAACCGGTCGCGGGCATAGCTGATGCATCGCTCGTCGTAGGAGATCGACCACTTCTGGTCGTAGGTAGACGATTCCCAGTCGTGGTAGAGGACGTTGGCCAGCTTGGGGTCGTTTCTGGCCGCGGCGACCTGCTCGGGGCTGACTGTCACCGGCCGGTGAACTCGGCCTTGCCCGGGCCGTGCTCGACGAAGGACCGCATGCCGATCGCCCGGTCCTGGGTTGCGAACAACGCTGCGAACAGCTGGCTTTCCAGGCGCAGCCCGCTGTCGAGGTCGGTCTCCAGACCTCCGTCGATCGCCGCCTTCGCGGCCCGCAATGCCTGCGCCGGCCCGGCCGCCAGTCCCGTGACCAGGTCGACGGCCGCGGCGTACACGTCGTCGGGCGCCACGACCCGATCGACCAGGCCGATTCGCATTGCCTCCGCGGCGCCGACGAACCGGCCGCTGTAGACCAGATCTTTCGCGCGGGCCGGACCGACCAGGCGGGACAGCCGCTGCGTGCCGCCGGCGCCCGGGATGATGCCGAGCAGGATCTCGGGCTGGCCGAGCTTGGCATTCTCGCCGCACACCCGGAAGTCTGCGGTGAGGGCGAGCTCGCACCCGCCGCCGAGGGCATAGCCGGTGACCGCGGCGACGACCGGCTTGGGGATCCGCGCTACGGCAGTGAACGCCGAGGACAGCGCGTCGGCGCGCTCGGCCATGTCCGCGAAGTCCATGTCGACCATCTCTTTGATGTCCGCGCCGGCCGCGAACACCTTAGGCCCGCCGTACAGCACGACCGCGCGCACGTCGCGGCGCGATGTCGCCTCGCCGGCGGCAGCCCGGATCTCCTCCTGGACGGCGGTGTTGAGCGCGTTCATCGGTGGCCGGTCAAGCCGGATCGTGCCGATCCCCCCGTCGACCTCGAGCCGTACGAACTCGCCCACGAATCGCTCCTCTCGCCCGGTGCGGCGAGCCTAGCCGCGCGATCGCAGCTACCCGACCGCGACCGTGGTCCGGATGCCGTCGCCGCGCTGCCCGGGTTTGCAGGCAACCTGGTAGGAGCCCTTGGCCAGGTCGGCGCGCAACGTCGCCGAGGTGCCCGGGCCGATGTCCTCCTTCTCCCCGATGATCCTGGTGAAGCCGCCGCCGGACCTGCCGTAGACGTACACCTCGGTCGTGGTGGTGCCCTTGTTGGTGACGGTGAACGTGTATGAACCCGGGGCCAGCTTGGTTTTCGATACCGCGCAGACCGTGTCGGTGGCCCGGACGGTCACCGTGCTCCGGCCGCCCGTGGCTGTGCAGCCGGCGAGCAACGCGGGAGCCAGAACGAGGCCGAGCGGGATCGACGACGGGCAGGCGCGCATGCGGGCTCCGGTCGGGTCAGGAATGAACCCGGGTGACCGGCCGGGGAGCCGGGGATGCCGGCGCCGGCAGCCGCCCGGCACGGGTCGGCAGGAAGAACAGCGTCATCACCGGTACGAGATAGGCCAGCCAGGTCGCGACCTGCAGCCAGGTGGACTGGGGGCTGAAACTCAGTACGCCCTTGAGCAGCGTGCCGTACCAGCTGTCCGGCGGGATCACCCCGGACACGTCGAAGGCGAGACTGCCCAGGCCCGGCAGCAGCCCGGCCTCCTGCAGGTCGTGCACGCCGTAGGCCAGGACGCCGGCCGCCACCACGACCAGGCCCACCCCGGTCCACCGGAAGAACGTGGCCAGGTTGAGCCGCACCGCCCGGCGATAGAGCAGGTAGCCGATCACCACCGCGGTCAGCAGGCCGAGGGCGGCGCCGATCAACGGCTGGACCGTCTGACCGGTCGCCTGCACGGCGGTCCACAGGAACAGCGACGTCTCGAGCCCCTCCCGACCGACGGCGAGCAGGGCGGTGAGCACCAGCGCGCCGGTCCCCATGGCCAGCGCGGCGTCGAGCCGGGTGTGCAGCTCGGAGCGCAGGTGCCGGGCGGTGCGCCGCATCCAGAAGATCATCCAGGTGACGAAGGCAACGGCGACCACCGACAGGATGCCGCCGAGGGCCTCCTTCGCCGCGAACGACATGGCCGCGGACGCACTGGATGCGAAGGTCAGCAGTGCGCCGAATCCGAGGCTGATGCCGATGGCAGCGCCGACGCCGGCCCAGACCGCGCTCAGCCGGCGCCGGTTGCCGCTCTGTACGAGATAGGCGACCAGGATGCCGACGACCAGCGCCGCCTCGAGCCCCTCTCGCAGGCCGATCAAGTAGTTCGCGACCACTCCCCGAGCCCCTTCCTGGACAACCCCGCGGTCCGAGCCAGGGTTGGTAAGGCTTACCTAACTCGCCACCAGCTAACAGGAGTTCGGTACGAGGGCGCAAGTCGGATGGGTCGCCGTACGAAGGGGCCTCAGTAGCCGGCGCCGGAGCGGGCGAACCACCGGCGGCCGGCCCGCTCGACGATCAGCGGCAGGCCGTACGCGGCCGAGAGATTAGCCCCGGTCAGGACGTCGCCGAGCAGCCCCTGGGCCACCACCGCGCCGGCGGAGAGCAGGAGGCCGTGGGTGAAGCCCGGCGGGATCTCCTCGACGTGGTGGGTGACCAGCACCATCGCCGGCGACTCGGGATCCTCGGCCAGCCGGGTCAGCCGGCGCAGCAGGTCCTCGCGGCCGCCCAGGTCCAGGCCGGCGGCCGGCTCGTCGAGGAGCAGCAACTCCGGATCGCTCATCAACGCCCGGGCCAGCAGGACGCGCTGCCGCTCGCCCTCGGACAGAGTGCCGAACATCCGGTCGACGAGCGACCCGCAGCCCACCTGCTCGAGCAGCCGGCGGCCCCGGTCCTCGTCCGGGCGTCCGTACTCCTCGCGGAACCGGCCGACGACGGCATAGGACGCGGTGACCACCACGTCGAGGACCCGCTCGCGGTGCGGCAGCCGGTGGGCCATGCCCGAGGTCGACAGGCCGATCCGCGGCCGCAGCTCAAAGACGTCGACGTGACCGAGTTGCTCGCCAAGCAGGAAGACGGCGCCCGCGCTGGGATGCAGCTGCGCAGCGGCAAGCTGGAGCAAGGTGGTCTTGCCGGCGCCGTTGGGCCCGAGGACGACCCAGCGCTCGTCGAGTTCGACCCGCCAGTCGATGTCGTGCAGCAGCATGTTCGAGCCGCGACGCACAGCCACCCCGAGGCAGGCGATCACCACGTCGCCATGGGGAGCGGGGAGCGGTTCGGGCATGCTCCCATCCAACCGCACCAGCGCGGTGCTCTTCTGCCTTGTCCCGCAGACGGCCCAACCGCGTCGCGGCCCTCTAGGGTAATGCCCTGCTACGGGAGGAAGTGGGCAGTGGACGGCTGGCCGGTCATCGAGGTCGAGGGGCTCCGCAAGACGTTCCGCGGGCTCCGCGGCAGGCGCCGGCTGGCACTGGACGGCCTGGACATGGTCGTCCCGGCAGGTGGCGTGCATGGCTTTCTGGGGCCGAACGGCTCCGGCAAGACCACGACGATCCGGATCCTGCTCGGCCTGGTCCACGCCGACGCCGGCACGATGCGCCTGCTGGGCCGTACCGTCCCGCGTGACCTTCCGGCGGTCATCGGCAGCATCGGCGCGGTGGTCGAGACCCCGCAGTTCTTTCCGGCCTTCTCCGGCCGGCGCAACCTGCGCCTGCTGGCCGGCGTGGCGGGGGTCCGCAAGCGCCGGGTCGAGGAGGTGCTCGACGCGGTTGGCCTGCAGGAGCGGGCGGCGGACCGGTACAAGAGCTATTCGCTGGGAATGAAGCAGCGCCTGGCCATCGCCGCCACCCTGCTCAAAGCGCCCCAGCTGCTCATCCTCGACGAGCCCACCAACGGTCTCGACCCGGCCGGCATGCGCGAGGTACGGGACACGATGCGCCGGCTGGCGGCCGAAGGCACCACGGTCCTGCTGTCGACGCACCTGCTCTCCGAGGTACAGCAAGTCTGTGACTCGGTGACCATCCTGGCCCGCGGCCGCCACATCCGATCCGGCACGGTGCACGACGTCCTGGCCTACCGTGGCGGCGGCCAGTTGCGGGTCCGTGTTGCCGATCTGGTCGCCGGCGAACGCGTCCTGGCTGCCGATGGCTTCTCGGTGCGGCGGGAGTGGGATCACCTGCTCGTCGACTGGATCGACGATGCAGCCCGGCTGAGCAAGTCGCTGGCTTCACAGGGCCTCTACGTCAGTGAGTTGGCGCCGGTGAACGTCGATCTGGAGAGCGTCTTCCTGGAGCTGACCGGCACGGACCAGCCCGGCGTGCCGGTTGGCCTGCCTGCCCCGGAGCGGTCCCGATGAGGCTCTTCGCGGTGGAGGCCCGCCGGCTGCTGGCCCGCCGGCTGCTGCGGATCATGACGGCGCTGGTCTTTCTGGCCCTGGTCTTCGCCCTCGCCAAGACCTCGTATGACTCGCACCCGCCGACCGCGGCGCAGCGCGCGAGCGCCGCCGCCCAGGCGGCAGCAGCGGCAGATCAGCAGCCGCCGTTGGCAGCGCAGATCAAGGACTGCGAGCAGGCCAAAGCCAGTGGCAACGGACCGCCCAAGGATTTCAACTGCAAGAAGGCCGTCCACGCTCCCCGCGCGGCTGACTTCCTGCGGGATACCACCTTTCGCTTCGCGAGCCAGATTCCCGGCCGTGTCGTCGGCTTCTCGGTGGTGCTTGCCCTGCTCGGCTTCGTGATCGGCGCGTCCTCCGTGGGGGCCGAATGGTCCGCCGGGACGCTGCCCGGCCTGCTCATGTGGGAGCCGCGGCGGATCCGTGTCCTGGTGTCCAAGGCGCTGGCCCTGGTGGCCGTCCTCGGCGGGATCGGGGCGCTCGTGATGGCCGCGGACATCTACGGCCACTACGGGGTCGCGCTGGCCCGCGGGGACACGACCGGCGTGACGCACGGGCTGATGTTGTCTACGGCCTACTTCGGACTGCGCGGCGTCGGCCTCGCGGTGGCGGCCGGCCTGGTCGGTTTTGCCGTCGCCGGCACGCTGCGGCACACCTCGGCCGCCCTCGGGCTGGGATTCGGGTATTTCGTCGGAGCCGAGCTGGCGCTGCGGATCCTGTGGAAGGGGTCGGCGCCGTGGCTGGTCACCACCAACGTCGGCGCCTGGCTGGTCAACGGCCTTCGCGTGCCAGTGGCCACGAGCTGCGCGTCGGGGCCGGGAAATTGCCCGCCGCGTGAGATCCACATCTCGATGACCCACGGCGCGGTCTACCTCGGCGTGCTGCTCGCCGGCACCCTGCTCATCTGTGCGGTGTCCTTCCGCCGGCGCGACGTCACCTGAGCGCAGTGCCACCTGAACACCTAGTTCCCGAGCCCGCAGTCCTGTGGCCCGGTACGCCGTTCCCCCTCGGCGCCACCTGGGACGGCGAGGGCACCAACTTCGCATTGTGGAGCAAGGCCGGGGAGGCCGTGGACCTGTGCCTGTTCGACCTGGCCGGCGCGGAGATCCGGATCCCACTGGAGGAGTCGACGTACCACGTCTGGCACGGCTATCTGCCGCAGGTCGGCCCCGGCCAGCGCTACGGCTACCGGGTGGACGGCCCCTACGACCCGGCCAGGGGTCAGCGCTTCAACCCGAGCAAGCTACTGCTTGACCCCTATGCCCGCGCCGTGGACGGCACGCTGGTGACGCACGACGCCATATTCGGCTACGCCGACGATCCGTACGGCTCCGGCCATGACCACCGGGACTCCGCCCCCTACGTTCCCCGCTCGGTCGTCATCCACGACGACTTCCCCTGGGGCGCCGACCAACCGCCGTCGGTGCCGTGGGCAGACAGCGTCATCTACGAAATGCATGTCCGCGGCTTCACCCGCCGACATCCGGGCGTGCCCGAGCATCTGCGCGGCACCTTCGCCGGCCTCGGCCACCCGGCTGCCCTGGAACACCTGGTCGGGCTGGGCGTCACCGCGGTCGAGCTGATGCCGGTGCAGCAGTTCATCTCGGAGCCGGCTCTGGTCCGGCGCGGGCTGTCGAACTTCTGGGGTTACAACACGTTGGGTTACTTCGCCCCGCACGCCGCGTACGCGGCGGGCGGCAGCGGTGGTGAGCAGGTGCCGGAGTTCAAGGCGATGGTTCGGTCGCTGCACACCGCTGGCATCGAAGTGATCCTCGATGTCGTCTACAACCACACGGCCGAGGCCGCCGAAGACGGCCCCACCCTGTGCTTCCGGGGCATCGACAACGCCGGCTATTACCGGTTGCGTCCCGACGACCCGCGCCGCTACACCGACTACACCGGCTGTGGGAACACCCTGGATGCCCGCCAGCCGCACGTGCTGCAACTGCTGATGGACTCGCTGCGCTACTGGGTCACCGAGATGCACGTCGACGGCTTCCGTTTCGACCTGGCCTCTGCGCTGGCCCGCTCCTTCCACGACGTCGACAAGCTGTCTGCCTTCTTCGACGTCATCCACCAGGATCCCGTGGTCTCCAGGGTCAAGCTGATCGCCGAGCCCTGGGACCTCGGCGAGGGCGGCTATCAGGTCGGCGAGTTCCCTCCACTGTGGACGGAGTGGAACGGCAGATTTCGCGACACCGTCAGGTCCTTCTGGTCCGGCGCCCCGACCGGGGTTCGCGAGCTCGGCTACCGGCTCTCCGGGTCCAGCGACCTGTTTCAGGACGACGGCCGGCGACCGTACGCGTCCATCAACTTCGTGACCGCACATGACGGCTTCACCATGCGCGACCTGGTCAGTTACCAGCACAAGCACAACGAGGCCAACGGCGAGGGCAACCGGGACGGCACCGACGACAACCGCTCCTGGAACTGCGGGGTGGAGGGCGAGGCAGCAGACGCGGGGGTGAACGCCTTGCGCCGCCGGCAGATCCGCAATCTGATGGCCACCCTGCTGCTGTCGACCGGAGTGCCGATGATCTCAGCCGGCGACGAGCTTCGACGCACCCAGCAGGGCAATAACAACGCCTACTGCCACGACAGCGAGCTGGCCTGGATCGACTGGACATTGGACCAGGACGCGCGCGCGCTCCTCGCCTTCACCAGCAGGCTATTGGCCGTTCGAGCCGCCTCGCCGGTGTTCCGCCAGCGGGCCTTCTTCCTCGGTCGGGCCGGTGACGGCGGGGTCAAGGACCTGGCGTGGTTCGATCCGGACGGCGCCGAGATGAGCAACGACGACTGGCACCAGCCCACCGTGCACACCCTGGGCATGTACCTCGACGGCGAGGGCCTCCGCCACCGCGGGCCACACGGCGAGCGGATCAGCGACGCCAGCTACCTGATCATCGTGCACGGCGGCGACGAGAGCGTGGACTTCCGGCTACCCGGCCCTCCGTGGGCGACCGGATACCACGAGATGCTGGACACGGCCGTCGAGGACGGCGGCGGCGGTGACCCGGTTGCGGCCGGGTCGGCACGGGCCGTCGCCGCGCGATCGCTGGTCCTGTTGCGGGCTGAGCGCTGACCTCAGGGAAGGGCGACCAACCCGAGTTCCACCGGCGTGCTCAGCATCCCGTGCGCCGGCAGGACGCGCACCGAATAGCCGAACGCGCCGGGCCGCTGCAGCGGGACATCGACCTCGAAGAAGTGCACCTGGCCGGCCGCGTCCCCACCGTCGACTTCACTCATCGAGGTGCGCGACACCTCATGGAGGGTGTCGGTGTCGTCCACCCGCCCGTACACGGCTTGGACGTCCACATCAGACACTGACAGCCCGTTGAGGTCGATCTCGGCCCGCAGCCGCAGCGGCGCCCCGAGTTCGGGCGTATCGCCCACGCCGGAGGAGTCGACATGCACGACCCGCACTCCTGGCCAGGACTTGTAGATCCGGCTCCCCCACTCGGCCAGGTCCCGGGCGCCGGCGAAGAAGTCCGCCTCCAGCCGGGCGCCGGCCCAGGCTGCCGGCGCATAGAGCTGCTGGACGTAGTCGCGGACCATCCGGGTCGCCAGCACCTGCGGCCCCAGCGTCTGCAGGGTGTGCCGCACCATCTCCACCCAGCGCACCGGCAGGCCCGCTGGATTGCGGTCATAGAAACGCGGGGCGACCTGGGTCTCCAGCAGCTCGTACAGGGCCGACGCCTCGAGCTCGTCACGCCGATCAGGGTCGGAGACGCCGTCGGCCGTCGGGATGGCCCACCCGTTGGCCCCGTCGAACATCTCGTCCCACCAGCCATCCCGGATCGACAGGTTGAGGCCGCCGTTGAGCGCCGACTTCATGCCGGACGTTCCACAGGCCTCGAGGGGGCGCAGTGGATTGTTCAGCCATACATCGCATCCCCAGTACAGATACTTCGCCATCCCGATGTCGTAGTCGGGCAGGAAGACCAGCCGGTGCCGGACGCGCGGGTCGTCGGAGAACCGCACCATCTCCTGAAGCAGCGACTTGCCGCTGTCGTCAGCCGGGTGTGACTTCCCGGCGATCACCATCTGGATCGGCCGGTCGCGATCGAGCAGCAAGGCCCGCAGGCGTTTCGGATCGCGAAGCATCAGAGTGAGCCGCTTGTACGAGGGCACCCGCCGGGCAAATCCGACGGTGAGCACGTCGGGATCGAACAGCGTCGAGACCCAGCCGAGCTCGGCTTCGGTCGCCCCGCGGTGCAACCACGAGTCGCGGCTGCGCCGGCGCACCTCCTCGACCAGGCGCTCGCGCAACGTGCGGCGCAACGCCCACAGATCCTCGGGCGGCAGGTCCGGACCGGCGTCGTCCTCGGCCTGGCCCGGCACATGCTGCGCCGGCGCGCTCAGCAGCTCCCGCGCCACCCAGGTCGGCGAGTGCACACCGTTGGTGATAGAGGTGATGGGCACCTCGTGGGGGTCGAAGCCCGGCCACAGGTTCGCGAACATCTCCCGGCTGACCGCGCCGTGCAGGCGGCTCACCCCGTTGGCCCGCTGGGCCAGCCGCAGGCCCATGTGCGCCATGTTGAAGATGGCCGGGTCAGGCTCCGCGCCGAGCTCGAGGATCCGCTCCACGGGCACGCCGGGCCAGTCGTTGTCGCCGCCGAAGAAGCGGGCGATCAACTCCCGAGGGAACCGGTCGATGCCGGCCGGCACCGGGGTGTGGGTGGTGAACACCGTGCCGGCGCGCACCATCGCGAGCGACTCGTCGAAGGACAGCCCGTAGCCCTCGGTCAGCTCGCGAATCCGCTCGACCCCAAGAAAACCTGCGTGGCCCTCGTTGCTGTGGAAGACCTGTGGCGCCGGCGAGCCGGTCAGGGCGGAGTGCGCCCGGATCGCCCGGACGCCGCCAATGCCCAGCAGGGCCTCCTGGAGGAGGCGGTGATCGGTACCGCCGCCATAGAGGCGGTCGGTCACGCCGCGCGCCGCCTCGTCGTTCTCCTCGATGTCGGAGTCGAGCAGTAGCAGGGGGACCCGCCCGACCTGGGCCACCCAGACCTGGGCAGACAGTGAGCTGCCCCCGGGCAGTCCGATGGCGATCTTGACCGGGGCGCCGTCGGTGCCGGCGAGAAGCGTCAGTGGCAAGCCGTACGGATCGATCGGCGGGTAGCGCTCTTCCTGCCAGCCATCCGCCGACAGCGATTGGGTGAAGTATCCGGCCCGGTACAGCAGGCCGACGCCGACGATCGGGACGCCCAGGTCCGAAGCGGACTTCAGGTGGTCGCCGGCAAGGATTCCCAGGCCGCCGGAGTATTGCGGCAGCACCTCGGCAATGCCGAACTCCGGGGAGAAGTACGCGATTGCACTCGGCCGATCGGAGTCGAGCGAGGAGTACCAGCCAGGGGCCTGCAGGTAGCGGTGCAGGTCGTCCGCGGCGTCCCTCAGCCGGGCCAGGAAGTCCTGCTCCCGGCTGAGTTCGGTCAGGCGCTCGGCCGAGACTGCTCCCAGCAGCCGGACCGGATCGCGCCGGCACCCCGCCCACAGATCCGGGTCCACCGCCTCGAACAGGTCCATGGATGCCGGGTGCCACGACCAGCGCAGGTTCATCACCAGCTCACCGAGCGGCGCCAGCGACTCGGGCAGGGCGGCGCGCACGGTAAACCGTCGGAGTGCCTTCACCCGCGGGAGGATACCGGCAGCCGCGATCACCGCCGCGGGAGGCGCAGGTCGCGGCAGATGCGCCGCTCGGTAGGGTCGCAGCGATGACGGGACGGCTTGGTCTGACCGATATCGCCCCGGTCGTGAGCTGCGGGCGCTATCCCGCGCGTGCTGTGGTCGGTGAGCTGGTTCCCATCGCGGCGACCGTCTTCGGCGAGGGCCACGACGCAGTGGGCGCGACCGTTGTCTGGACCGACCCGGCCGGCCAGATCTCGGCCTGCACCCGGATGCAGCCGGGCGCGCCCGGGACCGACCGCTGGCACGCGGGCCTGACGCCCGACGCACCGGGCCGCTGGACCTTCGTCATCGAGGCGTGGAGCGATCCGGTCAGTACCTGGCGGCACACGGTGCAGGTCAAGCTCGAGGCCGGCCAGGCCCCCGAGGACCTGGCCAACGACCTTGAGGACGGTGCGCGGCTGCTGACCACAGCAGCAGCGGGCGTGCCGCCGGCCGACCGCGCCCCGTTGTTGGAGGCCGCGGAGAATCTGCGCGCGAGCACCCTCGACCTGGCCTCCCGGGTGGCGCCGGCACTCCAGCCCGCCCTGTCCGACCTGCTGCGCCGACACCCCGTCCGTGAGCGGATCACCCGATCCGAGCCGCTCGCTGTCTGGGTGGATCGCGAGCGGGCGCTCTTCGGCTCCTGGTACGAGTTCTTCCCGCGCTCGGAGGGTGCCCTGCTCGCCGACGACTCGATGGACGCGGTCGGCCCGCCGACCCACGGCACCTTCAAGACCGCGGCTGCGCGATTGCCGGCCGTCGCCGAAATGGGCTTCGACGTGGTGTACCTCCCACCGATCCACCCCATCGGTACTGCCAACCGCAAGGGGCCCAACAACAGCCTCCGCGCCGGCGCGTACGACGTCGGCTCGCCCTGGGCCATCGGCAGCGCAGACGGCGGGCACGACGCGATCAACCCGGCGCTGGGCACACTCGATGACTTCGATGCTTTCGTCAGCCGGGCCCGCGACCTGGGCATGGAGGTGGCGCTGGACTATGCCTTGCAGTGCGCGCCGGATCATCCCTGGGTTACCGCGCACCCGGAATGGTTCACCACCCGACCCGACGGCACCATCGGCTACGCCGAGAATCCGCCCAAGAAGTATCAGGACATCTATCCGCTGAACTTCGACAACGATCCCAAAGGGCTGTACGCCGCGTGCCTGCGCGTTCTGCGGCACTGGATGGATCACGGAGTGCGCATCTTCCGGGTCGACAATCCACACACCAAGCCACTGAATTTCTGGCAGTGGCTCATCGACGAGGTCAAGAGGTCCGACCCGGATGTGCTGTTCCTCGCCGAGGCTTTCACCCGGCCGGCGATGATGCACACGCTGGCAAAGATCGGTTTCACCCAGTCCTACACCTACTTCACCTGGCGGACGGCGAAGTGGGAGCTGGAGGACTACGCGCGCGAGCTTGCCGCGGCCGCCGACTACATGCGGCCGAATCTCTTCGTCAACACTCCGGACATCCTGCACGCCAGCCTGCAGTACGGCGGCCCCCCGATGTTTCGGATCCGGGCCGTCCTCGCCGCCATGCTCTCGCCGGCCTGGGGGGTCTACTCCGGATACGAGCTGTTCGAGCACCAGGCGGTGCGGCCGGGCAGCGAGGAATACCTGAACTCCGAGAAGTACGAGCTGCGACCGCGCGACTGGGCCGGCGCGGCGCGCGAGGGCCGGACCCTGGCGCCCTATCTCGCCAAGCTGAACCAGATCCGCCGTCAGCATCCGGCCCTCCAGCGGCTGCGCGGCCTGCACATCCACCGGGCCGACAATGACCTCGTGATGTGCTGGTCGAAGCGCAGCGACGACGGCGCCGACCGCGTGATAGTTGTCGTCAATCTCGATCCGCACAGCATCCGCGAGACAGAGGTCCACCTCGACATGCCCGCGCTCGGTCTCGATTGGCAGCAGCGCTTCACCGTCTCGGACCTGCTCAGTGGTGAGACCTTCGAGTGGGGCGAGCACAACTACGCACGGCTCGACCCGTTCGTCGAGCCGGCCCACGTCCTGAGTTTTCGGCGGCCGGCGTGAGCGACTTCCCGCTGGTGCGGATCGACTCGGTCGAGGAGTCCCACGACCCGGAGTGGTTCAAGCGGGCGGTCTTCTACGAGGTGCTGGTCCGGGCCTTCGCCGACGGCAACGGCGACGGCACCGGTGACCTGCGCGGCCTGGTGTCGAAGTTGGACTACCTGTCCTGGCTGGGGATCGACTGCCTCTGGCTGCCGCCCTTCTTCGCCTCGCCGCTGCGCGACGGGGGCTACGACGTGAGTGACTTCACTGCGGTGCTGCCGGAATTCGGCGACCTGGGCGACTTCGTGGAGTTCGTCGACGCAGTCCACGCCCGCGGCATGCGGGTGATCATCGACTTCGTGATGAACCACACCAGCGAGCAGCATGCGTGGTTCCAGGCCTCCCGCACCGACCCGACCGGCCCGTACGGCGACTTCTACGTATGGTCGGACACCGACGACCGGTATGCCGGCGCGCGCGTCATCTTCGTCGACACCGAGTCGTCCAACTGGACCTTCGACCCGGTCCGCAAGCAGTACTACTGGCACCGATTCTTCGCCCACCAGCCGGACCTGAACTACGACAACCCGCGGGTCCAGGACGCTGTGCTCGAGGCGCTGCGCTTCTGGCTCGACCTCGGCATCGACGGCTTCCGTCTCGACGCCGTGCCCTACCTCTACGTCCGCGACGGCACCAACGGCGAGAACCTGCCCGAGACCCACCACTTCCTCAAGCGGGTGCGCAAGGAGGTCGATCGCGACTACCCCGACCGCGTGCTGTTGTGCGAGGCGAACCAGTGGCCGGCCGACGTCGTCGAGTACTTCGGTGACCCGTCGGTCGGTGGCGACGAGTGTCACATGGCGTTCCACTTCCCGGTCATGCCGCGCATCTTCATGGCCGTGCGCCGTGAGAGCCGTTACCCGATCTCGGAAATCATGTCGCAGACGCCCGAGATCCCGGACAACTGCCAGTGGGGCATCTTCCTGCGCAACCACGACGAGCTCACCCTCGAGATGGTCAGCGACGAAGAGCGCGACTACATGTGGAACGAGTACGCCAAAGACCCGCGGATGAAGGCCAACGTCGGCATCCGCCGCCGGCTCGCGCCGCTGCTGGAGAACGACCACGGCCAGGTCAAGCTCTTCAACGGCCTGCTGTTGTCCCTGCCCGGCTCGCCGGTCCTCTACTACGGCGACGAGATCGGAATGGGCGACAACATCTACCTCGGTGACCGCGACGGGGTGCGTACGCCGATGCAGTGGACGCCCGACCGCAATGCCGGCTTCAGCAAGGCCGACTTCGCCCAGCTCTACCTC
>JALZAK010000024.1 GCA_030948385.1 Actinomycetota bacterium
GGAGGGAAGCGGCCGGGACCATCGGGCGTGGTGACTTACGTCGGGCTGATGGCGAACCTGATCTTTCTCGTCGTTCATGTGCAGCCGACGCTGCCTGGGCAGCATCAGGGCGCGCACCCGGCGAACGTGCGAGCCGGTCCAGCTTGGTGACTACGAGGGTGTCGCCGGACCGGCAGGCCGCGAGCGCCTCCCCCGGGCCGGGCCCGGTTCGTGCGGTCAGGCCGTGGTCGACGTAGATCCGATTCGGCTCCACGCCGAGGGCGGCGAGCGCATCACGCTGCGCGGTGAGGTCTTGGGCGTCGGTCGAGCAACGGGCGTACCCGACGCGCAATCCGGCCACTGTAACGGTTAGGCTACCTACCCCTGCTGGGGCTTGTTGCGGACTTCTCACAACCAGGCGCGCGTCCGGACAGGCAGCGGCTACCTATCGCCCGCAGCGCCTACGGGTCCCGCAACCTCGACATCCAGCGCCGCCGAGTACGATTCGCCTGCACCCGACGAACCCGCCGGGTCACCGCCTGCTGACGGGGCCTCACTACCCACAAGTTCGAAGAGCCGGCCTGCGGCCGCGCCAACGATTCGGCTCAACTCACAGTGCCGTGGGTGCACCATCCGCGCGTGGATACGCCCGAGGGGTCATGTCGATGAATACGCAACTCCGCCCGGCCGCTAGTCCACCGCCTACGGGCCGACCGCGCCGAGACGGCGACCACCGCCACAAGGGGCTAGGCCGTCGGTCCGGTGCGGGTTCACGGCGGTTCCGCGGGCCGTGGCTGGTCCTCGGCCTCGTGCTGGCATTTTCTGCCTTGGCCTCGCCCCCGTCCGCCTCCGGCGCTGAGACAACCACGCCAGGTTACGTGCTGATCCAGCAGGCCCTCGGACACCTCGCACATGACACGAGTCATACCGGAGTGGCAGCGGCGATGGCGGCGGTCGATGACGCCCTGGCGGCCACGGATCGTCAGGGTGTCGACATAGCGAAAGTGAAGCAAGCCAAGACCGCGCTGCAGGCCGATCAGGTTATCTCCGCACGAGCGCTGCTCCAGCAGTCCATCACGGGCGCCCTGAGTCGGCTCGGCCCAGCGACCGGGGAGCAGACCGGAACGACCCTGGTGGACACCCCGTTGCGCGGACGGAGCGGCCTGACCGGACAGGACTGGGGATTCGGGGCGGCGGCGCTACTGCTGGCGCTGGCAGGCATCGCGCTGGCGGTGCGGTTCCGGCCGGCCGACAACCTCACCCAGCTACGCCGTCGGCTCGCCGCCGGTGCACCCGCTCCCGCCACCGCGGCCTGCACAGCCCCGCCCTCGTTCTCCGCTTCGGCGCCGCCGCCGGTCGATCACGACCCGACCGACGGAACCCGATCATGACCCGCGTCGAGCAGCCACCAGCGGCTACCACTGAGCCGCCTAGTCGAGTCCGCCGCGGCTTGGACGCGATCGACGAGCGCCTCGGCATCCGGGCGCTGGAGTACCCAGTTCCCGAGCATGCCAACAAGCTGGCGTGGAGCCTGGGCGGCGTGACCGCGTGCGCGTTCGCGATCTTGATCGTCACCGGCATCATCCTCGTTCAGTTTTACAACCCCGTCCCCGAGGCCGCGAACGCCTCGATACGCCAGGTCATCACCCAGGTATGGGGCGGCCGGTTCGTGCGGGGGGTGCACTTCTGGGCGGCGCAGGCGATGTACGTCACGGCCGCGCTGCACATGCTCCGGGTCTTCTTCACCGGCTCCTACAAGAAACCCCGGGAAGCGAACTGGCTGATCGGTGTCGCGATGTTCGGCCTGCTTACCTTGGCGATCTTCACCGGCACCGTCCTCAAATGGGATCAGGAAGGCTTCGAGGCCCTCGGCCACAACCTCGAGGTCGGCAAGCTGCTCGGCGGCGCCGGATTCTGGTTCTCCCCGCAATTCGCCAACCGGATCCCCATCCTCGTCCGCCTCTACAGCGCCCACGTCCTGCTCATCCCCGGACTGATTCTCGTCCTGGTCACCCTGCACGCACTTCTGGTGAAGAAGCACAAAGTCTCCCCGCACCCGGCGCTTCCCACCGATGCCTCCGGAGAACAGGCGCCGACTGCCGAACCGGCCGAACCGTTCACCCACCACCTACGCCGCATCGGATCCTTCGGGCTGGCCCTGCTCGGCATCCTCGGCATCCTGGCCGTGCTCTTCCCACCTGGGCTCGGCGCAAATCCGGTTGAGGGAATTGAAGTCACCAAGCCGCCATGGAACTTCTGGTGGCTTTACACCCTGGAGAACTGGTTCGGCCTGCCCGCGATCCTGTTCGGTGAGCTCGCGTTCTTCGGCCTCCTGGCGATCGTCCCCTTCATCGACCGCAGCCGTGAACGGCTCTGGCGGCGGCGCCACATCGCGATGATCCTGCTGCTGGTTCTCCTGATCACCCTGATAACCCTGACGATTCTGATGCCCCTCTTACCGGCCAAGGACCACCTCGGCGGTGGCGGCTAGGCATGCGCGCGCGTACGCCTGGCCCCCGCCGTGCCCTGCGGGTGTTCTGGCTCCTGCTCACCATCGCCGCCCTGGCCATGGGGGTCCTCAGCGCCGCCCTCACGAAAGCCCCCGGCCCGCTGACAGGGCTAACCGTGGCCGGCAGCGGAATCATCCTGCTCGCCGCCTTGGCCCTTGCCTGCCGGATCATGATCGCCGTCGAGCATGCGCGCCGGGCCAGCCAACGACGTAGCAGGTGACGGCTCGTTCGGGTAACCGAATCACGGTCGTCGAGCTAGCCGAGGACGCCGCGCACGTCTTCACCCAGGCCGCCAGCCCGGCATCGTGGTCATCGATCTCGCTTGCCTTCGGCGTGCTGCTCGAGCCGGCCCGAATCCAGAACTAGGTCGCGAGAGCAGAGTTGGCCGATGCCGGCTGACGGCGGACTTGTGCGACCCCGGATCGGCGGCCTGCGCTGGTGGCCAATCGCCTGGCGCGCCGCTGCGACGGCGCTGACCTGAACTTCGCCGAGCGTCATCAGCCGCCTCGGTCGATCGCACCAGTTCACGATCTCCTGGCGCACTCAGCGCTGGCCTGGCCAGCCCTCGACAGCCAACGGTGCATCAGATGACCAGGTCGATTCACCCGCCTCGTTGTTGGGTTGGCCGCTCGGTGGGTGCCGCGGTGGCCGAACACCGTCCATCCGGACCCGAGCGCTGCTTCTTCCGCCGTCGAACGCGGCCCACCTATGGGCGGTGCGGGTTTGGCGTTGGGTCATGCTCCGAGCAGGCTGCCGGTCAGCCCCGCGAGGGCCACTCCGGCCGCCAGCACAATGAGGCTCAACGCGATTACGGTGACCAGTTCGAGCCGGGACGGACCAGCTGGGTGCGGCTGGGCCGCCGACATCGCTGGTTCAGGTGTGCTTTGCCTGGTGGAGGGACCCGCCGGTCTCATCGGCATGTCCGCGGCGGTCGGGCGGTCGGGTTCGGTGGTGACTGTGCTGGCTGGCGCGGCTGCCGCGATGCTCGGCCCGGGATGGGCGGGGTGGCTGCCGGTCTGGGCAACAGTCACACCGCTAGGGATGTGGTCAGCCGCCAGAGCCGGGGCCGTGGCGGCGGTGACGGTTTTCATGCCGTGCTTGAGGCCGCGGGCGACCAGCCACCAGTTGATCGGGTACGAGACCAGGAAGCCAGCGCATAACGCGATCGACATGACGAACCAGAAGTCCAGACTCAGCGGGCGGGTCGCGGCCGGCACTGACCCCTTCCACGGCACGCTCACGGCCGCCATCGCCGCCATCACCCCATTCATGGACACCATCTCGGGGAGGAAGGTGTTGCGCAGTGATCGCCGGTAGGAGCCAGCCATGTCCCGCATGAACAGTGCCTGGAAGATCGTCCAGCCGAATCCGAAGCCGACGACGTATTCCACCCCCAGATCAACGGCTGGGGGCAGGTGCAGGGGGGCCAGCGCCGCCGCAGCGACCAAGATACCGAGCCCGTCGCCAGCGACACAGTGCATCGTGGAGCCCACCACCTGCCGCCAGCGGGCCGCCACATACCGTTCGTGGCTGTCGGCCAGCGGTTCCCGGCAGGACAGGACGTACAGCAGCGCGCCAAACAAACCCGTGTAGGCGGTGAAGAGCACAAAGCCCCACTTCATCACCGTCGCCTCAGGAGTCCGCCGAATGTCAAACGCGACGAAGGCGACCGCGAGGACCACCTGGATGAACCACAGCAGAACTACCCCGGTGAGCATGTCAACCTCCGAATTGGCGGCACAGCCAGCTGGCTACTGCCGGCCGACCGCGGTCGACCTGGGCGGATCCGGCGGGGCACTGCGCGCGGCGTGTCCCACGTGTTGGGTCGGAGCCGTCGCGGCGGGGTACAGCACGGCGCTGGGGTGACTGAATGCGTAGTAGCCGTAGGTCATGGTGATCCTGTCGAGCGCGAAGCACCGAACTCGTGCGCGGCACGGAACTGCTGCTCCAAACTTCAGCAACGGACCGCTGATCTCATCCCGGACCGGCCATTCTCAGCACCATTGAACCTACACGCCGCCGTGCCCGCCCGCGTCGAGGTGCGTTCCCAGTTGAGGACTTGCGTGGAGCAGTCGCTCTCGGTGGCCGACCCAGCCCAGCTCGGCCAGGATGTCCCTCGCGCTGTTGTGGGTGCCCTGCCCGCTCGAGTTGAACTACACGCCGTGTGCGGCGCGCCGGCCGAGGACGACGAGGGCGACGCCCAGAGGGATGAGCGTGGTCGCGGCGAACAAACCGCCTCCGCCGCTGGGGAAGACGAGCAGTCCGCCGGCGATGAGCAGGATGGCCTGCCAGGCTGGCACGGTCTTGGCGCGCAACAGTGCGATACCGAGGACGACGAGCCCGATGACCAGCAGTGGAGCGAGCGCGAACGGCAACGACAGGAGCGGTTCTGTGTTCGCCGCGTGCAGCACCGTGGCTGCGGTGTCGGGGTGGCGCTGGACGAGACCGCCCATCACCAGGGTGATCATCACGCCGCCTGCGCCGAGCGCAGCGCCGCCGCAGCCGACGAGGATCGCCGCCGCCGTGGCGAGTTTGGCTCCCGCGCCTCGAACGAGGGTGAGCAGGGCGGTCATCGCCGGGATGAGGAGAAACGCCGCGACCGATGTCAGCAGGCCGCCGATGACTCCCGTGGTGTGGTGTGCGGTGAGATCATGGATGTACTTGCTGGTCGACAGGTTGGGATCGATGGTCAGCGCATGCCCGGCGACGATGCCGACGCCGGCGGCGATGGCCGCGGATCCGGCGAGGCGAGTTCGCGCGGTGGTTGTGGTCGGCCTGGTCTCGGTCTGGTGCGGGATGGATCCTGCGTTGGTCATGGTGACTCCCTTGTCGAATGCGGTCAGCGCAGACGGTAGGCAGCGCCGGGCAGCCGGCGGATCGCCCGAGGCGTTGGCTCTTGCCGCGACGTTCGTCGCGAATTGCCGCGACTCACGGGGGATGGGCGGCAGGCGCGACCGGTTCTACGCTTCGGCCCATGCAGAAGGTGACGCGACGCCTGCGCAGAGAAGGCTGGACCGAGATCGACGTCGCCATCGCCGTCGGCTTCGCCGCGGTGGCCGAAGCGGAGCTGCGGGTGTCGACGCAGAACATCTTCGCTGGAACGCGGTCCGTGGCCGCCGACACGGTCTTGGTCCTGGCTCCGGTGCTCCCGCTGGTCTGGCGCCGGGGGCATCCGTTCGCCGCGGCCGTGGCGGTGGCGTGCGCGTTGACCGTGGTCGGTGCCGGCTTCCACGGCGCGGTGCTGTTCTTCGGTGGCCTGTTGCCGTTCCTCCTGGCGTTGTACTCGGCCTCCGCGTACGCGCGCGCCCCGTTCGATCGGATCGTGCTCGGCCTGCCAGTGCTGCTGATCGGCCCGATGCCGTTGTACGTCGAGACGTTCCGGGTGCCGACGGACTATGTCTTCGCCACGGTCGCGTCTGTTTTCGCGTGGCTGGCCGGGCAGGCGGTGCGTCGGTGGCGCCGGCAAAGCAGTCAGCTGGCCGACGCACTGGCCGACGCGGAGAGAGGCCGGGAAGCGCAAACCCGACTCGCGGTGGCTCAGGAGCGGGTCAACATCGCGCGCGAGTTACACGACGTCATCGCGCACAGCATGAGCGTGATGGTTTTACAGGCCAGCGTCGCACGCCTCGAGGCCGACGAACATCCCGCCGCTTCTCGCGACGCGATGAGCGTCATCGAGACCACTGGACGGCGCGCCCTCGCGGAGATGCGACGACTCCTCGGTGTGCTGCGAAGCGAGGACGTGCCCGAGATCGGGCCGCAACCGGGGTTGGCGGCGCTCCCAGAACTGCTCGACGGATTCCGCCGGGCCGGGCTCGGCGTCGAGGTCCGCCGAGTCGGCGAGACGCGGGCGCTGTTGGCGGCCCAGGATGTGACGGCGTTCCGGATCGTGCAGGAAGCGCTGACCAACGCGCTCAAGCACGGCGGCCCAGGACACGCCACCCTTGACCTGGAATTCCGGCCCGACCAGCTCCGGCTTACCGTAACCAATCGCATCGCCCGGGACCGCGCCGGGGTCGATCTGAGCGGAGGTCACGGACTGGTGGGGATTCGCGAGCGAGCCGCCCTATTCGCAGGCACCTGCCGGGCGGGGCGCGACGGTGAGGGCAGGTTCATCACCGAGGTCGCGTTGCCGGTGGAGTCCGCGTCGTGATCCGCGTACTCATCGCGGATGATCAACCACTGATCCGCAGCGGACTGCGCTCGATCCTCGAGCGTGAACCCGACATCGAAGTCGTGGCCGAGGCCTGCGACGGCACCACGGCCGTGGCCAGCGCCCGACAAAGCCGGCCCGACGTGGTGCTGATGGATATTCGGATGCCCGGCATGGACGGGGTGACTGCCACCACCAGGATTCTCGAGCACGAAGCGCACCACCCTGCGACCGCACCACCGCCGAAGATCATCATCCTGACCACGTTCGAACTCGACGAATACATCCACGCAGGTCTGAAGGCGGGCGCCAGCGGCTTCATCCTCAAAGACACCGAACCACTGGCGCTCGTGCAAGCCGTCCGCGCCGCCCACGACGGCGACGCCATGCTGTCCCCCTCGGTGACCCGTCGTCTGATCAGCTCCTTCGTGCGCGCTCCAGATCCTTCGGCTTCGTTGCCCGCCCTGCTGACCGAACGGGAGTCGCGGGTCCTGCGCGCAATGGCTCAGGGTCTGTCAAATGCCGAGATCGGCACCACAGTCCACCTGAGCGAAGCCACCGTGAAGACCCACGTCACCTCGATCCTCACCAAGCTGAACGTGCGCGACCGACTGCAAGCCGTCATCGCCGCCTACGAAAGCGGCACCGTACGCCCAGGTATGCGCGACCAGCCGTGAACGAGACTGCCCATACCGCAACCTGAACGCTCACCGTCCATCGGGAAACGCTGACAGGCTGATCTTCTGCCGAACAGCAGTTCCGCCCAGCGTTCGGTCGGTGTGCTCGAGCAGCGAGTACCCGCGAACTTGGTGAGCCGCGCAGATCAATGGGTCTGTGCCGCGGGCCGTGCCAAGCTCATGTCGACGGCCGTAAAGAGCGGATGCGAAGCCGGGGTCCCCGGGCGGGACATATTGTCCTGCGGACAGCGGCCGCCCGCTGAGACCGAGCAGCCGGTTCCCCAACGCGGGCGCAGCTGACCGCGCGAGCGCTGTCGCGGTACTTCCTCGACCAGGGGACCACCACCTACACCCACGTCTCCGATCAGCACTCGACCTCGGCACCAAGGTGATCCCCCCAGGTGGCGCGAAGCCGTGGCCGTCCTCGATGAGATCCTCGGCAACCCGTCCGACCTGGCCATCGCCGAGCCCACCTCCGACACCGCCGGGCAGACCCCGGCCACCTTCGCGGTCTTCAACCTTGCCGGCCTTCAGTTCTCCCCACGCATCCGCGACATCGGACGACTCCAGCTCTACCGCCTCTGCCCCGCGGCAGCATGGCAAGGCCGCTGCTCACCCAGCCCATCCTGACCCAGCTCATCGCCGATCATTGGAGCGACCTGCTGCGTCTGGTCGGCTCGATGAAGTTCGGGCACACCACGGCAAGCCTGCTCATCGACGGCCAGGTCGACCAAGCGCTGTGCCTCACCCTGGTCACCAACGCCGTGCTGTGGACCACGACCTACCTCGGCGACGCGCTCGACGCACTGCGCGCCGAGGGTTACGCCGTCACCGACGAGGCCGCGGCGCACCTGACCCCCGCGCAGCACGACCACATCAACTTCTATGGCACCCCTACTCCTCCGACCTTGAAACCGAGCTGCGCCGCGAAAGGCACCGCCCCATTCCGCTCACCAGCCGCCTGAGACCGGGCCCCGGTCGGGCAGAAGGGACCAGATTCGCTCCGCTGCTAAGGCGGCCCGAATCAGCGGTCGAGCGGGGGACCAACGGCATTTCAGCACCGGATGCGAACTCAGCTGCGCAGCCGGAGCACCCCTTCGCCGGCCGGCGTACGCACCTCGATGTCACGTATCTCCGAACGGCGCAGCGACGTCGACGCGGTGAGCACCGCCGGCCGGCCGGCGACCACCCGCCACGTGGCGATCTGCTCGCTGCTGCCGTCCCGGGCGATGGCCACCAGCACGTAGCCGCCGGGGGCGTATCGCGTCTCGCCGGTGTAGGTGCAGCGCAGGTCGACCTCGGTGCCCCACGGCTTGTCGACGAGTGCCGCCGTGGCCTGGATCGGCACGTCGCGCAACTTCGCCATGGCCACGGCAGTCGAGCGATGCGCGGTCGCGGTAAAGACCGGCAGCAGCAGCAGCGCGGCGACCAGCGCTGCCGCCGCCGCCAGCGCGGCCAGGCTGCGACTGCGCCACCTGGCCCGCTTCCGCTCGGCCGCCACCGCGGCCAGCAGGTTCGGCAGCAGGTCGGCCGGCGGCAGCTCGGGTGCCTCGAGCGCATCGGCCGGCACTCGGCCGAGCAGACCCGGCAGGCCGGCCACCTCGCTGAGCGCGGCGGTGCATGACGCGCATCCGGGAAGGTGATCCTCGTAGGGCCGCCGCTCCTCGGCCGGCAGTGCGCCGAGTAGGTAGGCGCCGTCGTGATGTGCCCACGGGCAGGTCACTGGGTCACCCCCATCTCCTGCAGCGCCAGGCGCAAGCTGCGCAGCGCGTAGTGCGTACGGGACTTCACCGTGCCCGCCGGCACACCCAGCCGGCCGGCCGCCTCGGCGACGGTATGCCCGCGGTAGAAGCACTCGACGAGCACGGCCCGGTGATCGGGGCTCAGCCGCTCCAGCGCCGAGGCGACCAGCCACGATTGCACCGCCTCGTCGATCCCGTCGGGAGTCGCAACCTCCGGTAGGTCGTCGGTGATCACTTCAGGCCGCACCGAGCGGGCCCGCCACTCGTCGATCACGATGTGCCGGGCGGTGGTGAACAGCCAGGCCCGCGGTGAGCCGCGCTCGACCTGCAGCACCTCGGGGTGCCTCCAGGCCCGCAGGAGGGTCTCCTGTACGACGTCGTGGGCCCGGTTACGGTCACCTCCGGTCAGCCGCAGCGCGTACGACCAGATCGCCGTCGCGTGCTCGTCAACGAGGGCACGCATCAACTCCGGCTGACAGGTCGACACGCCCACCTCCTGCCCCGGTACACGCGGCCGGCACCCATCCGGTTCACCACAGGCGCAGATCAATTGTCCGGCCGGGCGCGGGCGGGTGCACAGCAGGTTCCCGTGGGCGTGAGTGCAGGTTAGGACTGCTGCGCCCGCTCCATGGCCTTGCGGGCGGTCGCCACAACCCACGCATCCCCACCGGGGATGGGGACGGTCGCCGCATTGCCGCCGGCCTCCACGTTGAGATGAATGACGATGCCAGCCGAGCGGATCCAGGCGTCGACGAAGCCGGCGTAGCGGGGATCGGTCGGGGAATGCACGATGAACATCTCGTCGCCGACACCAGTCGGCGTGGAGACCGGCCACGCAGGCCCGCTCTTCTGGCACGCCGTGGCATTGTTGCGCACCGCGTCCATGGTCTTCTTGGCATTCTCCGGCGTCATCCGGAGCACGTCCTCGTCCACCATCCACTCCGACGGCACCTTGGGCGTTTGACCACGGTAGAGCTGCGACCGCTCCGGGCGGAGCAGCGGGAGCGCCGGCCCGGAAGTGCAGCGCGGCGGCGTCGGCGGCAGAACGAAGGTGCGGGTGAGCGGGCCGCGGTCACCCGAGTTCGTACCGACCCGCCAGATCGCCGACGTCAGATCTGCCGCGAGCAGATACCCGCGCGGAGCCTGCGCCGTCGCGGTCCTCGGAAGCGGCAGTGTCGGCGCCGAAGTGCCGGCCGCCTTCGCTCGCACGATGGCCGCGAGCGTCTCCAGGTAGGGCAGGCCGGGTGCGTCAGGGCTGACCAGATCCGGCTGGGCCAGCGGCACGACCTCGAGCAGGTTCACGTAGTCTCCCGACCTGGTCACCACCGCCCACTCCAGTGTTGCGTCGCGCCCCGGGCGTAGCGGCATCCTGACGATGAGCTCGGGGGTCACTCCGCCGCGGCTGCTCAGGACGTGCGCGCCCGTGCACCGCAGGGCTCGCGCGATCGCCTCGTAGCCGCGGCCGGCGGTCCCGGGGGCATAGCGCAGCACCGTCTGCAGGGTCTCCCACCAAGGGTCGACGGCGTCCGCAGTGATGGAGGAATAGGCGGCAGCCTGCTGACCGGCAAGGATACCGGGCGCCTTGAAGGCGCCGCTCGCCATCGAGAGGCTGCCGAGAGGGTCTGCCTGCCGACGTTGCTGCTCGAGGCGGTAACCGGCAACGGCGTCGGCGGGCGCGAGGAACACCGAGGCCGGGATCGGCGGATGCTGCCACCGCGGATCGGCCGTGCCAGGGCTTCCGACGCACGAGGCGGCGCCGGCGCCGGCAGCGACCGTGCCGTGGCGGGACCGGTCGAGCGAGCCCACGGTGTGCGCAAGGGTGGTGGGGATGGCGACGGCGGCAGTCGCCACCGCCGCCGCACCGACGATGGCCAGCGGCCGGCGCGACGGCGCCGGCGGAGCGAGTTGCCGCACCGCTGACAGCGGCGGGAGGTACTGGTCCCAGTTCTCAGCCGACACCCGGTCGACGAGATCCTGCAGGTCGTCACGCATGGAAGGGCTCCTTTGCACTCAGAACTTTCGGGTTTTCGCTTAGCAGGGCGGCCAGTGCCGTGCGACCGCGGGACAGGCGCGCCTTGACGGTGCCGACCGGGATGCGCAGCTCGCGGGCCACGTCCTCCACCCGCAAATCGGCGAAGTAGTGGAGCACGATCACCACCCGCTGGCCGGTAGGTAGCTGGGGCAGCGCCTGCCGCACAGCAACCACATCTGCCGATGGCTCGACCGCGTCGGGCAGCGGCCCGTGCCGCCCTCAGGCCCGGGTCTGCGCCATCGCCCGGCGCCAGTTGCTCACCGCCAGCCGGCAGCCGACCGAGCGCACCCACCCCACCGGGTCCCCCTGGCCGTTGCAGGTCAGCCGGTCCCAGCGTTGCCACGCCCGCGAGTACGCCTCCTGCGTGCAGTCCTGCGCCTCGGACATGCTCCCGGTGATCAGGTACAGGTGGGCGAGCACCTTGGGGGCGGTGGCCAGGTAGAAGCGATCGAATTCACTCAGGTTTGCCATCCCTCTCCTCTCCTGTGCACCACCCACACACGCGCGCCGGAGCCCGCATGGTTGCATCTGGCGGGGCCGACACCGGGCGGGGAACAAGTCCGGGGCGGGCGTGGGTTGCCCCCGTAATGAGCGAATCGCGCCGCGGCCTGGGTTACGGGGTCGCGGCGTACCTCCTCTGGGGGCTGTTTCCGCTGTTCTGGCCGCTGCTCAAGCCGGCGCGCCCGCTGGAGATCCTGGCGC
Organism: Actinomycetota bacterium; assembly: GCA_030948385.1. GTDB lineage: Bacteria > Actinomycetota > Actinomycetes > Mycobacteriales > QHCA01 > QHCA01. Next base: position 11,796 of record JALZAK010000024.1, read on the forward strand.
ACCGGTTCGTCTGGTCCCTCGTCTTCGTACTGGTGATCCTGGTGATCCAGCGACGCTGGGCCTGGATCGGAATCCTCCTGCTCCGGCCGCGCCGCCTCGCCCTCCTGGTCGCTGCCGCCGTGCTGATCGCGGTCAACTGGGGCACCTACATCTACGGGGTCAACTCCGACCAGGTGGTGCAGACCTCGCTCGGCTATTTCATCAACCCACTCGTCACCGTGCTGCTCGCCGTGATCGTGCTCCGCGAGCGGCTACGACGGGGGCAATGGGCCGCGCTGAGCGTCGGGGGCGTCGCCGTCGTGCTGCTCGCGCTGGACTACGGCCGGGTGCCGTGGATTGCGGTCATCCTGGCGTTCAGTTTCGGCACCTACAGCCTGATCAAGAAGGTCATCTCGATGGACACCGTGCAAAGCCTCACCGTCGAGACGGCGGCGCTGGTGGTGCCGGCCGTGATCTACCTCGCGGTGATCGGCGGCGGTACGTTCGCCGGCGGCTCGCTCGCGCACGACGCCCTGCTTGCTTCCTCGGGCGTGGTCACCGCGATCCCGCTGCTGTTCTTCGGCGCCGCAGCCCAAAGGCTGCCGCTGCGGACCCTCGGCCTCCTGCAGTACCTCGGGCCGGCGTTGCAGTTCGCCTTCGGCGTACTGGTGTTCCACGAGCCGATGCCGCTCTCCCGGCTGGCCGGGTTCGCGCTGGTGTGGACGGCCCTGGTGATCCTCACGGCGGAAGGGCTGGCCCACCGGCGCCGGGTCATCGATCCGGTGTCAGGACAGGATGTCGCGGCTGGTGAACCGGGCCCAGGCCAACGCCCCGAACACGGCCACGTAGCCGAGTTGCAGCAGCAGGCCACGCCCGATCGCCGCCGTGTACGGCGGCTCGCGCAGCAGGTCACCGAAGGAGAGCCAGTAGTGGCTGAGCAGCCACGGATGCAGGGCGTGCAACTGCGGAATGGCATCGAGGATCTCACTGGCGATGGCCAGGGTGACGGTCGTCGCCATCGCGGCGATCGGGATGTCGGTGATCGTCGAGACGAAGACGCCGATCGCCCCGATACCGGCCAGCGACAGTCCCACGTACCCGGCGATGAGCAGGGCCCGGACGAAAGCCGCGCCGCCGCTGATCGTCGCACCCGACAGCAGGGTGACCCGGCCGACCGGGAACAGCGCCGCACCGATGGCCATGCCGGCCAATGCCACGGTGAACGTCGCGGCCAGGCAGAACGTCAGGACGCTGGCGAACTTCACTGCGAGCAGCCGAGCCCGGCCGGTGGGCACGACGAGCAGGTAGCGCAGGGTTCCCTGGCTGGCCTCGCCGGCCAGGCTGTCGCCGGCCACCACGCCCACCGCCAGCGGCAGGAACAGCGGCAGGGTGACGGTGAGAGCGGTGAACGCCACGAATAGCCCATTGGAGCTCACCTGGTAGAGGAAGGGCGGTCCTTGGTCCGGTCCGTCCGGGCCGTTGAACGCCTTGACCAGGCTGGCCAGCAGGATCGGTACGCCGGCTAGCACGGCAAGCATCGCCAAGGTGCGCAGCCGGCGGAACAGGGTGCGAAGCTCGGAACGAAGCAGGCCGGTGTGGTTACTCGGCGACATCGAATCCCTCACCGGTCAAGGCGACGAACGCCTCCTCCAGCGACGGCCGCTCGACAGCCAGCGCCTGCACCCGTACGCCGTCGGCGACCAGGGCCGCGCAGGCCACCTCGGGTGGCACCGAGTCCGCCGTACCGCTGACCCGGTCGCCCTCGACCACGACGCCGGGCACGCCGAGCCGGGACAGCGTCGCCTGTGCCTCGTGCGGGTCCGGGGTGCGTACGACCAGCCGGCCGACCGCGGCCGCGCGCAGGCTCTCCACCGTGCCGGCAGCGACGAGCCGGCCGTGCGACAGGACGCCGGCATGGGTGCAGACCTGCTCCACCTCAGTCAGCAGGTGGCTGGACAGGAAGACGGTGGCCCCCTCCTCGGCCAGGCTGCGCACCAGCGACCGGATCTCGCGGGTGCCCTGCGGGTCCAGGCCGTTGGTCGGCTCGTCGAGGACCAGCAGATCCCGCGGCCGCAGCAGGGCGGCAGCGAGACCGAGCCGCTGCCGCATCCCGAGGGAGTAGGCCTTGTACCGCTTGCGCCGAGCCGCGACCAGCCCCACCTGCTCCAAGGCCCGGTCGATCCGGCCCGCCCGGGTGGCCGGATCGGCGGTCCGGTCGGCGGCGTCGAGACGGACCAGGTTGGCCTGCCCGGACAGGAACGCGTAGCAGGCCGGGCCCTCGATCAGCGCACCCACCCGGGGCAGCGCGGTGGCGTACCCGGCCGGCATCGGCTGGCCGAACAGGTGCACCCGGCCGGCCGTCGGCGCGGCCAGCCCGAGCAGCATCCGGATCGTGGTGGTCTTGCCGCTGCCATTGGGGCCGAGGAAGCCGAAGACGCTGCCCTCGGGCACGTCGAGGTCGAGGTTGTCGACGGCCACCTGCCCGCCGCGGAATCTCTTGGTCAAGCCGCGGGTGACGACCGCGTCGGTCACCCGTGGCCGGCGGAGTCCGCGGCGCGCAGCAGGGCCTGCGGGGTCACGGCGCCGGCAAACACCCGGCCGTCGTCGGTGAGCAGGAGCGTGACCACACGGGTACGCAGCAGCCGGCCGGACCCGAAGCGGCCGCTGACCACTTCGGCTCCCCGGAGCACCATCTGGACCTGGCGGTCACCGGCCGGCAGGGCACCGGTGCGAAGCTCCGCCACCGCGGTCCAGCCGGTGCCGAGGACTGTCGGTCCACCCGCGCGAACCGGTGAGAGGACAGGCGGGGTTCGGCTCGACTTCCCTTTGCTCGCCACCCCGGGTCGGCCGGCCGGCCCGGCCTGCTCGCTGACCTTGGCCCCGGGGGGCGGGCTGAAGTGGAATATCCGGGCCGCCGGCCGGCTCAGGTCGAGCGAGGTGAAGGCGACATCGACGGCCGGCTTGGTGGCGCCGCGGGCAAGCAGGGTCGCTCGCAGCGGCAGGCCGGTGGTCGAGTCGACGTAGAGGTCGGCGCGCGCGATCAGGCTGTCCGCGGACTTCGGGGACAGCCGCAGGTCGTACGCCGGCCGCCCCGCGACGAAAGCGGCCGTGCCGACTGTGACGACGGTTGTCGGGTCGATCGAGGCGAGGAGTTGCCCGGCCAGCGCCTGCGGGGTACCGGCCGGCGGCCGCGCGCGCGCCTCGGCCGACGCGCCGCCGGAGTTCACGGAGGAGTGGGTGACCTTGTTGGTGGAGCTCGACCACTGCCACAGGTCGCGACCGGCGTGCACCATGTTGGTCTCGGCCAGAGTCCCGAGCAGATCCACCCGCTGGCGATCCGGCCCGTCGAGATAGACCCGCAGGGTGTGCCGGCCGCTGAGCAGGACCTGTGGCGACAGCGCACCGCCGGCGTCGGGCAGCGCCGGCAGGCCGAGGTCGGTGCTCGTGTGGACCACTCCGGAGAGGCTCTCCACATGCGACTGGGCAACCTTGACCAGGAGCTGAGCGGCAGTCAGTTTCGGCAGCGCCGGGGTCGCGTCGGCCGACCCGGAGCGCCAGCCGGCGATCGCAAGCACGGTGGCGAGCACGGCGGCGGGGGCAATCCAGCGGGCGAGACGGGTGCGGGGAAGTGTCACCCCTCCAGCGTCCGCTGCCGGGGCCCGCGCCGCAAGCGAGCCCGTGTGCGGGTGATGTGCGGGGTCACCCGGTGCGGGCCACCACGAAGTCGGCCAGGGACTCCAGCGCCTCGCGGGCCGGGACGTCCGGCAGCGGGGCAAGCAGGTCCCGCGCCGTCGTCGCATAGCCGGCGAGGGTCTCCCGGGCCCGCCCCATCGCCGGCGAGCCGCGCAGCAGGCGCAGCGCCTCGGCGTGGAGAAGGTCGTCGTCGAGCGGCTTTGCGATCAGCTCGCGCAGCCGCGCCTCGGCCGGATCGTCGGAGGCAAGCGCGTAGAGCACCGGCAGCGTCGGCACCCCCTCGCGCAGGTCCGTGCCGGGGGTCTTTCCCGACTCGACCGCCTCGGCGGCGATGTCGAGTAGGTCGTCGGAGAGCTGGAAGGCGACCCCGATGACCTCGCCGTACGAGGTGAGAACGTCCACAACGGACGGTGCGGCGGCCCCGAACAACGCGCCGAACCGGCCCGAGGTGGCGATCAGTGAGCCGGTCTTTTCGGCCACGACATCGAGGTAGTGCGAGACCTGATCAGCGCCGGCCGGGGCACCGACGGTCTCGTGGATCTGCCCCATTACAAGACGCTCGAAGGTACGGGCCTGGATGCGCACCGCCTCCGGGCCGAGATCGGCCAGGATGTCCGAGGCGCGGGCGAAGAGGAAGTCGCCGGTGAGAATGGCTACCGTGTTGGTCCACCGCGCGTTGGCCGACACCGCGCCGCGGCGAACCACCGCCTCGTCCATCACGTCATCGTGGTAAAGGGTGGCCAGATGGGTGAGCTCCATGACGACCGCCGCCGGCACCACCCCGGGCGCTGCGATGTCGCCGAAGGCAGCCGCCAGCAGAACGACCAGCGGCCGGAAGCGCTTCCCGCCGGCGCGGACGAGATGGCGGGCGGTCTCGGCCACGAAGGAGTCGTCGGAGTGCACCGCCGACCGGAGTTGCTCCTCGACCTGTTCCAGCCCAGCCCGCACGGCCGACTCGAGGGCGGGGTCGTCGAAGCGGATGCCCACGAGGCCGCGCCCACCCCGCGTCATCACGAGCCCACGAACCTCGCCGCGTGGGAAGCCAGGTCCAGCAGTGGCTGCGGCGCCACACCCAGGACCAGCGTCGCCAGCACGCCGAGGGTCACCGCCGCCGAGGTGAAACCGCCGGGCAGCACGACGGACGGACCGGTCTCGGCGGGGCCGGAGAAGTACATCAGCACGACGACGCGCAGGTAGGGGAAAGCCAGCACGGCACTGGCGACGACGGCGACGATCACCAGCGGGGTGGCGCCCCCGTCGATGGCCGCTGAGAACACGGCGAACTTGCTGGTGAACCCGCTGGTCAGCGGCAGGCCGGCGAAGGCGAGCATGAAGAAGGTGAAGACGCCGGCCAGCAGCGGCGAGCGCTTGCCCAGCCCCGCCCACTGGGACAGGTGGGTGGCCTCGCCGTCGGGCCCGCGGACCAGGGTGACAACGGCGAAGGCGCCGATGGTGGTGAAGCCATAGGCAACCAGGTAGAACAGCGTGCTGGAGATGCCGGTCTTGGTCAGGGCGACCACCCCCACCATGATGAAGCCGGCGTTTGCCACCGAGGAGTACGCCAGCAGTCGCTTCACGTCGGTCTGGGTGACCGCCAGTACGGCACCGACCACCATGGAGACGATGGCCACCCCCCAGATCAGCGGCCGCCAGTCCCACCGGGTGTTGGCAAAGGCGACGTAGAGGACCCGCAGGATCGCACCGAACGCCGCGACCTTGGTGCATCCAGCCATCAGCGCGGTCACCGGGGTGGGCGCTCCCTGGTAGACGTCGGGCGTCCACGAGTGGAACGGCGCGATGCCGGCCTTGAACAGCAGCCCCACCACGAGGAGTGCCAACCCCAGGAACAGCAGCAGGTCGTTGCTGGTCGCCGAACTCGCGGCATGGAAGATCCCGCGAAGCTGCACCGTGCCCGCGTACCCGTACAGAAGCGCGACGCCGTAGAGGAAGAACGCCGAGGCGAACGCGCCGAGCAGGAAATACTTGACCGCCGCCTCCTGGGACAGCAACCGCCGGCGGCGGGCCAGCCCGCACAACAGGTATAGCGGCAGCGACAGCACCTCGAGCGCCACGAACATCAGCAGCAGGTTGTTCGACGCCGCGAACAGCATCATGCCGGCCAGCGCGAAGATGGTGAGCGGGAACGCCTCCGTCTGGGAGTACGGCGAGGCCAGCAGCCGGCGGTCGGCGGGCGAGCCCGGCGTGATGGCCGCCTCGGCGACGAAGGCGCCGCCGACATCGGCCGATCGGTCGGCGAGCATCAGCACGCTCGCGATCCCCAGCAGGGCAAGGATCGCCTCGATCGCCAGCGCCGGCCCGTCGATGGCGACCGCGCCGGCGGCGGTCGTCTCCTGGGCGCCGGCCACCGCGATCACGGCGACCAGCGCCGCGACCAGCCCACCCAGTGCGACGGCGACCTGCGCCAGATGCCGGGCGGTCCGGGGCAGGATCGCCTCGACCATCACGCCCACGCAGGCCGCGCCGAACAGGATCAGGATCGGTGCCAGGTGCGCGTACGCGATATGCGGCGAGTGAAAGTCGGTGGCCGCCGCCAGCGCCGGCACCCGGCTCACTTGCCGGCCTCGCGCACTGTCGGCGCCGGGTCATGCGACCCGACATCGTGCATGGTGGCGTTGATGGCGGGAGTGATCACGTCGAGCAGCGGCTTGGGATAGACGCCGAGGGCGACGACGAGGGCCAGTACCGGCCCGAGCACCCACGCCTCGCGAGTGGTCATGTCGCGCATTCCCGGCAGCGTCGGGTTGAGGGGGCCGTGCATGGTGCGCTGGTACATCAGCAGCACGTACAGGGCGGCCAGGATCATGCCGGTGGTGGCCACGATGGCGACCGGCTTGTTGACGGTGAACGTGCCGAGCAGGACCAGGAACTCGCTGATGAAGCTGTTGGTGCCGGGCAGCGCCAGCGCCGACAGGCCGGCGATCAGGAAGGCCCCGGACAACAGTGGGGTGGCGCGATGCAATCCGCCGAAGTCGCCGGCCAGCCGGCTGCCCCGGCGGGCGATCAGGAAGCCGACGACGAGGAACAGGGCGCCGGTCGACAGGCCGTGGTTGACCATGTAGAGCACGGCGCCGGACCCGGCCTGCGAGGTGAATGCGAAGACGCCCAGCGCGATGAAACCGAAATGGGCGACGGAGGTATAGGCGACCAGCCGCTTGAGATCGTTCTGACCCATCGCCAGCAGCGCGCCGTAGAGGATTCCGGCCACCGCCAGGCCGAGCACCCACGGTGCGAAGTACCGCGACGCGTCGGGGAACAGCGGCAGGCACCAACGCAGGAAGCCGAACGTGCCGACCTTGTCCAGCACGCCGACCAGGAAGACCGCACCGCCGATCGGGGCCTCCGCGCCGGCGTCGGGCAACCAGGTGTGGAACGGCACCAGGGGTGCCTTGATGGCGAAGGCGATGAAGAAGCCGAGGAAGAGCCACTTCTGGGTGCCGCTGGAGATGTGCAGCTTCACCAGGTCGGTGAAGGCAAAGCTGCCGGCGCCGCCGTTGACGTGCGCATGCTTGCTCACCACGTAGAGCGCGATGACGGCGGCCAGCATGAGCAGGCCGCCGGCGAGGGAGTAGAGGAAGAACTTGACCGCGGCGTACTGCCGGCGTGGCCCGCCGTAGGACCCGATCAGGAAGTACATCGGAACCAGCATCGCCTCGAAGAAGACGTAGAACAGGAACAAGTCGGTGGCGGCGAACACGCCGACCGTGCAGGCCTGCAGCGAAAGGATCAGGGCGAAGAAGGTCTTGACGGGCCGGCCGGCCGGCTCCGCTTCGAACCAGGAGGCGAGCACGATGACCGGAGTCAGCACGGCCACCAGGGCGATCAGGACAAGCGCGATGCCGTCCGTGCCGAAGCCGAACCGCACCCCGAACTGCGGGATCCACGAATAGCTCTCGAGGAACTGGAAGCGCGCGCCGCCGGCCACGAACCGGGCGCACATCACAATCGCGAGCACCAGCTCGATCAGGCTGAAGCCGAGCGCGATCACCTTGGCCAGCTGACCCCGGCCGGTCGGGACGGACAGCACCGCCGCCGCGCCGACCAGCGGCAGGACGGTCAGTATCGGGAGGTAGGGCAGGTTCATCGCAGCCGCACCGCCAGCAGCGCCGCGACGACCGCGACCGTGCCGCCGAGCATGGTCAGGGCGTAGGTGCGGACGAAGCCGGTCTGCACCCGGCGGAACCGGCCCGAGCCGCCGCCGACCAGGGCGGCGAAGCCGTTGACCGCCCCGTCGATACCCCGGCCGTCGAACCATACCGAGAGCCGGGTCAGCCACTGGCCGGGGCGCATCAGAACGGTCTCGTTGAAGGCGTCGGCATAGAGATTGTTGCGGGCCGCCACGGTGGTCGGTGCGACTGCGACCGGAGCGGTCAGCGGGACCGCTCGGCGGCCGAAGGCGAACCAGCCGCCGGCCATCCCGCCGGCCACCACCAGCAAGGTGAGCACCGACAGCACGACCGGGGAGATGGTGTGCGCGCCGGCCTCGACCGGCCGCCCGACCGACGGCGTGAGCCAGTTCTGCAGGCCGCCGCCGAAGACGAGCAGGCCGCCTGCAGCGACCGACCCGACGGCCAGCAGCACCATCGGCACTGTCATCACCGGCGGCGACTCGTGCGGGTGCACGTCGTCGGTCCACCGGCGCGGGCCGAAGAAGGTCATCACCATCAGCCGGGTCATGTAGAAGGCGGTCAGGGCGGCGCCGACCAGCGCGCAGCTGCCGAGGATCCAGCCGGAGATGCCGCCCTTGTCGAAGGCCGCCTCGATGATCTTGTCCTTGGAGAAGAAGCCGGAGAACGGGATCATCCCGATGATGGCGAGGTAGCCGGCCATCATCGTCCAGAACGTCACCGGCATGACCGACCGCAGGCCGCCGAAGCGGCGCATGTCGACCTGATCGTCCATCCCGTGCATGACCGAGCCGGCGCCGAGGAACAGCCCGGCCTTGAAGAACCCGTGGCAGAGCAGGTGCAGGATCGCGATGGCGTACACACCCTTACCCAGTCCGGCGGCCAGGAACATGTAGCCGATCTGGCTGACCGTCGAGTAGGCCAGCACCCGCTTGATGTCGTCCTTGGCACAGCCGATGACGCAGCCGAGCAGCAGGGTGATCGCGCCGATCACGGTGACCACCGTGCGGCCGGTCTGGGTGAGGTCGTAGATCGGCGCGGACCGCGCGATGAGGTAGACCCCGGCCGTCACCATGGTGGCCGCATGGATCAGCGCCGACACCGGGGTCGGGCCCTCCATGGCGTCGGGCAGCCAGGTCTGCAGCGGGAACTGCCCGGACTTCCCGCACGCGCCGAGCAGCAGCAACAATGCCAGCGCGGTCAGCGTGCCGCCGCTCAAGTGGCCGGCGCCGGACAGCACGCCGGCAAACGACGTGGTGCCCAGGGTGGCGAACATCAGGAAGATCGCCAGCGTCAGGCCCACGTCGCCGACCCGGTTGGCGATGAAAGCCTTCTTCGCCGCGGTCGCCGCACTCGGCCGGTCGTAGTAGTAGGCGATGAGCAGGTACGACGCCAACCCGACGCCCTCCCAGCCCACGTACAGCGACAGGTAGCTGTTGCCGAGCACCAGCAGCAGCATCGCCGCGACGAAGAAGTTGAGGTAGCCGAAGAAGCGCCGGCGGCCCGGATCGTGCGCCATGTACCCGATCGAGTAGACGTGGATCAGGAAGCCGACTCCGGTGATCAGGAGTACGAACACCGCCGCCAGCGGGTCGTAGAGCAGGCCGAGGTCGACCTTGAACCCGTTGACCGGCACCCAGTTGTACAGGTGCACGCTGACCTGTCGTGCGGTCCGGCCGCGCAGCGCGAAGAAGTACACCAACGCGAGGACGAAGCTCAGGCCGACCGTGGCGCACCCGAGCAGGTGCCCCCACCGGTCGGCCCGCCGGCCGGCCAGCAGCAGCACCGCCGCACCGAGCAACGGCAGCGCGATGAGCAGCCAGGAACTGCTCAGCACGCCGCTTGCGCCGGCGTACGGCTGCGGGCCCGCAGCGAGCAGGTCAGGCACGGACATCCTTTTCGGTCAGTACTTCAGCAGGTTGGCGTCGTCCACCGAGGCCGAGCGGCGCTGGCGGAAGATGGACATGATGATGGCCAGGCCCACCACGACTTCGGCGGCCGCCACGACCATCACGAAGAAGGCCATGATCTGGCCGTCGAGCGTGCCGGTGATCCGCGAGAAGGTGACCAGAGTGAGGTTGACCGCGTTGAGCATCAACTCGATGCACATGAAGACCACGATCGCGTTGCGCCGCACCAGCACGCCCACCGCGCCGATGGTGAACAGCGCGGCCGACAGCAGCAGGTAATAGGTGGGCGTCATGTCTGGCTCCTGGTCCGGGCCTGCTCGACGGATAGCGGCTCGACGACATCGCGGTCCACCCCGGAGCCGGCGGCGGTGCCGTCGGGCAGCAGCGCCGGGGTAGCCACCGAGTCCGAGGTGGCGAACACACCGGGCCCGGGCAGCGGCCCGGGATAGCCGCCGTCGCGGAACCGCCGGCGGGACAGCTCGCGCTGGCTGACCCGGTCGGCCCGCGGCCGCTCGACGTGGGCCAGCACCATCGCGCCCACCGCGGCGGTGATCAGCAGGGCGCTGGTCACCTCGAAGGCGAAGACGTAGTCGGAGAACAGCAGGTGGGCGATCTGCCGGACGTTGTCGTTGTAGCCGCCCGTACCACCGAGCCCGCGTGCCGGCACGTCGGACAGGCCGCGGGCCAGGCCGGCAGCGACCAGGCCGGCGAATCCGATTCCCAGCACGGCCGCGGCGATCCGCTGACCCCGAAGGGTCTCGATGATCGAGTCCGAGGAGTCGCGGCCGACCAGCATCAGCACGAACAGGAACAAGATCATGATCGCGCCGGTGTAGACGATGATCTGGACCATCCCGATGAACGGGCCGGCCTCGAGCAGGTAGAACACCCCGAGGCTGAACATCGTCATCACCAGGAACAACGCGGAGTGCACGGCGTTGCGGGCCAGCACCATGCCGATCGCGCCGCCCAGGGCGACCGGGGCCAGGATCCAGAAGGACACCGCCTCTCCGGTGCTGACCGCTCCGGCGGCGGCCAGGGCCATGCTCACTGGTCCACCCGCGAGGTGGTCGGCTCGACCGTCCGCCGGGCCGGGCGGGCGGCCGGGCCGGCGTCAGCCCGCTCCGGGGTTTCGGCACCCTGGGATGCGCCGGGGTTGCGCATGGCACCGACGTAGTAGTCCTTCTCATCCTCACCGAGCAGCATCGGATGCGGCGGCGCCTGCATGCCCGGAAGCAACGGCGCCAGCAGGTCTTCCTTGGTGAAGATCAGGTCCTGGCGGCTGTCCGAAGCCAACTCGTACTCGTTGGACATGGTCAGCGACCGGGTCGGGCACGCCTCGATACACAGGCCGCAGAAGATGCATCGGGCGTAGTTGATCTGGTAGACGGCGCCGTAGCGCTCGCCCGGCGAGTAGCGCTCCTCCTCGGTATTGTCGGCGCCCTCTACGTAGATCGCGTCGGCGGGGCAGGCCCAGGCGCACAGCTCGCAGCCGACGCACTTTTCCAGCCCGTCGGGGTGCCGGTTGAGGACGTGCCGGCCGTGATAGCGCGGCGCGGTGGCCTTGACCTCGTACGGGTATTGCTCGGTGGCCACCCGGCGGAACATGGTGGAGAAGGTCAGGCCGAAGCCCTTGACGGCGTCAAGCATCCGCATGCTCCTCCGGCGTCTCGCCGGCCGCGCCAGTCAGCACGCGGGCCGGGACCAGCATGGGCGACGGCGGCACGACAAGGTCCATCGGCGGCAACGGGAAGCCGGCCGGCTCGTCGTCGGCCGGCGGTGCCTCGACCGCCTCCTTGCGCTCGGGCCAGAGGAACACCGCGAGCAGGGCCACGGCCAGCGGGATGCCCAGGGTGACGAAGAGCCGGCCGCGGCTGTAGTTCTGCGTACCGAGCACCCGCACCGCGTCCACCAGCAGGATCCACAACAGGCTGAGCGGGACCAGCACCTTCCAACCCAGGTGCATGAACTGGTCGTAGCGCAGCCGGGGCAGCGTGCCGCGCAGCCAGATGAAAACGAACAGCGCCAGGAACACCTTGCCGACGAACCACACCACCGGCAGCCAGCCGGTGTTCGCCGCATGCCAGAGCGACAGTGGCCACGGCGCCCGCCATCCACCGAGGAACAGCGTGGTAGCCAGTGCCGAGACGGTCACCATGTTGATGTACTCGGCCAGAAAGAACAGCGCGAACTTCAGCGAGGAGTACTCCGTGTGGAAGCCGCCGACCAACTCCGACTCGGCCTCGGCCAGGTCGAATGGGGCCCGGTTGGTCTCGCCGACCGCGGAGATGAAGTAGATGACGAAGCTCGGCGCCAGCATGATGGCGTACCACGACGGCAGCTGCAGGGTCGCCCCGAACAAGGCGAAGCTGGTGCCGTGCGCCTGGGCCGCGACGATCTGGCTGGTCGAGAGCGATCCGGCGGACAGGAACACCGCCACCATCGACAGCCCCATCGCCACCTCGTAGGACACCATCTGCGCGGCGCTACGCAGCGCGCCGAGGAGCGGGTACGTCGAGCCGCTGGACCAGCCGGCCAGGACGATGCCGTAGATGCCCAGCGATGAGCAGGCGAGCACGAACAGCACTGCCACCGGAAGGTCGGTGAGCTGCAGAGCCGTGCGATGGCCGAAGATGCTCACGGATGGGCCGAACGGGATGACGGCGAAGGCCAGGAACGCCGGCACGGTCGACAGGATCGGCGCCAGGATGTAGACCGGCTTGTCGACCAGCGTCGGGATGATGTCTTCCTTGAATGCCAGCTTCAGGCCGTCGGCCAGGCTCTGCAGCAGGCCTTGCGGGCCGACCCGGTTGGGCCCGATGCGGTTCTGCATGCGACCGACGACGCGGCGCTCCAGCCAGATCGTGAACAGCGTCATCACGACCAGGAAGCCGAAGACGGCGATCACCTTGACCAGTAGCAGCCAGATCGGCTCGGAGCCGAAGTTGCCCAGCCGAGTCTGGCCGGCGGCGGTGTTCATGCCGGGACTCCCGCGCTGATCTCGACCATGCTGATCCCAACAATGGCGCCGGCATCGACACCCAGCGTGCTGCGCACCGTCGACGGGCCGGAGTTGGTCGGCAGCCACACCACCCGGTCGGGCAGGTCGGCGACGGCCAGCGGCAGGGTGATCCGGCCACGCTCGGTGGACACCGTCACCGGGTCACCCGGCGCCGCGCCGATCTCCGCCGCCGTGGCCGCGGCCAGGTGCAGCCGCGGCGACTTGGCAGTGCCGGCCAGGTGCGGCTCCCCCTGCTGCAGGGTGCCGTTGTCGAGCAGCCAGTGCCAGGTGGCCAGCACTGCCTGCCCCGGGCCGGCCTGCGCCGGCGCGCGGGCCGCGACGGTCGGCGCCGGCGGCCGGGCGACGCTCATCGGCCCGAACCGTTCCCACTCGGCGTGCACGGCGCCGGCGTCGGCGGTGTTGAGCTCCACGCCGAGCTCGGCCGCCAGGGCATCGAGCACGCGAGCATCGGCCAGCGCGCCCGTGCCGCGCAGGGTGGCGTCGAAGCTCCGCGGCCGCCCCTCCCAGTCCACGTAGGTGCCCGCCTTCTCCACCGGCGGTGCGATCGGCAGCACGACGTCGGCCGCCGCGGTAACCGCCGTGGGCAACATCTCGAGGCTGACAACGAAGCCGGCGGCTGCCAGGGCGCGGGCAGCCAGCGCCGGGTCGGGCAGGTCACCGGTGTCGACCCCACCGACGAGCAGGCCGGCCAACCGGCCGTCAACGACCGACGTCAAGATCGCCGTCAGATCACGGCCGGGCTCCGCCGGCAGTTCCGCAACCCCCCACACGCCGGCCATGTGTGTCCGACTGTCCTGATCGGACACCAGGCGGCCACCCGGAAGCAGCGTCGGCAGCGCGCCGGCCTCGACCGCGCCGCGCTCGCCGGCCCGCCGCGGCACCCAGGCCAACCGGGCGCCGGTCGTTTCGGCCAGCCGGGCCGCGGCGGACAAGCCGCCGGGCACGCCGGCCAGTCGCTCGCCGACCAGGATCACCGCGCCGGGGGCACGCAGCTCGCCGGCCGGCTCCACCAACTCGGTCACCTCGGCGCCGAGGGAGTCCAGCACCCCCGGCTCCCCACCCGGTGCGGTACGCAGCAATGCGGCATCAAGCTTGCGCAGGCCGTTGGTGGTGAACGGCGCGATGCCGAAGACCTTCGTCCCGTGGTCGCGGACGGCCTTGCGCAGCCGAAGGAAGACGATCGGCGACTCCTCCTCGGGCTCGAAGCCGACCAGCAGCACGGCCGGCGCCGCCTCGAGGTCGGCGTAGGACACGCCCCCGGCGGCCGGGCCCGATCGGACCACCCGCGCGGCCAGGAAGCCCAGCTCCTCGGCAGAGTGCGGCCGGGCCCGCATGTCGATGTCGTTGGTGCCCAGGACCAGGCGGGCGAACTTGGCGTAGGCGTAGGCGTCCTCGACGGTCAGCCGGCCGCCCGGCAGTACGCCGACCCCACCGTTGTCGCGCGCCTCGCGCAATCCCTCCGCGGCCCGCTCGAGCGCCTCGGGCCAGGAGACCGCCACCAGCTCGCCGGCCTCGTCACGGACCAGCGGCTGCAGAATCCGGTCCCGCGCAGACGCATAGGTGAACGCCCATCTGCCCTTGTCGCAGTTCCACTCCTCGTTGACCGCCGGATCGTCGCCGGCCAGCCGGCGCATCACCTTGCCGCGCCGCCAATCCGTACGCAGCGCGCAACCGGACGCACAATGCTCGCAGGCGGTCGAGGTCGACATCAGGTCGAAGGGTCGGGCACGGAACCGGTACGCGGCGCCGGTCAGCGCCCCGACCGGGCAGATCTGCACCGTGTTGCCGGAGAAGTAGGACTGGAACGGCTCGTCCTCGTAGATCGCTACCTGCTCGAGGGCGCCACGCTCGAACAGCTCGATGAACGGGTCGCCGGCGATCTGCTGGGAGAAGCGCGTGCACCGCGCGCACAGCACGCACCGCTCCCGGTCGAGCAGGACCTGCGAGGAAATCGCGATCGGCTTGGGATAGGTGCGCTTGACGTCGTGGAAGCGGCTGGTGGCCCGGCCGTTGGACATGGCTTGGTTCTGCAGCGGGCACTCGCCACCCTTGTCGCAGACCGGGCAATCCAACGGGTGGTTGATGAGCAGCATCTCCATGTTGCCCTTTTGCGCCTTGTCGGCGACCGGCGAGGAGAGCTGGGTCTTCACCACCATGCCGTCGGAGACCGTGGCGGTGCAGGAGGCGACCGGCTTGCGCTGGCCCTCCACCTCCACGATGCACTGCCGGCAGGCACCGACCGGGTCGAGCAGCGGATGGTCGCAAAACCGCGGGATCTGGATGCCCAGCTGCTCGGCGGCCCGAATGATCAGGGTGCCCTTGGGCACCTGCACCTCGAAGCCGTCGATGGTCACCGACACGTAGCCCGGTGGCACGTTCCCCGCCGCTTCGGTGGGGCGGTCCGCTGTCGTCGTCATCGGCTCAACGCACCTCCGCCAGCCGCCGGCCGTGGGCGAGCGGGCAGCCACGGCTCTCGTAGTGGTGGACGTACTCGTCGCGGAACAACTGGATGGACGACACGATCGGGCTGGTCGCACCGTCGCCGAGCGCGCAGAAGGCGCGGCCGAAGATGTTGTCGCACGTGTCCAGGAGGGTCTCGAGGTCCTCAGCCGTTCCGGTGCCGTTCTCGAGCCGATCCAGGATCTGCACCATCCAGTAGGTGCCCTCACGGCAGGGGGTGCACTTGCCGCACGACTCGTGGGCGTAGAACTCGGTGAACCGCAAGGTCGCCCGCACGATGCAGGTGTTTTGGTCGAAGATCATCAGCGCGGTCGTGCCGAGCAGCGAGCCGGCCGCGATCATCCCCTCGAAGTCCAGCGGTGCGTCGAGGTGCTCGGCGGTGAGGTACGGCGTCGACGAGCCGCCGGGAGTCCAGAACTTCAGCTCCGAGCCCGGCCACATGCCGCCGGCGAGATCGATCAGCTCGCGCAGGGTAGTGCCCAGCGGAGCCTCGTACTGACCGGGCTGCTGGATGTGCCCGGACAGGCTGAAGATCTTGGGCCCGGGTGACTTCTCGGTGCCCATCGAACGGAACCACTCGGCCCCGCCGAGCACGATGAAGGGGACGGTGGCGATCGTCTCGACGTTGTTGACCACCGTCGGCGACGAGTAGAGGCCGTGCGTCGCGGGGAACGGCGGGCGCAGCCGCGGCTGGCCGCGGTAGCCCTCCAGGGAGTCCAGCAGCGCCGTCTCCTCACCGCAGATGTACGCGCCCGCTCCACTGTGGATAGTCAGCTCGAGGTCGAAGCCCGATCCCAGGATGTCGGTGCCGAGGTAGCCGGCGGCACGGGCCTCGGCCACGGCAGCGTCCAGCCGCCGGCGCGCGTGCACGAGCTCGCCGCGGAGGTAGATGAACGCGTGATGGCTGCGGACCGCGAACGCCGCGATGATCATGCCCTCGATCAGCGAGTGCGGATCGGCCATCATCAGCGGGGTGTCCTTGCAGGTGCCGGGCTCCCCCTCGTCGGCATTGACCACCAGGTAGTGCGGCTTACCGTCGCCCTGCGGGATGAACGCCCACTTCATGCCGGTGGGGAAGCCGGCGCCGCCGCGGCCGCGCAGCCCGGAGTCCTTGACCAGGGCGATCACGGCGTCGGGGTCCATCTCCAGGGCCTTGCGCAGCGCCTGGTAACCCTCGATCCGCTCGTAGGCGGCCAGCGTCCAGGACTCCGGCTCGGCCCAGCGCTTGGTGAGGACGGGGGTCAGCGGCACTGCTCAGCCCTCCCCGTTGGCGGCGGCGTGCTTGCCCTGGGGTGGTGACGGGTACGCCGGCGCGGCTTCGCCGCGTTCGGCGGCCACGCGGACACCGACCAGCGTCGGTTCGCCGGCCGGTCCGTCCGAGACGGCCTCCGCGCGCGGGTCACCGAAACCGGCCAGCAGCCGCTCCATCTCGCGGAAGCTGCACAGCCGGGCGCCGCGGGTCGGCTTGGGGCGCTCCCCGGCCCGAAGGCTGTCCACCAGGTCTGTCGCGGACTCCGGCGTCTGCTGGTCGAAGAATTCGTAGTTGACCGTCACCACCGGCGCGTAGTCGCACGCGGCCAGGCACTCGGCGTGCTCGAGGGTGACCGTGCCGTCCTCGGTGGTCTCGTTGTGCCCCACCTCGAGCTCGCGCGACAGGGTGGCGAAAATCTGGTCGCCGCCCAGAACACCGCACATCGTGTTCGTGCAGACACTGACCAGCCAGTCGCCGGTCGGCCGGCGCTTGAACATCGTGTAGAACGTGACCACCGCTCCCACCTCGGCCTTGGTCAGGGCGAGCTCCTCGGCGCACAGCGCGACGCCGGCCAGGGTGACGTAGCCCTCCTCGGACTGCACCAGGTGCAGCATCGGCAGCAGCGCCGAGCGCGGCTGGGGATAGCGGGCGATGATCTCCCGGGCCTGCGCCCGGGTCGCCTCGGTCAGGGCCATCAGCGGTCCACCCCGCCCATTACCGGATCGAGGGAGGCCACGGCGGCGATCGCGTCGGCGACCAGGCCGCCCTCGCAGAGCGCACCGACCGCCTGCAGGTTGACAAAGGACGGGTCGCGCAGGTGCACGCGGTACGGCCGGGTGCCGCCATCGCTCACGACGTGCACGCCGAGCTCGCCACGGGGCGACTCGATCGGCACGTAGACCTGACCCGCCGGCACCCGGAAGCCCTCGGTCACCAGCTTGAAGTGGTGGATCAGCGCCTCCATCGACTGGCCCATGATGTTCTTCACGTGGTCCAGAGAGTTGCCCAGGCCGTCGGCACCCAGGGCCAGCTGCGCCGGCCAGGCGATCTTGCGGTCCTCGACCATGACCGGGCCGGGGGCCAGCCGGTCCAGCGCCTGCGTAACGATCCTCAGTGACTCGCGGATCTCCTGCACCCGCACCGTGTAGCGGGCCCAGGCGTCGCCGCTCGGCGCGGTGACCACGGCGAACTCGTAGGTCTCGTAGCCGCAGTACGGCTCCACCTTGCGCAGGTCCCAGGCCAGCCCGGCCGACCGCAGCACCGGGCCGGTGACACCGAGGGCCACGCAGCCGGTCACATCGAGGTGCGCGACGTCTTGGAGCCGGCGCTGCCAGATCGGCTGGCCGGTGAGCAATCGCTCGTACTCGTCGACCCGGCGGGCCAGGTACGGCACCAGTTCGCGGATCTTCTCCACCGCACCCGGCGGCAGGTCCTGCGACACCCCGCCGGGCCGGACGTACGCCATGTTCATCCGCAGGCCGCAGACCATCTCGAACACGTCGAGGATGTGCTCCCGGTCGCGAAAGCCCATCGTCATCATGGTCAGCGCGCCGATCTCCATGCCGCCGGTGGCCAGCCAGACCAGATGCGAGGCGATCCGGTTGAGCTCCATCATCAGGACCCGGATCGTGGTGGCTCGCTGCGGCGCCTCGATCCGCAGCAGCTTCTCCACGGCCAGGCAGTAGCCGGTCTCGTTGAATATCGGCGACAGGTAGTCGGCCCGGGTGACGAAGGTGACGCCCTGGGTCCAGTTGCGGTACTCGGTGTTCTTCTCGATGCCGGTGTGCAGGTAGCCGATCACCGTGCGGGCCTGGGTGACGGTCTCGCCCTCGAGTTCGAGCACCAGTCGCAGCACGCCGTGGGTCGACGGGTGCTGCGGGCCCATGTTGACGACCAGCCGCTCCTCGGTGATCGGGTCGCGCTCGCCGAGGACGGCGTCCCAGTCGCCACCGGTGACGGTGTAGACCCGTCCCTCGGTGGTCTCCTGCGAGACGGCGTACGGGTCGTACGTGGTGCTCACCGGTAGGCCCTCCGCTCGTCCGGCGGGGGAATCTGGGCGCCCTTGTACTCCACCGGTACGCCGCCGAGCGGGTAGTCCTTGCGCTGGGGGAAACCGTCCCAGTCGTCGGGCATCAGGATGCGGGTCAGTGCGGGATGCCCGCGGAACTGCACGCCGAACATGTCCCAGGTCTCGCGCTCCTGCCAGTCCGCCGTCGGGTAGACGGCGGTGACGCTGGGCACCTCGGGCTCCTCGGCAGTGGTGGCCACCTCGAGCCGGATCCGCCGGCGATAGGTCATCGACGTCAGGTGGTACACGACGTGCAGCCGCTCGGGCTGGTCCGGGTAGTCGACGCCGGAGACGCTCGAACACAGTTCGAACCGCAGCGCGGGGTCGTCCCGCAGCACCTGGCACACCTGCGCGATCCGGTCCTTGTCGATGTGCAGCGTCAACTCGCCGCGGTCGACGACGACGCGGCGAACCCCCTCGCGGAAGGACGGGTAGGCGGCTTCCAACGCGTCGGCGACGTCGTCGAAGTACCCGCCGTACGGCCGCTCGGTGGATCCCGGGGCTACCTGCTTGCGGACCAAGCCGCCGTAGCCCGACGTGTCGCCGCTGCCACTGACGCCGAACATGCCGTGCTGCACCGTGCCGGGCACCGGCTCGCCGGCAGTCTCGGCAAACTCCTGGGGCTGACCCGCCGGCACGCTGCCGACGGCCCCGCTGTCGGTGGTCACTTCTTGGCGAACCTCTCCGACGACGGCATGACCCCGTAGCGCGGGCCGCCCTCGATCTGCTTGGCCCGGCGGGGGCCGAGGGGTTCGTGCAGGATCTTCTCGTGCAGCTTGAGGATGGCGTCGATCAGCATCTCCGGCCGCGGCGGGCAGCCCGGCAGGTACATGTCGACGGGCACCACATGGTCGACGCCCTGCACGATCGCGTAGTTGTTGAACATCCCGCCGCTGCTGGCGCAGACGCCCATCGACAGGACCCACTTGGGCTCGGGCATCTGATCGTAGATCTGCCGCAGCACGGGAGCCATCTTCTGGCTCAGCCGGCCGGCCACGATCATCAGGTCGGCCTGCCTCGGTGAGGCGCGGAAGACCTCCATGCCGAACCGGGCCAGGTCGTACCGCGGCGCGCCGGCGGTCATCATCTCGATGGCGCAGCAGGCCAGCCCGAACGTGGCCGGCCACAGCGAGGACTTGCGGCTCCAGTTCACCAGCTTCTCGACGCTGGTGAGCAGGATCCCGCTCGGCACCTTCTCTTCGAGTCCCATGAGGTGTCAGTCCCAGTCGAGCCCGCCGCGCCGCCAGACGTAGGCGTACGCGATGAAGACCGTGGCGATGAACAAGACCATCTCAACCAGGCCGAAGACGCCGAGCTCCTTGTTCGCGACGGCCCACGGGTAGAGGAAAATGATTTCGATGTCGAAGACGATGAACAGCATTGCGGTGAGGTAGAACTTCACCGGAAAGCGGCCGCCGCCCGCAGGTTGCGGAGTCGGCTCGATCCCGCATTCGTACGCGTCGAGTTTTGCCCGGTTGTATCGCTTGGGTCCGATGAACCCGGCGATGCCGACGGAGAAAACCGCGAACCCTCCCGCGAGGACGAACAGCGCGACGATGGGGAGGTACGGCGTCAGCACGTCGTTCTCCTCTCGCCGGTTGCTGCAACACCAAACTCGCCCACAGTACGGGGCATCGGGGGGGCTTCCGGCGGCGACCCGACAGGCTGCATGTCAGGCCGCCGGAGCGATTTTGGTCAGGCCGTTGATGAGCCGGTCCATCGCGTCACCGCCGTGCGGATCGGTGAGGTTGGCCATCAGCTTCAAAGCGAATTTCATGAGCAACGGGTGCGGCAGGCCGTGTCGGGTGATGAGCTTCATCACGCTGGGATGGCCGATCAGCTTTACGAATATGCCGCCCAGCCGGTAGTAGCCGCCGTATGCGGCCTCCAGTTCGGTCGGGTAGGCGCGTAGCGTCCGCTCCCGACCCGGACCCGCCGGCCGGGAGAGCGCCGTCAGCACCACGTCGGCGGCGAGCTGACCGGACTCCATCGCGTACGCGATGCCCTCGCCGTTGAACGGGTTGACGGTGCCGCCGGCGTCTCCGACGAGGAGCAAGCCGCGGGTGTAGTGCGGCTTGCGGTTGAAGCCCATCGGCAGGCCACCGCCGCGGACCGGCCCGGTGGCGTTGTCCTCGGTGAACCCCCACTCGCCCGGAAGCCCGTCGAGCCAGCTGGTCAGCAGCGTGCGGTAGTCGGTGTTGCGGTACGCGCCGGAGGAGTTGAGAATGCCGAGCCCGACGTTGCTGGTGCCGTCCCCGACCCCGAAGATCCAGCCGTACCCGGGCAGCAGCCGTTCGCGACCGTCGGTGCGGTCCCACAGCTCCAGCCACGACTCGAGGTAGTCGTCGTCGTGGCGAGGCGTCTGGTAGTAGCGGCGGACCGCGACTCCCATCGGGCGGTTGTCCCGCTTGACCAACCCGAGGCTCAGGGCGAGGCGGCCGGACACCCCGTCGGCCGCGACGACAAGGGGGGCGCGGTACTCCTTTGGCGTCTTGTCAGGACCAACGCGAGCCTGGACGCCGACCACTCGGCCGGCGACGTCGAGCATCGGGCCGGTCACCGTGGTCAGTTCCTGCAGGCGAGCGCCGGCCTTCTGCGCGTGCTGCACCAGGACCTCGTCGAGATCGGCCCGCGGCCGGACCAGCCCGTACTCGGGATAGGTCGCGAGCTCCGGCCAGGGCAACTCGAGGCGCATCCCGCCGCCGAGTACCCGCAGCCCGCGATTGCGGATCCAGCCGGCGCCGGCGCTCGTGTCGACGCCCATCTCGATCAGCGCCTTGACCGAGCGTGGTGTGAGCCCGTCTCCGCAGACCTTTTCGCGCGGGTAGGCCGACTTCTCCAGCAGCAGCACATCAAGGCCGGCCTGGGCAAGGTAGTACGCGGTTGCCGAGCCGCCAGGTCCGCCGCCGACCACGATGACGTCGGCGTCGTCCCTGCTGGCGGTGCTGGTGCTGCCTGTGGTCACGGCGGCTCTCCAGTCGGGCTCGAACATCCGCTTGTGAATATCTTCACGAGCGTCCCGCGAAGTCTACGACGGGCCGGCGCTGCCGTGCATCGGGGGGAGCCGGGTGTCTAGCCGCCGGGTGGGTCTGGTCCGGCTTGTTGGGGTTGGAATCGGCGCAGCCCGTGGCGGTGGTGGCGGCGGGGGGGTTGGGCGGGGGCGAGTGCGGGTGGGGCGTGGAAGGTGGGTAGGCCGTCGTCGGGGTCGATGTGCACGGTCCAGCCTTGATGGTGGATGGCGGCGTGGTGTTGTCCGCAGAGCAGGACCAGATTGTGTAGTGCGGTGGGGCCGCC
>JALZAK010000027.1 GCA_030948385.1 Actinomycetota bacterium
GGCCCGACGTTCCAGGTCGCCCGCCAGCGCGAGGCGCTGGCGCCGCAAGCCGAAATACGACAGCGGCATAGAGAGCAGCAGCGCGGCCAAGACCAGGATCCATGAACGGAAACCGACCAGCCAGAGCAAGCCGGCGACGACGACGAAGGCGGCCAGGCGGCCGGCGGTGTAGACCAGGAAGGGTCCGCCGGTCATGGTCGGGCCGCCGGTCGTACGGGGGCGGCCGTCGCGCGGGTCGGCCGGATCCGATCCTCCCACCGGGTGGACAGCACAACGGTGGTCCGGGTGCGGGCCACGCCGGCGGTCCGGCGCAGCGCCCCCAAAGTTTCCTCGAGCGCATCCACGTCGGGCACCCGGACCTTCAAGACCAACGTCTCATCGCCGGCCACGAACCAACAGTCCTCGATCTGGGACATGTCATGCAGAGCGGCGACGACGTCGTCGGCCTCGTGGTCGTCGCTGAGCAGCACCCCCACCAGGGCACCCACCCCCAGGCCGAAGGCCACCGGCTCGACCGCCGCGTGGTAGCCGGTGATGATCCCGGCGGCCTCGAGCCGGCGCACCCGCTCGTGCACCGTCGGCGGCGAGAGGCCGACGATCCGCCCCAGCTCGGCATAGGTAGCTCGCCCGTCCGCGCGCAGGGCCTCGACCAGGGCACGGTCGGTGTCATCCACGTCCGAGATCCCTCCCGTGGCGGGCTCTGAATGACCCGAAACCGGGGACGCCGACATGCGCTTTGACCGGAAGTGCTGTAATGGGGCGGTAACTCACAGTCGGCGCCGCACGGCCCCGGCGATACCAAGGGGGCTCCGTGGAGGTCAGGGATCGCTTGCTCACGCCTGGAGAGGTGGCGTCGTTGTTCCGAGTCGACCCCAAGACGGTGACCCGGTGGGCCGCGGCCGGGAGGATCAGCAGCATCCGTACCCCTGGTGGCCATCGCCGCTTCCGCGAGTCGGAGGTACGCGCACTGCTCGCAGCCGGTGAGACGGACCTGCCGGCGCCCCGAGAGGGCAACTGAGTCCGGACCGCATCGCCCCAGTATCGCCCGCTGGTAGTTAGGATTCGCCGTCCGGGGAGGTGAGCAGCATGCTTTTCGTCGACGGCCTGCTCGGTTTCGTGCTCATCGGCTTCCTGCTGTTCTGCCTGCTCGACGTGATCACCAGCCATCCCAGCGACGTCCGCAACCTGCCCAAGATCGCCTGGCTGCTCCTCGTGATCGTGCTCAATCCGCTCGGCGGTATCGCCTGGCTCCTGGCCGGCCGACCTCAGGTAGCCAGCCAGCCCGGCGGATTGCCGTTCAAGGGGAACTTCTCCGGCGTCGCCCGGCCCGGGCCCACCGCCGGCTCCCCGGAATACGAACGTCCGCGGCGCGCCCTCGCACCCGACGACGACCCTGCGTTCTTGGCCGACCTACGCAAGAACGCGGCCGAGCACGAGCAGATGCTGGGTAGCTGGGAGGACGACCTGCGCCGGCGTGAGGAGGAGTTGCGCCGGCGGGATCGCGGCGAGGACGAGCCACCGGCCTGAACGACCTGAGCGCCCCGGCTCCGGCAGGGCCTAGAGGCCGGCGTAGGAGTGCAGGCCGGAGATCAAGATGTTCACGCCGAACAGGTTGAACATCATCGCGCCCCACCCGAGCAGGGCGATGCCCACTGCGGCCCGGCCCCGCCAGCCGGCAGTCGACCGGGCGTGCAGGTACGCGGCGTAGATCACCCACGCGATGAACGCCCAGGTCTCCTTGGGGTCCCACCCCCAGTAGCGGCCCCAGGCCGCCTCGGCCCAGATAGCGCCGGCGATCACCGCAAAAGTCCAGATCGGGAATGCGAACGCAATCACCCGGAAGGTCACCCGCTCAAGCGCGTCGGCCGCCGGCAACCGCACCCCGAGCGTGGTGGGGAAGCCAACTGGACGGCCGGCGGCCACCCG
This sequence comes from Actinomycetota bacterium, assembly GCA_030948385.1. Lineage (GTDB taxonomy): Bacteria > Actinomycetota > Actinomycetes > Mycobacteriales > QHCA01 > QHCA01. The sequence goes on from JALZAK010000027.1 coordinate 1,927, forward strand.
CCGCTCGTAGCGCTCGCGGATGAGGTACAGCACCGAGGTGCTGAAGCCGACCAGGAAGATGCCGGTGGCCAGCACCGCCGCGGTGACGTGGATCTTGAGCCAGTAGGAGTTCAGCGCCGGCACCAGCGGCGCCGGCCGGACGTACAGCACGGTGCCGGCCAGCCCGAGCAGCAAGACGACCGGCAACATGACGAAGACGCCCAGGTAGCGGATCGGCTGGCGCACCAGCAGGACCAGGTATGCGGTCACCGCGACCAGGCACACCGCCACCGCGAACTCGTACATGTTGCCCCACGGCACCCGGCCGACCGCGAGCCCCCGATAGGTCAGCGACCCCAGATGGGCCAGCCAGCCGAGCGCAGTGAGCGCCACTGCAGCGCGGCCGAAGCCGGCAGTCCGCGAGCGGCGGGCCGCCGGCACCGCCC
>JALZAK010000076.1 GCA_030948385.1 Actinomycetota bacterium
GGTCCGGGTCGAAGGCCCGCTCGACGCCGTACTTGACGTCCTGCGCGGTGATCGCCGAGCCGTCCTCGTACTTCAGACCGCTGCGCAGGGTGAACTTCCAGGTCTTGCCCCCGTCGCTGGGAGTGCCCGTGTCCGTGGCCAAGTCACCGACGACCTCGGTGCCGGCCAGGCCGGGGACCGCCTTGAAGGTCGTCAGGCTGCGATAGATGAGCCGGCTGAAATCGAGCGAGTCGTTGACGTAGTTGCGGGCCGGGTCTAGGTGCTCGAAGTCACCGGACTCCAGCAAGTTGATGGTGCCGCCCTTGACCCCCTTGGTGTCTGCCGTAGTCCCGCTGCCACCCTTGCCGCCCCCGCCGCCCCCACAGGCGGCTGCTACCAGGGCCACAGCGAGGCCGGTGGCCGCCGCTTTCGCGCTATTTCGCATGAGCGTCATGCACTCTCCTGCCTTTCCTGACCGCCGCACCGTGCGGCGGTCGTCCTCCGGTGACGGCTGTCGCCACCGACGTACTGCCGCCGTCCGCCTCAGCGGCCGGCCTTCGGGTCCAGGGCGTCTCGCAGCCCGTCACCGAAAAGATTGAACGACAACACGAGAACCAGCAGGAAGAAGGCCGGCATCAGCAGGAACCAGTAGTCCACGCCGCCGACCGCCCAGTTCACCGCGGTGTCGATGATGTTGCCCCACGAGGCGGTCGGCGGCGGGACGCCGACGCCGAGGTAGGACAGCGACGCCTCGAGGGCGATGTAGGTGGGGATCGTCAGGGTCGAGTAGACCAGGATCGGGGCCACCAGGTTGGGCAGCAGCTGCTTGAAGATGATATGCGAGCTGCCCGCGCCCAACGATCGGGCCGCATCGATGAACTCCCGCTCCCGCAACGACAGCGTCTGCCCGCGGATGATGCGGCCGATGTAGGGCCAGGCGAAGATGCTCAGGATGCCCACGATGACGATGACCCGGGTCGGCGTGCCGTTGGGCAGACCCAGCGACGTGAGACGGTCGGTGACCATCGGGGTGAAGGCGATGATGAACAGCAGCTGCGGGAAGGCCAGCAGGGTGTCCATCAACCGGCTGATCGCCTGGTCGATCCAGCCGCCGAAGTAGCCGGCCGCCATGCCCGCGACGGTGCCCACCAACATGGTCACCAGGGTCGAGCTCAGCGCCACGATCAACGAGATGCGGGTGCCGTAGACCACGCGGGCGAACAGGTCACGGCCGTTCGCCGGCTCCACCCCGAACGGGTGGGCCAGGCTGATCCCGGAGTGGAAGACCCCATAGGGAACCCCGTTGTCGGGGTTGTAGGTCCCACCGTAGGGCAAGGTGGGATCCACCCCCACGATCTTGGTCAGCAACGGTGCGAAGATCGCGACCAGGACGAAGAACATGACCACGCCGGCGCTGGCCAACGCGACCTTGTCGCGCTTGAGCCGCATCCAGGCAATTTGGCCGAGTGAGCGGCCCTCGATCCGTTTGCCGGCGCCGGCAATGACGGCCTCAGGGTCGGCAGTGGAAGCGGAGGCATCAAGTGCAGTCATCGGAGCGGGGGTCCGCCCTTCCGTGATAGCAGCGCTGGGACACCGGGTCGACGGTGAGCTCCTGTGCCGGACGATAGGCGTCTACGGCAGTGGCAGGAAGCATCCGCAGGGTGCTGACGTGCAATCGTGACCTACCGGTTACCAGCTCCAGGCGAGCCCGGGTGGCCGCCGGAGGGCACCTTAGCGCCCGCCGGCAACCTCCGGCTCACCCAGCCGGCAGATTGCGGCGAACTCGGCGGCGTCGAGGCTGGCGCCGCCGACCAGGGCGCCGTCGACGTCGGGCTGGGCCATGATGCCGGCCACGTTGGAGGCCTTGACCGATCCGCCATACAGGATCCGCACACCGGCGGAGAGCTCGGCCGAGTAGAGCTCAGTGAGCCGGCGACGGAGGGCGGCGCAGACCTCCTGGGCGTCGGAGGGCTCGGCCACCTCGCCGGTGCCGATGGCCCAGACAGGTTCGTAGGCGAGCACCACCGACCCGGCCGCGTCGGCAGCCACACCCGCCAGGGCGCCGTCCAGTTGGGCGGAGCAGTGCTCAACCTGGCCGCGCGCCTGCCGGACCGGCAGCGCCTCCCCCACGCAGATGATGGGCGCGACACCGTTGCGGATGGCCGCGAGGGCCTTGGCGTTCACCGTACGGTCATCCTCGCCGTGGTACTGCCGTCGCTCGGAATGCCCGACAATGACGTAGGAACAACCGAGCCGCGCGAGCATCGGGCCACCGATGTCGCCCGTGTAGGCGCCAGAATCGTGTGGCGAGAGATCCTGGCCGCCGTAGCCCATCAGCAACCTGTCACCGTCGACCAGTGTCTGCACGCTGCGCAGGTCGGTGAAGGGCGGGAAAACCACCACCTCCACCGCTCGGAACTGCTCCTCGGTGAGGCTGAACGCGATCTTTTGCACCAGGCCGATCGCTTCGAGGTGCGTACAGTTCATCTTCCAGTTGCCTGCCATCAGCGGCCGCCGGCGCGCCTTCGGGCTCATTGCAGATCCAGGGCCAGGAGGCCGGGCAGCTTCTTGCCTTCCAGATATTCCAGCGAGGCGCCACCGCCGGTGGAGATGTAGGTAAAGGCGCCTTCGTCGAGGCCGAGGGTGCGGACAGCGGCGGCCGAGTCGCCGCCGCCGACAACGGTCGTCCCGGCGCAGCGCGCTACGGCCTCTGCCAGCCCCTTGGTCCCCGCGGCGAAGGGCGCCATCTCGAACACCCCCATCGGGCCGTTCCAGAACACCGTGGCGGCGCCGGCGAGTGCAGCGCTGAACTCAGCAACCGTGCGCGGCCCGATGTCCAGGCCCTTGGCGCCGGCCGGGATGGCGTCGACCGGGACGGTGTCCGGCCGGGCATCCGCGGTCATCTCGGTGGCGACCACCACGTCCACCGGCAGCACGATCTTGTCGCCGGACTCCGCCATCAGCCGCCGGCCGGCCGCCACCTGGTCGGGCTCGAAGAGCGAGTCGCCCACCCCGAGCCCCCGAGCCCGCAGGAAGGTGAAGCACATTGCGCCGCCGAGCAGCAGCCTGTCCACCCGGGGCAGCAGGGACTCGATGACGCCGAGCTTGTCGGAGACCTTGGACCCGCCCAGTACGACGACGTACGGCCGGCGGGGCGACTCGGTCAGGCCGCGCAGCACCTCCACCTCGCGCAGGACCAGGCCACCGGCGAAGTGCGGCAGCAGCCCCGGCAGGTCGTAGACGCTGGCATGTTTGCGATGGACCGCCCCGAAGCCGTCGCCGACATACACGTCGGCGTACTGCGCCAGCCGGCCGGCGAAGGCCGATCGCTCAGCGTCGTCCGGGCTGGTCTCGGCGCCTTCGAACCGCAGGTTCTCCAGAAGTGCCACGTCGCCGTCGGCCTGGGCCGCGACCGTGGCGCTCGCATCTGCATCCACGACGTCGGTGGCGAAGGCGACCATCCGACCCAGCAGCTTCTGCATCCGGATGGCGACCGGCTCCAGGGACAGGCCTTCGTGGCGCTCCCCCTTGGGCCGGCCGAGGTGGGCGCAGACGACCACCCGAGCGCCGGCGCCGGCCAGCGCGGTGATCGTCGGCAGGCTGGCCTTGATCCGGCCGTCGTCATCGATGGCGCCGCCGGTCATCGGGACGTTCAGGTCGCTGCGTACCAGCACCCGGCGGCCCCGGACACCCGCGCCGAGCAGGTCGTCCAGCGACCTCACAGGCGGCTGCCCACCAGCGCCGTCAGATCGACGAGCCGGTTGGAGTAGCCCCACTCGTTGTCGTACCAGCCGACGACCTTCACCTGATCGCCGATCGCCTTGGTGAGCCCCGAGTCCAGGATGCAGGACGCCGGATCGCCGGCGATGTCGCTGGAGACGATGGGATCGGTGGTGTACCGGAGGTAGCCCTTCAGGCCACCCTCCGCGGCCGCCTGCATCGCCGCGTTGACTTCCTCGACCGTGACGTCGCGGGAGACGGTGACGGTCAGGTCGGTCACCGAGCCGGTCGGCACGGGCACCCGGAGGGCGTAACCGTCCAGCTTGCCCTTCAGCTCCGGCAGCACGGCGCCGATGGCCTTGGCCGCGCCGGTGCTGGTGGGGACGATGTTGATCGCGGCGGCCCGGGCCCGGCGCAGATCCGAGTGCGGCGCGTCCTGGAGGTTCTGGTCCTGGGTGTACGCGTGGATCGTCGTCATCAGGCCGCGCTGGATGACAAAGCTGTCGTGGAGCACCTTCGCCATGGGAGCCAGGCAGTTGGTGGTGCAGGACGCGTTGGATATCACCGACTGCGAACCGTCGTACGCGTCATCGTTGACGCCCATGACGACGGTGAGGTCATCACCCTTGGCCGGGGCGGAGATGATCACCTTTTGCGCCCCACCCTCGTCGATGTGCTTGCGCGCACCGGCGGCGTCGGTGAAAAAGCCGGTCGATTCGAGGACGATGTCGACGCCGAGGTCCTTCCACGGCAGCTTTCCCGGATCCCGCTCGGCCAGGCCGCGGATCGCCCGGCCGTCCACCGTGATGCCGTCGTCGGTCACGGCGACGTCCTCGGCCAGCCGGCCCAGCAAGCTGTCGTACTCGAGCAGGTGCGCCATGGTCTTCAGGTCGCCGAGGTCGTTGAAGGCGACGACCTCGATGTCATGGTCGCTGGCCTGGGCTGCCCGCCAGAAGTTGCGGCCGATCCGGCCGAAGCCGTTGATGCCCACGCGGATGCTCACAGGTCTCTCCTTGATGCCGGGAATCCATGCCGACCCTATCGGCCGCCCGGGACGGGCAGGCTTACGGGGCAAGCATCTCGGCGGTCACCGCGGACTCCGTGTCAGGCAGCCCGAGATCCTCCGCGCGCTTGTCGGCCAGGGCCAGCAATCGGCGGATCCGGCCGGCGACGGCGTCCTTGGTCATCGGTGGTTCGGCCAGCGCGCCCAGCTCCTCGAGGGACGCCTGCCGGTGCTCCAGCCGCAGCCGGCCGGCGCCGAGAAGGTGATCGGGGGCGTCCTCGCCGAGGATCTGCATGGCCCGCTGCACCCGGGCGCCGGCGGCCACCGCCGCTCGGGCCGACCGGCGCAGATTGGCGTCGTCGAAGTTGGCCAGCCGGTTGGCAGTGGCCCGGACCTCGCGCCGCATCCGGCGCTCCTCCCAGGCGAGCACACTCTCGTGGGCGCCGATCCGGGTCAGCAGCGCGCCGATGGCGTCGCCGTCGCGCAGGACGACGCGGTCCACCCCACGCACCTCCCGCGCCTTGGCCGGCACGCCGAGCCGGCGGGCTGCGCCGACCAGTGCCAGGGCCGCCTCGGGGCCGGGGCAGGTCACTTCGAGGGCGGACGAGCGTCCGGGCTCGGTCAGCGAACCATGTGCGAGGAAGGCCCCGCGCCAGGCCGCCTCGGCATCGCAGATACCGGCAGAGACGACCTGCGGCGGCAGGCCACGGACCGGCCGGCCGCGAACGTCGAGCAGGCCGGTCTGCCTGGCCAGGCCCTCGCCGTCGCGGGACACCCGCACGATGTAGCGGTTGCCCTTGCGTAGCCCGCCGCCGGCCAGGACGTGGATGTCGCTGGAGTGTCCGTAGACCTCCCCCACCTCGCGGCGCAGCCGTCGGGCTGTGGCGCCGGTGTCGACCTCGGCCTCGACGACGACTCGACCGCCGACGATGTGCAGGCCGCCGGCAAAGCGCAGCAGCGCCGACATCTCGGCCTTGCGGCAGCAGGGTTTGGTGACGACGACCCGGCTCAGCTCGTCCTTGACCGCGGCGGTCATCGCCACTCGCCCATCACCTCGCATGCGATTGTCCCGGACCAGCCGGGTCGAGCAGTTGGCGGTACGCCCGCGCCAGACGATCGTGATCGTGCCTGAACCTATCCCCGTCGGCGGCAACGGGTGCGAGCACCAAACGCCCGCCCAACGATTCTGCCGCACGAAGCAGGTCGCGGTCTCCCGATCCGGTCTCTTCGTCGGCGAGCACGACGTCGATGCGCAGGTGCGGTGCATGGGTGGCGAGCACCTCGAGATGTGCAGCGGGTGAGAATCCCTCGGTCTCCCCGGGCTGTGCGGCGAGATTGAGTGCCACCAATCGCTGCGCGGACGTCTCGACCAGGGCGGCGCACAGGTCGGGTACCAACAGGTGCGGGAGAACGCTGGTGAACCACGAGCCCGGACCGAGCACCACCCAGTCGGCGGCCCCGACCGCCTCCACCGCTTGGCGACAGGCCGGCGGGGAGGCCGGCACGAGCCGCACGGACAGCACCCGGTCCGGGGTGGTTGCGACGGCGACCTGGCCGCGGATCCGCCGGGTCAGCTGCGGATCGTCGGTACTCGAGGTGGCTACCTCGGCGACGATCTCCAGCGGAACCGGCGACATCGGTAGCACGCGGCCGACCGCTTCGAGCAGCATCGCGACGTGCTCGAGGGCGGCGACCGGGTCGCCGAGCACGTCGGTCAGACCGGCCAGGACGAGATTGCCGACCGGATGACCGGCCAGGGCACCGTCGCCGCCGAAGCGGTGCTTGAGCACGTCGGCCCAGATGCCGGCAGAGCCTTCGCGGCCGGCGAGTGCGAGCAGGGCCATCCGCAGGTCCCCCGGTGGCAGCGTGCCCAACTCCCGCCGCAGCCGGCCGCTGGAGCCGCCGTCGTCGGCAACCGTGACCACAGCGGTCAGCCGGCCAGTCACTTGACGCAAGGCGGACAGCGTCGCGAACAGGCCATGGCCGCCACCCATCGCGACCACCCGCGGCGGGCCGGTCCCGGTCACTCCTGCCCCAGGTCGCGGTGCGCGACCCGCACCGGTACGCCGCCGGCGGCCAGCCGCCGGCCGATCTCCTCAGCGATCGCCACGCTGCGGTGCTTGCCGCCGGTACATCCCACCGCCACTGTCAGGTACCGCTTGCCCTCGCGCTCGTAGCCGGGGATCAACGTCTGCAGGAGGGTGACATAGGTCTCCAGGAACGCCTGCGCATCCGGCCGGCCGATCACGTAAGCGCTCACCTCCGGATCCCGCCCGGACTGATCGCGCAGTTCGGGCACCCAGTGCGGGTTGGGCAGGAACCGCAGATCGATCGCCAGATCGGCGTCGCCAGGCAACCCGTACTTGTAGCCGAACGACAGCAGAGTCACCACCAGGCCGGTGTCGTCCCCCCCGCGGAACAGACCCTCGATACGGGAGCGGAGCTGGTTGACGTTGAGGTCGCTGGTGTCGATCACGAGGTCGGCCTGTTCGCGCGCCGTACCCAGCAACTCGCGTTCGGCGGCGATGCCGGCGGACAGTCGCCCCTCCCCCTGGAGCGGGTGCCGGCGCCGCGCGCTGTCATAACGTCTGATCAGTACCTCGTCGGTGGCCTCGAGGAAGATCACCCGAGGCCGGTAGCCCTGGTCGCGCAGGTGCTGGACAGTTCCGGTCAGGTCCGAGGAGAACGCCCGGCTGCGCACGTCGAGGGTGAGCGCCATCCGCCGCGCGGTGCCCTCCGAGCGCTGGCCGAGATCGACCATCGACTCCACCAGGGACTGCGGCAGGTTGTCCACGACGTAATACCCCACGTCCTCGAGCGCGAGTGCCACCGTGCTCCGCCCGGCACCGGACAGGCCCGTGACGATCACCAGGTCGAGTCCGGACTGCGTCACGCCGGCCCCTCGACGAGCTCGCCGGTCAGCGGGTCCACCGCCGGTGCTGCAGGTGGAGCGGCTGCGGACAGCGCCGCGACGACGGCTTCGGCCGTGCGCCGGCCGATGCCGGGCACGGTCAGGATCGACTCGACATCCGCCGCTCGGAGCCGCTTGAGCGAACCGAACTCGCGTAGCAACGCCTTGCGCCGCGTCTCGCCGAGGCCGGGCACGTTGTCCAAAGTGGACTCGACCATGGACTTGGAGCGGCGCTGGCGATGAAAGGTGACCGCGAAGCGGTGCGCCTCGTCACGGACCCGCTGCAGCAGGTAAAGGCTCTCACTGGCGCGGGGCAGCACCACCGGCGCCGGCACGTCGGGCAACCACACCTCCTCCAGTCGCTTGGCCAGCCCGCACAGCGCGACATCGACGATGCCGAGCTCGTCCAGCACCCGGCGAGCGGCGTTGACCTGGGGCAACCCGCCATCGACGACGACGAGGTTCGGCGGGTAGGCGAACCTCCTCGGCCGGCCGGTGGTGGGGTCGATACCCGGCGTCGGATTGGCCGCCTCCGGCCGCTCGTCGAGGTAGCGGGTGAACCGCCGGCGCAGCACCTCCCCCATTGCCGCCGTATCGTCCGCGGCCTCGCGCACCGAGAAGCGCCGGTAATCGCTCTTGCGCGGCAGCCCGTCCTCGAACACGACCATGCTCGCCACGATGTTGGTGCCCTGGACATGGGACACGTCGTAGCACTCGATGCGCAGCGGAGCCTCATCCAGCGACAATGCCTGCTGGATCTCGGCCAGCGCCTGGGACCGCGCGGTCAGGTCGCTGGCCCGGCGCAACTTGTGCCGCGCGAAGGCCTCCCCGGCGTTGCGCTGCACGGTGTCCATCAAGGCCCGCTTGTCGCCGCGCCGGGGCACCCGGAAATCCACCCGGGTGCCGCGCAACTCACACAGCCAGGTGGTGAGGGCCTCCGCAGCGGGTGGCATGGCCGGGACCAGGACCTCGCGCGGCACCTCCTCGCCGCCGTCGCCGTACACCTGTAGCAGGAACTGCTCGACCAGTGCAGGGGTGTCGACGTCGTCGACCTTGTCGACCACCCAGCCGCGCTCGCCACGGACCCGGCCGCCACGAACGTGGAAGACCTTGACGGCCGCCTCCAACCCGTCCTGGGCGAAGGCGACGACGTCGGCGTCGGTGCCGTCGCCGAGCACGACCGCCTGCTTCTCCATCGCCCGGCGCAGAGCCCCGATGTCGTCTCTGAGGCGCGCCGCCTTCTCGTACTCCTGGTTGGCGGCAGCCACCTGCATGTCCTTCTCCATGCGCCGCAGCATCTGGTCGGTCCGGCCGGCCATGAAGTCGCAGAAGTTCTCGACGATCTCCCGGTGCTCGGTCGCCGAGACACGCCCTACACACGGCGCGGAGCACTTGCCGATGTAGCCGAGCAGGCACGGCCGACCGACTTGGCCGGCGCGTTTGAACACCCCTGCGCTGCAGGTCCGGGCAGGAAAGACGCGCAGCAACAGGTCCAGCGTCTCGCGGATCGCCCACGCGTGCGCGTACGGGCCGAAGTAGCGCACCCCCTTGCGCTTGGGCCCGCGCATCACCTGCAGCCGTGGGTAGTCCTCCCAGAGGGTGACGGCAAGCGAGGGATAGCTCTTGTCGTCGCGATAGCGCACGTTGAACCGCGGATCGAACTCCTTGATCCAGGAGTACTCCAGTTGCAGCGCCTCGACCTCGGTCGAAACGACCGTCCACTCCACCGCGGCCGCGCTCGTGACCATCTGCCTGGTCCGCGGGTGCAGCCCGGCAATGTCAGAGAAGTACGACGACAGCCGGCTGCGCAACGACTTCGCCTTGCCGACGTAGATCACTCGGCCGCGTGCGTCGCGGAACTTGTAGACCCCCGGCAGGTCGGGGATGGTGCCCTGCGTCGGGCGGTACGTCGACGGGTCGGGCACTGTTCGAGCGTACGCGGGGCCGTCGCGACATCGGGCACCACGACCGGTGCCGGCGCGCGCCGAATTGTCTCCGGCACCGCGGGATGGCAACCTGAGAACGGCCATGGTGCGCACGACTGCGCCCTGGCCACCGGAGGGACCGTGCGGGACCGGGTAACGGCCGAGGTGGTCGTGGCTGATCGCCACCTGTCCGGCCGGGGGCGCACCACGACACTGCGACTGAACTGGTCCGCCGGCGACCCGCTGGCGGTCCACCTCCACCTCACCGCGACGCCGGACCATCCCTCTTTGCCGCGCGGTTCCTGGGTGGTACTCCGCGACTTCCTGCGCTACGGGCTGGACGAGCCGACCGGCGACGGCGCGGTCCGGATCGCGCCGCACCCGGTACGCAATCGGGTCCGGCTCGATCTGGCCCGCGACTGCGGGACCTGCTGGGTCACCGTGCCGGCCCAGGCCGTCCGCGATTTCCTCGACGCCACCGAGCAGCTGGTGCCGGCGGGGCAAAAGCGCGGCGACCAGGCTCTGGACGACCTGATCGCACGCCTGCTGGTCGACGGCTAGAGCCCGCCGCTAGCGGGCTGCTGCGGCCCGCCGGCGTGGTTTGCCGGTGGTGACCACCGGGTCGAGCCGGTCGGCCAGGACGCGGCGCAGGAACTGGCCGGTGTAACTCTCGGGGACGCCGGCGACGTCCTCCGGAGACCCCGCTGCGACCACCAAGCCACCTCCGTTGCCACCCTCGGGGCCCATGTCGACCACCCAATCGGCGCTCTTGATGACGTCGAGGTTGTGCTCGATGACGATCACGGTGTTGCCCTGGTCGACGAGCCGGCCGAGGACGCCGAGAAGCTTGCGGATGTCCTCGAAGTGCAACCCGGTCGTCGGCTCGTCGAGCACATACACCGTGCGTCCGGTGGAGCGCTTCTGCAGCTCGCTGGCGAGCTTCACCCGCTGCGCCTCGCCACCGGACAGCGTCGGCGCCGGCTGGCCGAGCCGGACGTAGCCCAACCCCACGTCGACCAGGGTGTGCAGGTGCCGGCGGATCGGTGGCACCGCTTCGAAGAACTCCGCGGCCTGCTCGATCGGCATGTCGAGCACCTCGGCGATCGACTTGCCCTTGAAGTGCACCTCGAGCGTCTCGCGGTTGTACCGCGCACCGTGGCAGACCTCGCACGGGACATAGACGTCGGGGAGGAAGTTCATCTCGATCTTGATGGTGCCGTCACCGGAGCAGGCATCGCACCGGCCTCCCTTGACGTTGAAGGAGAACCGGCCCGGCGCGTAGCCGCGTACCTTGGCCTCGGTCGTCTCGGCGAACAGCCGGCGCATGTGGTCGAACACACCGGTATAGGTAGCGGGATTGGATCTGGGCGTGCGGCCGATGGGCGACTGGTCGACGCCGACAACCTTGTCCACCTCGTCCAGGCCGCGGACTCGCCGGTGCCGCCCGGGGACCAGCCGTGAGCCGTTGATCTTGTTGGCCAGCACGGCATACAGGATGTCGTTGACCAGCGTGGACTTGCCGGAGCCGGACACCCCGGTGACCGCCACCAAATTGGCCAGCGGGAAAGCGACGTCGACCCCGCGCAGGTTGTGCTCGCGCGCTCCTTCGACTACCAACGACCGGCCACGGGTCTGGGTGCGGCGAATGTCGGGGATCGGGATCTCGCGCCGGCGGGCCAGGTAGGCGCCGGTAATGGACTCCGGTGAGGCCAGCAGGTCCTCGAGGGTGCCGGACACGACCACCTGGCCGCCGTGCTCCCCCGCGCCCGGCCCGATGTCGACGACCCAGTCGGCGGTGCGGATCGTGTCCTCGTCGTGCTCCACGACGATCAGCGTGTTGCCCAGGTCGCGCAGCCGCAGCAGGGTCTCGATCAGCCGGTGGTTGTCCCGCTGATGCAGGCCGATGGACGGCTCGTCGAGCACATACAGCACGCCCACGAGCCCCGACCCGATCTGGGTCGCCAACCGGATCCGCTGGGCCTCGCCGCCGGCCAGGGTGGCCGCCGGCCGGTCCAGTGAGAGGTAGTCCAGGCCGACGTCGAGCAGGAACCCGAGCCGGAAGTTGACCTCCTTGAGCACCCGCTCAGCGATCATCCGCTGCCGCTGGGCCAACTCCAGCTGACGCAGGAACGCCGCGCAGTCGCCGATGGACAGCCCGGCCACCTCGGCGATGGATCGGCCGCCCAGAGTCACCGCCAGCACCTCGGGCTTGAGCCGGGCCCCGCCGCACGCCGGGCAGGGCACGTCGCGCATGTAGCCCTCGTACCGCTCCCGGCTGATGTCGCTCTCGGCCTCGGTGTGCCGGCGCTCGATGAACGGCACGACGCCTTCGAAGCTGGCGTAGTAGGAGCGCTCGCGGCCGTAGCGGTTGCGGTAACGCACGTGCACCTGCGTGTCGTGGCCGTACAGCACGGCCTTTTGCGCCCGCGCCGGCAGCCGGCGCCAGGGGGTGTCCAGTCCGAAACCCAGGGCGTCGCCGAGGGCGTGCAGCAGGCGGCCGAAGTATTCGATGTTGTGCCCGCTGGACCAGGGCTGGATCGCCCCCTCGGCCAGCGAACGGTCCGGGTCCGGGACAAGCAGCTCGGGATCGACCTCCTTGCGGGTGCCGAGGCCGGTGCACTCGGGACAGGCGCCGTACGGGGAGTTGAAGGAGAACGACCGCGGCTCGAGCTCCTCGAAGGACAGGTCGTCGTACAGGCAGGCCAGATGCTCGGAGAAGGTGCGCTCGCGGTCGGGGTCCTCCTGGGCCAGGTCCACGAACTCCAACACCAACAGGCCGGCGCCCAGCCGGAGGGCGGTCTCGACCGAGTCGGTCAGCCGGCGCTTGGCCGAGGCCTTGACCGACAGCCGATCCACCACCACTTCGATGGTGTGCTTCTCCTGCTTCTTGAGTTTGGGCGGGCTGGTCAGCGAGTGGACAACGCCGTCGACCCGCACCCGGGAATATCCCTTGGCCTGCAGGTCGGCGAACAGGTCGACGTACTCACCCTTGCGGCCCCGGATCACCGGTGAGAGCACCTGGAAGCGGGTGCCCTCGGCGTACTCCAGCACGCGGTCCACGATCTGCTGCGGGGTCTGCCGGGCGATCGGCCGGCCGCACTTGGGGCAGTGCGGCTGACCGGCCCGGGCGTAGAGCAGCCGGAGGTAGTCGTAGACCTCGGTGATGGTGCCGACGGTTGACCGCGGGTTGCGGTTGGTGGACTTCTGGTCGATCGACACCGCCGGCGACAGTCCCTCGATGAAGTCGACGTCGGGCTTGTCCATCTGGCCGAGGAACTGCCGGGCGTACGCAGAGAGCGACTCGACATAACGTCGCTGCCCCTCGGCGAAGATGGTGTCGAAGGCCAGGCTGGACTTGCCCGAGCCGGACAGCCCGGTGAACACGATCAGGGAGTTCCGCGGCAGGTCGATGGAGATGTTGCGCAGGTTGTGCTCGCGAGCACCGCGGACCACGAGACGATCGACCACGAGCCTGCTTCCGGTCGGCATGGTGGGAACGCCTCAATCTAGCCGCGCCGACCGACAGTTTCCTCCCCGCCGCCGACCGGGGAGGATGGGGCGATGAGCGACTACACCGGAACGGTCACCGTCGGCGGTCCCGCCGCAACCCGCCACCTCTCGGCCCTCGAGATCACCAAGATCGCGGTGGGCTCGATGGACAACAATGCCTACCTGCTGCGCTGCGCCCGGACCGGCGACGCCCTGCTGATCGACGCGGCCAACGAGCCGGGGCGGCTGCTGGAGATGATCCCCGAGGGCTCCCTACGGACGATCGTCACCACCCATCAGCACGGCGACCACTGGCAGGGACTGGCCGAGTTGGTCCGGGTGACCGGCGCCGGCACGGTGGCCCACCCGCTCGACGCGGGGCCGCTGCCGGTCCGACCCGATCGGCTGGTCGAGGGCGGCGACACCATTGCGGTCGGGGCGGCCGAGTTGTCGGTGATCCACCTGCGCGGGCACACGCCCGGTTCGATCGCGCTGCGCTACGACGATCCGGACGGGACCGCCCACGTGTTCACCGGGGACTCGCTGTTCCCCGGCGGCCCGGGACGGACCACCAGCCCGGCCGACTTCTCCACCCTGATCGGCGACTTGGAGTCGCGGATCTTCGGGGAACTGCCCGACGACACCTGGGTCTACCCGGGGCACGGCGCGGACACCACGCTCGGCGCCGAACGTCCGAACCTGCCGGAGTGGCGCGAACGCGGCTGGTAGCCGGAATCCGGCCACGCAGTCAGCCGTCGGGCAACGCTGGGGGCGGGCCGACGATCGTGATGCCGTGATCCGGTGCAGCCTGCATGACCCTTCCGACGTCGAACTCCCACACCGAGGGGCTCGCCTCTGCTGCGGGCATGCCGGCAGCCCGAACGAAGCTGTCGAATCCCCCGGGCGCTGTCACGCTGATCAACCGGGCCGTTTCGGTTCGGATGCCGAAGGCGTGCGGCTGGCCAGGTGGCAGGTAGATGGCACCGCCGGCGTCCAGCTGATGGACGGCGTCCCTGAACCACGCGGTGACACCACCTTCGAGCACGTAGAAGATCTCAGCCTCGCGGTTGTGGACATGCATCGGAGTGACATCTCCGCGACGGCCGCTCTGGTCCAGCAGCGATACCGCGCCGGCCGTGTCGTCCGCACCGAGAATCACGTCGAACACCGTGCGTCCGATCCACAGTAGTTTCCTGCGGTCTTCGGCCCGGGAGATGAAAGCCGAACTGCCGTCAAGGGCACTCATGCACGACCGCTCCTCCCGACACACCGGCAGGCTGCACGGCCCACCAACGACTAGGTCTACCACCCACGCCGGCTTCCTTGACGGCGGAACGGCCGAGCCTGAGTCTGGCCAGATGCTCCAAGGCGCGGACCCGCTGAACTGGCCGCCGGCGCTGGCCGCGCTGGCGCCGCGACCTGACGCCGACGCCGGCCTGGTGTCGGTCTGGTGCGGCCCGCCCGGCGGGCCGCCGTCGTGCGCGCGGCTGCCCGATTCGCAGCACTACGCGGCCAGCACGATCAAGCTCCCGCTTTTGGTGGCGGCCTACCGGCTGGCCGGCGCCGGCGCCCTCGACCTGGATCAGCCGGTGGTAATCCACGACGAGTTCGAGTCGATCGCCGGCGGCCGCTTCCGGATGGACCGCGGGTACGACAACGACGAGGCCCCCTGGGAGCGCCTCGGCACACCCGTGGCACTGCGCTGGCTGGCCCGCCGGATGATCGTGCGCAGCAGCAACCTGGCAACCAGCCTGGTCCTGCAGCGGACCGGGTTGCCGGCGGTGGCGGAGGCGCTGGCTGCCTGCGGCGCGACGCGTTCGGTCCTGGGCCGGCCGATCTGTGACGAGACCGCGATAGCGGCCGGGGTGACGAATCTGGTGACCGCCGGCGACCTGGCCGCGGTCCTGGGCGCGCTCGCCACCGGCCGGGCCGCCGCGGCGGACGCGTGCGCGGAGATGCTCGAGGTGCTCGAGGCGCAGGAGTACCGCGACGAGATACCGGCCGGCCTGCCCGCCGGCACGGCGGTCGCGGGCAAGGGCGGCTGGGTCGAGGGGGTGCTGCACGACGCCGCGCTGGTCCGACCTCCCGACGCGCCGGCGTACGTCCTCGTGGTCTGCACCACCGGCCTCGCTGAGAACGATGGCCGGAACCTGATCCGGGAGGTGGCGGCGGCGAGTTGGAGCGACCGCCACTGGATAGGGTCGGCGCGGTGACCACGATCCGCCGGGTGCAGGCACACCCCGTCCGGGTGCCGTTGCATACGCCGTTCGTGACCGCCATCCGCACGGTGCACGCGGTGGAGAGCGTGCTGGTGGAGGTCACCGACAGCGACGGGTGCGCCGGCTGGGGCGAGGGCGCGGCGACGTGGAAGATCACCGGTGACTCCGTGGCGGGGATGCAGGCCGCTGTCGTAGGTCCGCTCCGGAAGGCGCTCATCGACCGCGATCCCGGCGATCTGGCTTCGCTGGTGGCCCGGGTGCAAGGCGCGGTGGTGGGCAATACGGCGGCGAAGTCCGCAGTCGACTGCGCGTTGCACGACCTGGCCGCCCGCCGGCTCGGCATCCCGCTGCCGCGGCTGCTCGGGTCGACCCGGCTGCGGATCGCCACCGACGTGACCCTGGCCGCCGGGTCCGCGCCGGAAATGGCCGCGGCTGCCACCCAGCGGGTACGGGACGGCTTCGGGGTCCTCAAGGTCAAGGTGGGCGACGGTACGGCGGACGACCTCGAGCGGCTCCGCGCCATCCGCGCTGCTGTCGGCCCGGGAGTGCCGGTGCGCATCGACGCCAACCAGGGGTGGTCGGCGCGGCAGGCGGTCCGGATCGTTCGCGGGATGGAGGACGCCGGCCTGGACCTGGAGCTGGTCGAGCAGCCGGTCGCCGCCGGTGACCTGGCCGGCCTGGCGTTCGTCACGGAGCGGGTCGCGACGGCGGTGCTCGCGGACGAGAGCGTCTGGTCGGCCGCGGACCTGCTGGAGATCGTCCGCCGGCGGGCCGCCGACCTGGTCAACATCAAGCTGGCGAAGTGCGGCGGCCTGGGCCCGGCGCTGGCCATGCTCGCGGTGGCCCGCGCGGCCGGGATCGGGGTGCTGCTCGGCTCGATGATGGAGACCCACGTCGGGGTGGGCGCCACGGCCAGCCTGGCGACGGTGTCGGGATCGGCCGGGATAGACGACCTCGACGCGGCCTGGTGGCTGACCGCATCGCCGGTGCGCGGCGGCCTGCGGTATGAGGGTGCCGAGGTAGTGCTCCCCGACGCACCGGGTCTGGGAATCGAGGGGCTGGCGTGATCAACGAGCGCAGGGTCGCTGTGGCCACCGCGACGGTGTGGACCCGGCCGGAGGCCACGCGCGACGGCGACGCGCCGGCGCTGGCTGCACCGTCCCGGCTGCGCGCGTGGACCGACGGGTTGACGCCGGCCGACCGGAGCGCCCTCGACGGCCGGGTGGAAACCCAGGCCCTGCTCGGTGACCGGGTGGTTGTCGACGAGGAGCGCCCGGGGTGGGCACGGATCGTCCTGCCGGGTCAGCCCAGCTCGAAGGACGCGCGCGGGTATCCCGGCTGGATACCCGTCGGCCAGCTCACCGACCCGGCGCCGGCCGGGCCGGGCTCGCCGGCGGTGGTCCGGGTCGCGCTCACCACGCTGTGCGACGCTCCGGGCGGCGCGCCGGCGCTGACCGATGTGAGCTTCGCGACGACACTGCCGGTCGTCGGCCCGGCCGAGGCGGGCTGGCTGCCCGTGCGGCCGGCCGGCGCGGATCAGCCGCTCTGGGTGGCCGTCGGCGACGTCGACGCCGCACCGACGGCCAGCCCGTCAGGCGACGACCTGATCGCCGCTGCGAGCACCTTCCTCGGCCTGGCCTACCTGTGGGGAGGCACCTCAGCGCTGGGCCTGGACTGCTCCGGTCTGGTGCACCTGGTGTTCCGGCGGTACGGAATCACCGTGCCACGCGACGCGCACGACCAGGCAGCAGCGGCCGCTGTGCAGGTGGACCCGGCGGATGCCGCTACCGGCGACCTGCTGTTCTTCGCCCGGCCCGGAGCCGACATCCACCATGTCGGCTTCTGCGCGGGCGCCGGTCGCATGCTTCATGCGCCGGAGACCGGCCGCGGGGTCGAGCTCGAACCACTCAGCGACGGCCGGCGCGAGACGCTCGTGGCGGCCGGCCGGTGGCGTTGACCGGTGCCGGCACGCCCGGATCGACGGCCGCCGGCAACTGGCTCTCGACCAGCCGGACCAGGTCGCGCATCTCCCCCACCTGGCTCCAGCGCATGTACACGGCCATCGGTAGCCACATCCAGCGCAGCCGGGGCGGCAGGAAGTAGTCCTCGTAGTGGGTGACCCGGCACATCGCCGGTCCGATCGGATTGACCAGGAAGCCACCGCTGATCGCCCACTGGTCCTCGCGCGGATGCAGGTCCCGGCTGTGCCAGCCGGCGTCGTGCTGGTCGTAGCGGAAATCGCCCTCCCAGCGCGCCAAGCCGGCGAGCCGGCCGACGATCCGGTACCAGCCACTGCGGTCGGTCTCCGGATGGACCTCTACCTCGCGGGCCTTGCGCTCCAGCGGCTCGAGCAGCTCGATGTCGCGCAGGACGGTCATGGTGTCCTCGGCGCTGCGCTCGATCAGCACCGAGCGGACCGCCCCGATGTGCGCCGGCGGGCGCCGCGGGCCGGCGCCGCCGGCAGCGGTGGTCGAGCCGAGTGCGGTCACAGCGCCTCCCGGGGGGCGACGGTCGGAGCGACCTGACGGCCGGTAGCCCACGCTAGCGAACTCCGGCGACGTCCATCCCACGCAACTCCTTCTTCAGCTCCCCGATCTCGTCGCGCAATCGCGCGGCCAACTCGAACTGCAACTCCCGGGCGGCCTCGAGCATCTGACCGTTGAGCTGCTGGATCAGGTCGGCCAGCTCGGCGCGGGGCATGCCGGCGAGGTCGGGGGCGTGCCGGCCGGCGCCCGCGCGCCGGCCGGACAGCCCCGGCACCGGCGCCTTGCCCCGGCTCTGCGACCGGCCGGAGCCGCCCACCATGGCATTGTCGGCGGCTTCCCGATAGATCCCGTCGAGGATGTCGACGATCTTCTTGCGCAGGGGCTGCGGATCGACCCCGCGCTCGGTGTTGAACGCAACCTGCTTGGCCCGCCGGCGGGCCGTCTCCTCGATCGCGTGACGCATCGACGGGGTGACGTCGTCGGCGTACATATGCACCTGGCCGGACACATTGCGGGCGGCCCGGCCGATGGTCTGGATCAGTGAGGTCCCCGAGCGCAGGAACCCCTCCTTGTCGGCGTCCAGGATCGACACCAGGGAGACCTCGGGGAGATCGAGGCCCTCGCGCAACAGGTTGATCCCGACCAGCACGTCGAAGTCGCCCTTGCGCAGCTCGCGGAGCAACTCGATCCGGCGCAACGTGTCGACCTCGGAGTGCAGGTAGCGGACCCGAACCCCCAGCTCCAGCAGGTAGTCGGTGAGGTCCTCGGACATCTTCTTCGTCAACGTGGTGACCAGCACCCGCTCGTCGCGCTCGGCACGCACCCGGATCTCGTGGACCAGATCGTCGATCTGGCCCTTCGTCGGCTTCACCACAACCTCGGGGTCGACCAGCCCGGTGGGCCGGATCACCTGCTCGACGATCTCGCCACCGGTCCGGCCCATCTCGTAGGAACCGGGAGTGGCGGAGAGGTACACCGTCTGCCCGATCCGGTCCAGGAACTCCTCGAACTTCAGCGGCCGGTTGTCCATCGCGGAAGGAAGCCGGAAGCCGTGGTCGACCAACGTGCGCTTGCGGCTCATGTCCCCCTCGTACATCCCACCGATCTGCGGCACCGTCACATGCGACTCGTCGATCACCAGCAGGAAGTCTTCGGGGAAATAGTCCAGCAGGCAGTTCGGGGCGGAACCCTTGGACCGGCCGTCGATGTGCCGCGAGTAGTTCTCGATGCCGGAACAGAAGCCGACTTGCCGCATCATCTCGATGTCGTACGTGGTGCGCATCCGCAACCGCTGCGCCTCGAGCAGCTTGCCGCCGCGCTCCAGGTCGGCCAGCCGGTCGGCCAGCTCCAGCTCGATGCCCCGGATGGCCCGCTCCATCCGCTCCGGGCCGGCGGCATAGTGCGTCGCCGGAAAGACCAGCACCTCGCCGACCTCGCGCACCACCTCCCCGGTCAGCGGATGCAGGTAATACAGCCGCTCGACCGCATCGCCGAACATCTCCACCCGGACGGCCAGCTCCTCGTACACCGGAAAGATCTCGACGGTGTCGCCGCGCACCCGAAACGTCCCGCGGGTGAAGGACAGGTCGTTGCGGGTGTACTGCACGTCGACCAGCCGGCGCAGCAACGAGTCCCGTTCGACCTCCTCGCCTACCCGTAGCCGCACGCACCGGTCGACGTACTCCTGCGGGGTGCCCAGGCCGTAGATGCACGACACCGAAGCGACCACGATGACGTCGCGCCGGGTCAGCAGCGACATCGTCGCCGAATGCCGCAGCCGCTCGACCTCCTCGTTGACCGAGGAGTCCTTCTCGATGTAGGTGTCGGTCTGCGGGACGTACGCCTCCGGCTGGTAGTAGTCGTAGTAGGAAACGAAATACTCGACCGCGTTGTGCGGGAGCATCTCGCGCAGCTCGTTGGCCAACTGCGCGGCCAGCGTCTTGTTGGGCGCTATCACCAGGGTGGGGCGCTGCAGCCGCTCCACCAGCCACGCCGTCGTCGCTGACTTCCCGGTGCCGGTGGCCCCGAGCAGGACGATGTCGCGCTGACCGGCCCGGACCCGGCGCTCGAGATCCTCGATGGCCGTCGGCTGGTCACCCGAAGGCTCGAAGTCGCTGACGACCTCGAACCGGCCCTGGGTGGGGACGATGTCGGTAACCGCGCGCATGGCTCCACGATAGGTCCGGGGGCTGACAGTTTCGGAGCAACCGGCAGCCGTAGGGCAGGATCACCCGATCGGCGCGGTCGTCGCGCTCTGGTCAACGCTCGGGAGGATCCGGTCATGCCCACCTCGTGCCTCGTTCCGCCGGGTGTCCTGCACCGGATCGCGCGAAACGGGTCGCCCGAACAGCGACAGTGGGCCCTGGACACCCTGGCGCTGGATGCGTCGCTGCGCAGCAGTCGGGCGGTGCAGGCGGCCCGCGGCCCCGCGCGTCCGGCCGCGGCGGCGTTGAGCGATCAGCCGCAGCGCACCGTGTACGACGCCGGTGGGCAGCAGCAGCTGCCCGGTCACGCGGTCCGGCACGAGGGCGGGAAGCCGACCGGTGATCCGGCCGCAGACGAGGCATACGACGGCCTGGGTGCCACGTTCGCGTTCTACCTGGAGGCCTACGACCGGCACTCGATCGATGACCATGGACTGGGTTTGGTGGCCAGCGTCCACTACGCCGACCACTACGACAACGCCTTCTGGAACGGCCATCAGATGGTGTTCGGCGACGGGGACGGGAACCTGTTCCAGCGATTCACCAAGTCGTTGGACGTGATCGGCCACGAACTCACCCACGGTGTCACCGAGGTGGAGGCCGCGTTGGAGTACGCCAACCAACCCGGAGCGCTGAACGAGTCGATCAGCGACGTGTTCGGCTCACTCGTGAAGCAGTTCCAGCTCGGGCAGACCGCCGAGCGGGCGGACTGGCTCATCGGCGCAGACCTGCTGGCCCCCGGCGTGCAGGGGGTGGCGCTTCGCTCGCTGAAGGCGCCCGGCACCGCCTTCGACGACCCTGTCCTCGGCAAGGACGAGCAGCCCGCCGCCATGGCCGGCTACGTGCACACCGCCACCGACAACGGCGGGGTGCACCTCAACTCGGGGATCCCCAACCATGCGTTCTTCCTCGCAGCGACCGCCCTTGGCGGCCACGCCTGGGAGGTCGCCGGGCGGGTCTGGTACGGCGCGCTGCGGGATGGCCGCATCCGGCCGACGGCGCGCTTCCGGACCTTCGCCTCGGCTACCGTGCGCGTCGCGGCCCAGGACTTCGATGATCGGACCGCTTCTCTCGTCCGGGACGCCTGGCACCAGGTAGGGGTGCTCTGATGCGGCTGGAGCTGTCACGGACCGGAGGCTTCGCCGGCCGGACCGTGCGCTGGACGCTGGACACCGACGAACTGGCGGCGGACGAGGCTGCACGGATCGACGCGCTCGTCGCCGGCGCCCGGTCATGGGGCGGCCCGCCGGCGGAGGGCGCCGATCGTTTCCACTACCTGCTGCGGATATCGGGCACCGAGGACCCGATCGAGGTAGATTTTGGCGAGCCCGGACCGCCGGCCGCGCAACCGCTGCTCGACCGACTCCGCCGCACCGCGCCCGAGCCCGGTTGAGACCACGACGGCACGCCGGCCGCGTCAGAGCGGTTCGGTATAGCGGCGCCGCCAGGCCGGCGGTGGCTCGGCGGGCGCGTCGACCCAGTACTCCCGGATGTGCGTGATCAGACCACCGGAGACTCGGAAGAACGACGCGGCCCAGAACAGCTGGTCGCCGTTGCGCACCTCCACCTGCGATGCGACATCGTCGCCGACGCCGAGGAGTTGGAGCACCCGGATCGACCAGTCCCCCGGATAGTCGGCGTTGACGCCGATGACGTTGTCCCGGCCACGGATCCGCTCGGCGCTGTGTGGCCACTCCACCTCGACGTCGGCCGCCAGGGCCTGGCCGGCGGCCACCCAGTCCCGCGAGGCAAAGCTCTCCCAGAGCCGCCCGACCACCTCTACTGCATCCATCGACTGCATGTCCGCAGGGTCGCAGGCAGGTCCGACAGCCGGCCGGGTGGCACCGGTGGTACGAGGGTGACGTGGGCACACTGGAGTGGCCGGATTTCCGCGAAAACCCCCTTCCCTACAAGGGTTTCCGGGTCTAGCGTTCCTCCTGCAGCAGGCGATCGGGTTCCACGCCGAATCGGGCAACCGACTCGGGCCGGGAAACCGGTGAATCCGACATCGCGCTGCACATGTGGCCCCTCGGGACTTGTCCCGGGGGGCCACGTTAATGCGGCTCCCAGCCGGTCCCTTCTGCCCAATCCCGCATCCGCTCGGCGGCCGCGTCGAACCACGGTTGCTTGGCGTCGGTGTAGTTCTCCCGCAGCGGATAGTTCGCCGCCAGCCGCCGTTTCTCAGCCTCGTAGGCGCGCGCTTCGGCGGGCACTCCCCGCAACCAGTCGCGGAACAGCAGCGGGTAGCGCCATCCCGGCGATCCGGGGACCCGCAAGTGCAGGTGGGCGGGGCGGCCCGGATCGGCCGCGCCATGCAGCCGCTTGCCCCACAGGGCCGGGTCCGGGGCGAATTGCTGCGGGGAATCGGCACGGACAGCGGGCACGGCCGGATAGCCCGCCTCCTCCAGTACCGGACGGAGCTGATCGGCGTGATCGAGGGAGGCGACCGAAACCTGCACGTCGATCACGTCCTTTGCGGCCAGCCCAGGCACCGCGGTCGAGCCGATGTGATCGCAGCGCAGGTCACCGCACACCTGACGGATCCGGCCGGCGATCCGGGAGTAGGCCTGCGGCCAGGCCAGGTCGGATGCGACCAGCACGACCCGGGGCCGGTCACTGGTCCGGCGATCCCGCACGTTGTCGGCGTAGGGCGCGATCCGAGCGACCCAGAGGTCGTCGACCTGCGCGTCCAACTCTCCGGCGGACCCGGAGTTGTCGAGCAGCACGTCGGCCGCGGCGCGGCGTTGGTCGTCGGTCGCCTGGCTCGCCACCCGGGCTCGGACGTCCCCTTCGGCCAGGCCGCGGCCGGCCAGCCGCTCGACCCGGGCCTGCAGCGGAGCCTCGACCACGACGACCAGGTAATAGTTCGCGGCCAGTCCGTTCTCGGTCAGCAGCGGCACGTCATGCACGACGACCGAATTCGGCGGCGCGCTGGCCACCAGCTCCGCGCTGCGCCGGCCGACCAAGGGGTGCACGATCGAGTTCAGCCGGCGCCGAGCGGCTTCGTCGGCGAAAACCAGCGACCCGAGCCGCTCGCGATCGAGACTCCCGTCCGCGCGCAGGATGCCGGCGCCGAACACGTCGACCACTGCCGCGAGGCCGCGGGTCCCCCGCTCCAGAACCTCGCGGGCCAGCCGGTCCGCGTCCACGACCAGCGCGCCGTGCGCGGCCAGCCGGGTGGCAACCGAGCTCTTGCCGGCGCCGATCCCGCCGGTCAGGCCGACCGTGAGCATGCGCGAAGTCTGCCAGCACCGGCGCGCCTACCCGCCGTACAGCCTCTCGGCCGCTAAGTTCCGCCTGCACTTCCCCAGCACCCGGAGGCACCGATGAGCCAGGCTGGCCGGCATCGGCTCGGCCCGTACCCGCGCCGGCCCTGCCGAGACATACCCCAGGTACTGGCGCGGCTGCAAGCGGGCGAGCTGACCCGGCACGTGAACCGGCATGGGGCCTGGCGGGTGCGCCCGTCGATAGCTGTCGGCGCCGGCCTGCTGGCTGCGTTGGCCGGTGGCTGGCTGACGGCCGGGCAGGCCGTGGCAGCGCAACTCAGTTCCCGCTGACTCGGCCAGCCGGCCGGAGCGCTGGCCGCCCTGACTACTCCTTGTCGCCGCCGAGCTTCTTCCGCAGCGCGGCCAGCGCCTCGTCGGTAGCCAGTGCGCCGCTGTCGGGCTCGGCCGGCTCGGAGGAGTACGAGGTGTCCTCGGCGGCGTCCGCCTCGGCCTTCTGCGCCTCGACGATCTGCTTCTGGTGCGCCTCGTAGCGAGCCCGTGCCTCGGCCCACTGGCGCTCCCACTCGGCCCGCTGCACGTCGTAGCCGGCGAGCCACTCCTGGGTCTGGGGATCGAATCCCTCGGGGTAGACGTAGTTGCCACCGTCGTCGTAGCTGGCATGCATGCCGTAGGCGGCCGGGTCGAAGCCGACCGCCTCGCCGATCGTCCCCTCGTTGGCCTGCTTCAGTGACAGGCTGATCCGCCGGCGCTCGAGGTCGATGTCGATGACCTTGACCAGGATCTCGTCACCGACGTTGACCACCTGCTCGGGGATCTCGACGTGCCGCTCGGCCAGCTCGGAGATGTGCACGAGTCCCTCGATGCCCTCGTCCACCCGGACGAACGCGCCGAACGGCACCAGCTTGGTGACCCGGCCGGGGACGACCTGTCCGATCTGGTGAGTGCGGGCGAACTGCCGCCACGGGTCTTCCTGAGTGGCCTTGAGCGACAGGGACACCCGCTCCCGATCCAGGTCCACGTCGAGCACCTCGACCTCGACCTCCTGGCCCACCTCGACGACCTCGGAAGGATGGTCGATGTGCTTCCAGGACAGCTCGGACACGTGCACCAGTCCGTCCACACCGCCGAGGTCGACGAACGCGCCGAAGTTGACGATCGAGGACACGACGCCCTTGCGGACCTGGCTCTTGGCCAGCTTGTTGAGGAACTCGCTGCGTACCTCGGACTGGGTCTGCTCCAGCCACTGCCGGCGGGAGAGCACGACGTTGTTGCGGTTCTTGTCCAGCTCGATGATCTTGGCCTCGAGCTCCTTGCCCACGTACGGCTGCAGATCGCGAACCCGACGCATCTCCACCAGTGACGCGGGCAGGAAGCCGCGAAGCCCGATGTCGAGGATCAGGCCGCCCTTGACCACCTCGATCACGGTGCCCGTGACGATGCCGTCCTCTTCCTTGATCTTCTCGATCGTGCCCCAGGCCCGCTCGTACTGGGCCCGCTTCTTGGACAGGATCAGCCGGCCTTCCTTGTCCTCCTTCTGCAGGACAAGGGCTTCGACCTGGTCGCCGACTTTCACGACATCGTTGGGGTCCACGTCGTGCTTGATGGACAGCTCGCGGGACGGGATCACGCCCTCGGTCTTGTATCCGATGTCGAGAAGGACCTCGTCCCGGTCGACCTTGACGATCGTGCCCTCGACGATGTCGCCGTCGTTGAAGTATTTGATCGTCTCGTCGATGGCGGCGAGGAAGTCCTCAGCCGAACCGATGTCGTTCACCGCGACCTGGGGCGCGGGGGCGGATCCGGAATCGGATCCGGTGGTCGGATCAGTCGTGTCGGTGGCGGTCGTCATGTAGGTGGTGGCTCCGGAGGTGGACAGTTGTTCGGCGGCGCACCGTGAACCCGGATCGCCCGGCGCGGACCACCGCCGGTGAATCCGGGCTCGGTGAACGATGCATGACGAGCGCGGCCTGCTCCCTACGAGACTGCGCAGGCCCACAGCGCATCTGACATCGTACGTGCGGCCCGCTAGGACGGTCAATTTCGGGGCCGGTAAGGAGGAGTCACCGTGGGCGGCACGGAGGATCTGGGCACCGTGGGCGTAGCCCGGCGGGCCGCCGGCGCAGCGGAATCGGTGCGGGCGAACCGCCGCTGGTGGGACGCCGCCGCCGACGGCTACCACGTCGAGCACGGCGCTTTTCTCGGCGAGTTGAGCTTCGTCTGGTGCCCGGAAGGGCTCGATGAAGCCTCCGCCGGCCTCCTCGGGCCGGTGGCCGGCCGGCGGATTCTCGAGGTCGGCTGCGGCTCGGCGCCGTGCGCCCGGTGGTTGCGCCGGGCCGGCGGGTCGGTGGTCGGGCTGGATCTCTCCGCCGGCATGCTCGCCCACGCGGTTGCCGCAGCGTCCCGCACGGGAGTCAGCGTGCCGCTGGTGCAGGCGAATGCCGGCGCGCTGCCATTCCGGGACGGGTCCTTCGACCTGGCCTGCTCGGCGTTCGGCGCCGTTCCGTTCGTCGCCGACTCGGCCCGGGTCATGGCGGAAGTGGCCCGCGTCCTGCGCCCTCGCGGTCGGTGGGTGTTCGCAGTGGTCCACCCGTTGCGGTGGATCTTCGCCGACGACCCTGGCCCGGACGGGTTGACGGTGCAGAGCTCCTACTTCGACCGCACGCCCTACATCGAGTTCGACGCGGCCGGTGCGGCAACCTACGTCGAACACCACCGGACGCTGGGCGACCGGGTCCGCGAGATTGCCGGCGCCGGCTTGCGGTTGCTGGACGTGGTCGAGCCGGAGTGGCCGGACGGGCACGAGCGGGAATGGGGCCATTGGAGCCCGCTCCGGGGTCGCCTGATGCCGGGCACCGCGATATTCATCTGTCAGAAACCGCCGGCCTAGTGCGCTGCCTCGTCCCAGGTGCGACCCACACCGATGGACACATCAAGGGACACCGATAGCGGGTAGGCGCCACCCATTTCGGCGCGCACCAGCTCCTCGAGTCGATGCCGCTCACCCGGCGCCACCTCGAACACCAACTCGTCGTGCACCTGCAGCAGCAGCCGGGACTCGAGGCCGCCGGCCCGAAGCGCCCGATCGACTCCGAGCATGGCCACCTTGATGATGTCGGCGGCCGACCCCTGGATCGGTGCGTTCAGGGCCATTCGCTCGGCCATCTCGCGGCGCTGGCGGTTGTCGCTGGTGAGGTCGGGCAAGTAGCGGCGCCGACCGAGGATCGTCTCGGTGTAGCCGGTGGTCCGGGCCTGCGCGACCACGTTGCGCAGGTAGTCGCGAACCCCGGCGAAGCGCTCGAAGTAGGCGTCCATCTGGGCCCGGGCCTCGTCCGCGCTGATCTTGAGCTGCTGGGCCAGGCCGTATGCCGACAGGCCGTAGGCCAGGCCGTAGGCCATCGCCTTGATCCGCCGGCGCAGCTCCGGATCGACCTGCCCTACCGGGATGCCGAAGGCCTGCGATGCCACGAACGTGTGCAGATCCTCCCCGGAGGCAAAGGCCCCGATCAGGCCGGCGTCGCCGCACAGATGCGCCATGATCCGCATTTCGATCTGGCTGTAGTCGGCGGTCATCAGCGATTCGTGGCCGGCGCCGACCACGAAGGCCCGGCGGATCTGGCGCCCCTCGGCGGTCCGGATCGGGATGTTCTGCAGGTTGGGATCGGTGGAGGACAGCCGGCCAGTCGCAGCAATCGTCTGGTTGAAGGTGGTGTGGATGCGCTGCTGATCGTCGACCATCGGCAGTAGCCCGTCGACCACCGTCTTGAGGCGGGCGACGTCGCGGTGCCGGAGCAGGTGCTCCAGCAGCGGATGGCCGGTCTGCTCGTACAGGCTGGCCAGCGCCTCGGCATCGGTCGTGTTGCCGGTCTTGATCCGCTTGGTCTTGGGCAGCCCGAGCTCGTCGAACAGGATCGTCTGGAGCTGCTTGGGCGAGCCCAGGTTGAATTCACGCCCGACGACGACGTACGCCTGCGCTGCGGCGTCCCGGACGCCGGCCGCGAAGTCAGATTCGAGCTCATGCAGCACGTCGAGGTCGACCGCGATCCCGGTGGCCTCCATTACCGCGAGCACGTCGACCAGCGGCAGTTCCATCTCGCGGAGCAGCGCGGTGGCACTGCGGGTATCGAGGTCGTCATCGAGGGCGCGAGCCAGGTCCGCGACCGCCCGGGCCCGCACCACCTCGGCCCTGGCGGTGACCTCGTCTGCTTCGTCCGCACCGCCATCGAGGGTGAGCTGCCCGTCGGCGTCCGCGTCGGAACGCAACTCCTGGCGCAGGTAGCGCAGGGCGAGGTCAGCCAGGTCGAAGGAGCGTTGCCCGGGCAGTGCCAGGTAGGCCGCCAGCGCCGTGTCGCTGGTGACGCCGGCCAGGTCCCAGCCGTGGGCCCGCAACGCCAGGAGGGGACCTTTGAGATCGTGCACCGCCTTGGGCACGGTCGGGTCGGTCAACCAGTCCAGCAGCGACTTCTCGTCGTCGTCGGTGAGCTGCTCGGCGTCGACGTACGCACCCGCGCCACCCTCCGCGGCGAGCGCGACGCCGTGCACGGTGCCGGTCCCGCGACCCCAGGTGCCGCGTACCGAGATCCCGAACCGCTGCCCGGACCGGGCGTTCTCGGCCAGCCACTCGGCGACGTCGCCGGCCTCGAGCAGGCCGCCCACGACATCGAAGCCGGAGTCGGCCTCCGGCTCGGCAGCAGTGAGGGTGGCCCAGAGCCGGTCCCGCAGCACCCGGAACTGCAAGGTGTCGAACAGCTTGTGCACCTCGTCGCGGTCCCATTGCGCGACGCTGAGCTCGCTGGGATGCACGAGCAGTGCCACGTCGCGGACCAGCTCGGTGAGCTGGCGGTTTTGCATCACCGCCGCCAGATGCTCGCGCAGGGCGGCACCGGCCTTGCCGGGCACTTCGTCGACCCGATCCACCAGCGACCCGAGCGAGCCGAACTCCCGGATCCACTTGGCCGCGGTCTTCTCCCCCACGCCCGGGATGCTGGGCAGGTTGTCGCTGGGGTCGCCGCGCAACGCTGCAAAGTCGGGATACTGCGCGGGCGACAGGCCGTAGCGCTCCTGCACCGCGTCAGGCGTCATCCGCGACATCTCCGAGACGCCGCGCTTCGGGTAGAGCACGGTCACCCGGTCACTGACCAGCTGGAAGCAGTCCCGATCCCCGGTGCAGATCAACGTGTCGATGCCCTCGGCCTCGGCTTGCGTGGCCAGGGTGGCGATCACATCGTCGGCCTCGTAGCCGACCGCCGTCACGACGGGGATGCGCAACGCCTCCAGCACTTCTTGGATCAGGCTCACCTGGCCCTTGAAGTCGGTCGGCGTCTCCGCGCGGTTGGCCTTGTACGCCGCGAACTGCTCATTGCGAAACGACGTGCGGGACAGGTCGAAGGCGACCGCGAGGTGGGTCGGCTGCTCGTCCCGCAGCACGTTGATGAGCATCGAGGTGAAGCCGTACACGGCGTTGGTCGGCTGCCCGGTGGTCGTGGAGAAGTTCTCCACCGGCAGCGCGAAGAAGGCGCGGTACGCCAGCGAGTGGCCGTCGACGAGCAGGAGCCGGGGACTCCCGGCAGATGCGGTCACGGCCGCGACTCTAGTCTCGGGGACCGACAGTCCGGCGGCGACGGGAGCGGCAGTGGACCTCATGCGCGAGGTGCTCGGCACCCTCGCCGAACAGCCCGGACAACTCACCGACCGGATGGGAGTCGCGCTTACCGAGATCGAGCCCGGCCGCCTGGTGGGCACGATGCCGGTCGAGGGCAATCGGCAGCCGTACGGCCTGCTGCACGGCGGCGCATCATGCGTGCTTGCCGAGACCCTGGGATCGATCGCCGGCGCGATCCACGCCGGCCCCACCAGGATGGCCGTCGGCATCGATCTCAATGCGACCCATCACCGGGCCGCCCGGGACGGGCTGGTGACCGGGGTCTGCACACCGCTGCACGAGGGCGGCACCTTGGCGAGCTACCAGATCGTGTTGAGCGACGATGCCGGGCGCCGGCTGTGCACGGCACGGCTGACGTGTGCGATCCGGCCGCGACCGGCGCCGGCCTGAGCGGGCTCCGGCTCGCTCGCGGTCGTCAGGTCAGGCCAGATCCTCGACCTGGGCTACTCGCGGGCGCCCCAGCGCGCGGCGCACCGCCCGGCTGTGCCGGCGGACCACATGCACCGGGGTGTCGACAGATTCGGGCAGCGCCAGATGACGGCTCAGCACCGCGACGGGCGCGATCCGGCGGACCATGACAGGCGCGAACCCCAACCTGGCGAGGAAACGATTGGCCTCCCGATCGGTCGTCGCGGCGCCCAGGCTCACGTGCTCCACGGACAGCTCGCCGGCATACGACGCCGCGGCCGCGACCAGCGCCCGGCCCGCGCCGCGCCGGCGATGGGCGCGGTCGACGACAAGGTGACTGACCCGGACGACGGGCACGTCGAGCAACTCCCCGGCCACGTCAAGGCTCAGCACTGCCATTCCCAGCACGGTGTCCGCGTCATCGACGGCGAGGACCACCCGCCGGGCCGGATTAGCCAGCAGCGCCTCGTAGCGGTCCAGTACCTCGGCCGAAGCAGGCGGGCGGCCATGCCGGGTGCCGGCGGGGAGGCTCCGCACCTGGTCGGAGAAACGCATCAACGCCGGTGCGTCGTCTCGTGTCGCTGCCCGCACGTGGATCCCGTTACGCCGCACTGAACCTCCTCCTGTACGGGACGGACAGGTCTGCGACGGCGACCCCCCGGCAGCGTCTGCGCCGGTACCGTATCGCGCGGCCTACCTGCTGCGTAAGCCGGTAGCCTCCCAAATCTCGTAAGAGGGCGTATAACCGGACAACCCGTGATGGTTGGTGACGGCTGGCGGGGCGGCTGCTGCCGCAGGGTGATCATGCTGGTGCACTAATGTGGCCCGACCGAGGTACGAGGGAGCCGACCGTGCAAGCGACGCAACGTCCCACGGGCTGGATGCGCCATCTGGTAGCCCTCACTGTCGCGGCCCTGGCCGGCCTGGCTTGCCTGTCCGTCGCGCCGGCCGCGCGGGCCGCCGGCGAGGCGGTGGCAGGTTTCGTCCGGGTGGACGGCACTCCCGCGGCCGGCGTCTCGGTGACGGTGAAGAAGAAGGACGGCGGGGAGGCGGGCACCGGAAAGACCGGCCCGGACGGCCGGTTCAAGGTGAGCCTGCCAGGCCCCGGGACCTACACCGTGTCGCCGGACACGTCCAGCTTCCCAGCCGGGGCGAAGCTGCTGAACGCGAAGCGCGGCTCGCTGGTTGTCAACGTGGGCACCGGGGACACCCGCTTCGTGATATTCCCGCTGACCAAGGGCAAGCAGACCGGCACCGGAGGGGGTGGCAACGGCAAAGGTCAGCACAACATCCGGGCGCTCCAGCTGCTGCTCGAGGGCATTCGCTTCGGCCTGATCATCGCCATCACGGCGGTCGGGCTGAGCCTGATCTACGGCACCACCGGGTTGACGAACTTCGCCCACGGCGAGCTGGTGACCTTCGGCGCCATCGTCGCCTGGGCGCTCAACGTCCACGCCGGACTGCAACTCATCCCGGCCACCATCATCGCGATCCTGATCGGTGGCCTGGCCGGTGGCCTCAACGAACGGCTGCTGTGGCGGCCGCTGCGCCGGCGCGGCACCGGATTGATCGCCATGCTGGTGATCTCGATCGGCCTGTCGATCCTGGCGCGGTACGTGATGCTCGTCCTCTACAGCGACCGCAGCCACTCCTACAACGACTACGGCAACCAGACCGCGCATGACTACGGCCCGGTCAACCTGACCGACAAGGACCTCGCCAGCATCGGATTGAGCCTGCTGGTGCTGGTCGGCGTCGCCCTTTTGCTGCAACGAAGCCGGATCGGCAAGGCGATGCGCGCCGTGGCCGACAACCGAGACCTGGCATCCTCCTCGGGCATCAACGTCGACCGGGTGGTGCTGGTCGTGTGGATCATGGGTGGCGGCCTCGCCGCGCTAGGTGGTGTCCTTTATGGACTATCCGACCAGGTGAGCTGGGAGATGGGCTTCCGCCTGCTGCTGTTGATGTTCGCCGGCATCACCCTCGGCGGACTCGGCACCGCCTACGGCGCCCTGCTGGGCAGCGTGCTCGTCGGGATCCTCGTTCAGATGTCGACCCTCGTCGTGGCACCGGAGTTGAAAAACGTGGGTGGGCTGCTGATCCTGATCATCATCCTGATCGTCAGACCGTCGGGGCTACTCGGCGCCCGAACCCGGATCGGTTGACATGAACTTCGGCTCGATCATCTCCAACGGCCTGCAGGCCTTCGTGGGTCTGGATGCGGTGTATTTCGCGCTTCTTGCGATCGGCTTGAACATCCACTTCGGCTACACGGGCCTGCTCAACTTCGGTCAGGTCGGATTCGCCGCCGTGGGTGCGTACGGCATCTCCATGTCGGTGGCGACCTACGGGCTGCCCTTCGGGGTGGCGGTCCTCATCGGCCTGCTGGCCGGCGTGGTGCTCGCCTTGCTGCTCGGCCTGCCCACGCTGCGGCTGCGCGCGGACTACCTCGCGATCACCACCATCGCGGCGTCGGAGATCCTGCGGCTCAGTTTCCGGTCCGTGGCGCTGTCCAAGTGGACCGGGGGCTCCGACGGCCTGAACCAGTTCGCCAATACGTTCTTCAGCGTCAATCCCTTCAGCGCCGGCAAGAAGTACGGCTTCGGGCCCTTCACCTTCAGCGCGCAGGACACCTGGAGCCTGCTCGTCGGGTGGACACTGGTGGTCCTGTGCTCGCTGCTGGTCTTTCTCCTCATGCGCAGCCCGTGGGGACGGGTGCTCAAGGCCATCCGGGAGGACGAGGACGCGGCCCGGTCGTTGGGCAAGAACGTGTACTCGTACAAGATGCAGGCCCTTGTCCTGGGCGGCGTGATCGGCTCGCTCGGTGGGATCTGGGAGGCGGTCCAGAGCCAGTCCGTGCAGCCGGACCTGTACGGCACCCCGGTCACCTTCTTCGCTTACGCCGTGCTGATCCTGGGCGGCGCCGCGCGCGTGCTGGGGCCGATCGTCGGGGCGATGCTGTTCTGGTTCCTGCTCTCCTTCACCGAGAACGTTCTGGGTCAGCTGGTCAGCAACGGCTACATCACCTTCCTCACCCCGACCGAGGCCGGGCAGGTCCGCTACATGCTGGTCGGGCTGGGGCTGATGCTGCTGATGGTGTTCCGGCCACAGGGCATCTTCGGCAACAAGCGGGAGGTTGCCCTCGATGACCGCTGACCACCTGCCGTTGAGCGGAGCCGGCGCGGCTCTCGAAGGCGTGCCGGAGGAGCCGGGGGTGGCCAAGCCGGACGCCGCCCTCGTCGTCGACAACGTGACCCGCACCTTCGGTGGGCTGGCCGCCGTCGACGTGGCGCACCTGGAGGTGCAGCGCGGCTGCATCACGGGGCTGATCGGCCCGAACGGCGCCGGCAAGACCACCCTTTTCAATCTGCTGACCGGGTTCGACCGGCCCGACAGCGGCACCTGGTCGTTCAACGGCGGATCGCTGGCCGGCATGCCGGCGCACCGGGTGGCCCGCCGTGGGTTGGTCCGCACGTTCCAGCTGACCAAGGCGCTGTCGAAGCTGACGGTCATCGAGAACATGAAGCTCGGCGCCACCGGGCAGCGCGGCGAGAACTTCGCCCGCGCGTTGGTGCCGCCGGTGTGGCGCTCGCAGGAACAGGACATCGAGGCGCGGGCCGACGAGCTGCTGGCCCGGTTCAAACTCGACACGAAACGCGACGACTACGCCGGCGAGCTTTCCGGTGGGCAACGCAAGCTGCTGGAGATGGCCCGCGCACTGATGTCCCGCCCGGAGATCGTCATGCTCGACGAGCCGATGGCGGGGGTGAACCCGGCCCTGACCCAGAGCCTGCTGGGCCACGTCAAGGATCTGCGCACCGAAGGCATGACCGTGGTGTTCGTCGAACATGACATGGATGTGGTCCGGGACATCAGCGACTGGGTCGTGGTGATGGCCGGCGGCAAGATCATCGCCGAAGGGCCACCGGAGAACATCATGGCGAACAAGCAGGTCATCGATGCCTACCTCGGCGCGCACCATGACGCGGCACTGACCATCGAGGACGAGGACAAACAGCTGGCGCAGGACGAGGAGGCGGTCGCCGATGAGTGAGGATCCGGCCCGCCCGAAGCCGGTCCCTCCCGAGCCGACCTCTCCCGAGCCCGCCACCGCAGCGCAGGTGGAGGAGGCGCTCGCCGACGACACCGCCCTGCGGGTGGACGAGTCGGCCGCCGAAGGCGTGCGTGCCGAGCACGACCGGGAAGCCGAAGGCGCGCTGCTCCGGGCCGACCAGCTGGTCGCGGGCTACGTACCCGGGGTCAACATCCTCAACGGGGCGGACCTGTACCTCAAGGACGGCGAGCTGATCGGCATCATCGGCCCGAACGGCGCCGGCAAGTCCACGCTGCTCAAGGCGTTGTTCGGCCTGATCCCGATCCGCGGTGGCACCGTGACCCTGCGAGGGCGTGATATCACCTCCGCCGCGGCACACGTACTCGTGTCCCAGGGGCTGGGCTACGTGCCGCAGAACAACAATGTCTTCCCGTCCCTGACGGTCGAGGAGAACCTCCAGATGGGGGTCTACCTGCGGCCCAAGTCCTTCAACACCCGGTTCGACTTCGTCGCGGAGCTGTTCCCACTCCTGGGCGAGCGCCGCAAGCAGAAGACCGGAGCGCTCTCGGGAGGCGAGCGGCAGATGGTGGCGATGGGCCGCGCCCTGATGATGGAGCCGTCGGTCCTGCTGCTCGACGAGCCATCCGCCGGCCTCTCGCCGGCCTACCAGGACGAGGTGTTCATCCGATGCCGGCGGATCAACCGGACCGGGGTATCGATCGTGATGGTGGAGCAGAACGCCAGGCGCTGCCTGCAGATCTGTGACCGGGGATACGTGCTCGATCAGGGTCGCAACGCCTACACCGGCACCGGCCACGACCTGCTCGAGGACCCCAAGGTGATCGAGCTCTACCTCGGCACGCTGGCAAAGGTCCGCTGACCGGGGGCCGGCGGTGAGGATCCCTCGGGCCCGCTCCCGCACTGTCGCGCTCGGGGCAGTCGGCTCGGTCCTGGTCGCCGGCTGCTCGGCGGGCAGCCCCTCCCACCCGACGCTGCAAGCACTTCATCTGCACGCAACCGTGCAACAGGACCGCATCGACGCGACCAACCGCCAGGTGTCCATCCCCCTGGTGAACACCGGCCCGTCGGAGGTGACCATCGAGCAGGTCCAGCTCGACGCTCCCGAGTTCACCACGGTGCCGCCGAAGGCGGAGGCGGACCGACTCCCGGTGGGCGGGCAGCTGAACTTCCCGGTCAACTTCGGCGCCGCGCGTTGCGCCGGCCAGCCGCCCGGGCACGGCCCGGTGGTGCGGCTCCGGCTGCGCGACGGCAGTGGCCGCTCCCGCGCCCTACGGCTCCCGATCGCCGATTCCGACGGCCTGCTGGAGCGGCTCCGCCGGCAGGAGTGCGAGCAACGCGCGCTGACCGCGGCATTCAGCGTCGAGTACGGGCCGGCATCGGTGCAGCCACGGACGCCACGTCACCCCGTCCTGCGCGGCACTCTCATCGTCCGGCGGCGAGGCTCGATGCTGCCCCTGGTGGTCATCGTCCTGCGCGGCAGCGTGTTGTTCGACCTCAACCCGCCGGCGCCGGCGCACAGCCCGGTGGCGAGCCTGCCGGCCGGCGCCGCGAGCCTGTCGATCCCGGTCGAGATGAGCGTGCCCAGGTGCGAGCCGCACGTGCTGATCGAGGCCAAGAAGATCTTCTTCTTCAGCATCGGCCTGCAGATCGGCAGCGCCCCGGTCCAGTACCTGCAGATCCCGCCGCCCGATCCGATCCAGCGCGGGTTGCGCACCCTGGTCACCGACTGCCAGGGCTGAGCCCAGCCCGGCTCGACCGGTCCGACCCGCACGAGGCCGAGACGCACGAGAGGCCCAGCCGAACGGCCGGGCCTCTCGGGACGAACGTGTCCGGGGCTACTTGCCCTTGACGATCTTGTACTCGGTCTTCGAGTCGTCGATCTTGTTGTCCTTGCCGAACTGCAGGATCCCGTAGCTTCCTTCGCCCGGCTCACCCGCGGCGACGAAGCTGATCGGCCCGATGTTGCCGTCGTAGTCCGGGTTACCACCCTTGTCGATGATCTTCTTGCAGTCCTTGTACGACGTGCACTTGGTGCCGTCCTTGGTGACGTCGATCATGTGCTTGGCGATGTCGGTGCCCTTGTTGCTCTTGGCCTCCTCCGCCGCCAGCGCGACGATGAGCACCGCGTCGTAGGACTCGCCGGCGTAGTTGAAGTCGACCAGCTTGGGGTCGACCGCCTTGATCCGGGCCTTGAAGTCCTCGCCGAGCTTGGTCAGCGGGGTGGTGCCCTTCATGCCCGCCAGCGCGCCGGGCTCCTTGAACTTCTCGCCGAGCGCGTTGCCCATGTTGCCGTCGACACCGTAGACGTGCATGCCGTTCTTCGGCCCGATGCCCTGCTCGTTCATGGTCTGGATGATCTTCGCCGACTCATCAAAGCCGATGACCGCGACAGCGTCGGGCTTGGCCGCCTTGATCTGGGCGACCTCGGTACGGAAGGACGTTGCCTGGGGGTCGTAGATGATCTTCTTGACCACCTGGCCGCCGCCGTCGGTGAAGTCCTTCTCGGTGTTCTTGGCCAGGCCCGTGCCGTACGGGTCGTCCAGCGCCAGGATGCCGAGCTTGGAGCCACCGTCAGAGAGCACCAACTCCGACAGCGCCTGCGCCTGGAGCAGGTCCGGCGGCGCAGTGCGGAAGTACAGGCCCTTGTCGGGGTAGGCCGTCAGCTTGTCGGAAGTGTTGGCCGGCGAGATCTGGATGACGCCCGCACCAGTGATCTTGTCGATCACCTTGAGCGACACAGCCGAGGAGGCCGCGCCGACGATGGCGCTGACGTTCTCGTTGAGCTCGCGGGTCACCGTCTGGCTGGCGATGTTGGTCGAGGTGTCACCGGAGTCGCCCTGGGTCAGGGTGACCGGCTTGCCGTTGACGCCGCCGGCGGCGTTGATGTCCTTGATGGCCAGTTGCACGCCGGCAATCTCCGGTGGGCCGAGGAAGGCCAGCGACCCGGTGGCCGGCAGGAGCGTGCCGATCTTCAGCGCGCCGACGTTCTTACCTGCCGTCT
Source organism: Actinomycetota bacterium (assembly GCA_030948385.1). GTDB lineage: Bacteria > Actinomycetota > Actinomycetes > Mycobacteriales > QHCA01 > QHCA01. The sequence continues at coordinate 36,307 of JALZAK010000076.1, forward strand.
TGGTGTTGTTACCGCTCTTGGCGCATCCGGCCGCGACCACGGCGATAGCGCCGGCAACCGCGACGACGCGCAAGAGCTTGCGGTCAGCCATGCAGGATCTCCTTCGTCAAGCTCAGGGCGGCCATGCGGCGGGCCCGTGTCTCGGTTGAGACGTGCGTAAGGTAGCGCTACGCACCGGGAGGACAAACTGCCCCCCCGGCGCTGTGACCGTCCTGTTACCTGCCGGCGGGGTCCCCGCCGCCGGAGGGCACTGCTTCGCCGTCAACCACCGCATTCGCCACATCTCGCATCGAGGCTCGCCGATCCATCGCGGTGCGCTGGATGTAGCGGAAGGCCTGCGCCTCGGTCAGCCCGTGCTCGGTCATCAGAACGCCCTTGGCCCGGTCGATCAGCTTGCGGGTCTCCAGCCGCTCCGCCAGGCCGGCGACTTCCACCTCGAGGGCGATGATCTCGGTAAAGCGCGACATGGCCATCTCCAGCGCCGGCGCCAAGTCGTGCTTCTGGAATGGCTTCACCAGGTACGCCATCGCCCCGGCAGCCCGAGCGCGCTCCACCAGGTCCCGCTGGCCGAAGGCGGTGAGGATCACGACGGGGGCGATCCGGGCGCCGGCGATCCGCTCCGCGGCGGCGATCCCGTCGAGCACCGGCATCTTCACGTCGAGCACAACGACGTCGGGTCGCAACTCCTCGGCCAGCCGGACCGCGGTGGCGCCGTCGCCGGCCTCGCCGACGACGTCATAACCCTCCTCCTGCAGCATTTCCTTCAAGTCGAGGCGGATCAGCGCCTCGTCCTCTGCGATCAGGACTCGCCGCTGTGGTGGCTGCGTCACGGCAGACTCCTCGGGGACTGCGGGCAGGACGGCACGGGAGCCTACCGAGATAGGATGCGCGAGTCCCATGGCCGGGATGGAGGAATGGCAGACTCGGACGCCTCAAAAGCGTCTGCCCGAAAGGGCGTGCGGGTTCGAATCCCGCTCCCGGTACGGCAGTGGCAGCCTCAGCTCCGCGCCGGCCGGAGGATGCAGAACTCGTTGTCCTCGGGGTCGCGCAACACCTGCCACGAACCGCCGTCGTAGATATCGTCGGCTCGCCCGGCTCCCAACGCCAGCGCGGTCCCGATCGCATCGTCGTAGGACGCACCCCGCAGGTCCAGGTGCAGGCGGTTCTTGACCGACTTGGGCTCCGGCACCCGAATGAAGTCCAGCCCCGGCGCCCCCGGCAGGTGCACCGTGGCGTCGCCGACCGAGTCGAACTCGACCGTGCCACCGAGCAGGGCGGCCCAGAAGGGGGCCAGGACGGCCGGCTCGCGGCAATCGAAGGCAAGCGCGGCGATGCGCAGGTCGGTAGCCGCCGGCGTGTTGTGGGTCATCGTGCAACCGTAGGGTCCCGGTGTGACATCGCACATGACGCCGGAGGAGTTTCGCCGGCACGGCCGCGAGGTGATCGACTGGATCGCCGGCTATCACGAGCAGATCGAGTCGTTCCCGGTGCTGTCACGGGTCGAGCCCGGCGAGGTCCGGGCTGCGCTACCCGCGCATCCGCCCGAAGACGGCGAGCCGTTCGACGCGGTGCTGGCCGACCTTGACCGCGCGGTGATGCCGGGCATCACCCACTGGCAGCACCCCGGTTTCTTCGGCTACTTCCCGGCCAACACCTCGTTCCCGGCCATCCTGGGCGACCTGCTCTCGTCCGGCCTGGGGGTGCAGGGAATGCTCTGGGCAACCAGCCCGGCGGCAACCGAGATGGAAACGCTGGTCCTGGACTGGCTCGCCGAGCTCCTGGACCTGCCGGCCGCCTTCCGCAGCGACGGTCCGGGCGGCGGGGTCATCCAGGACACGGCATCCAGCGCCGTCCTCGTGGCTCTCGTCGCGGCGCTGCATCGCAGCACGGGTGGGGCCGCCGGCCGGACCGGACTGCGTGCCCGGCACACCGTGTACGCGAGCGAGGCGGCGCACTCGTCGGTGGAGAAGGCGGTGCGCATCGCCGGAGTGGGCACCGACAACCTGCGCCTGATCGAGCTGGACCCGGTCAGCCAAGCGATGCCGGCCGCCACGCTGGCGAAGGCGATGGAGGCCGATCGCGCCGCGGGTGCCGTCCCCACCATGGTCGTGGCGACAGCCGGCACAACCGCGACCACCGCGTTCGACCCGGTGGCCCAGATCGGTCCCGGCTGCCGCGATTCCGGGACCTGGCTGCACGTCGACGGCGCGTACGCGGGGGTCGCCGCGGTCTGCCCTGAGCTCCGCTGGGTCAATGCCGGGCTTGCGTACGCGGACTCGTACTCGACGAACCCGCACAAGTGGCTGCTGACGAACTTCGACTGTGATGCCTTCTACGTGGCCGACCGGACCGCGCTGATCGGCGCGCTTTCGGTCCTGCCCGAGTACCTGCGGAACGCAGCGTCGGAATCCGGTGCGGTGATCGACTATCGGGACTGGCAGGTGCCGCTGGGCCGGCGCTTCCGCGCGCTGAAGCTCTGGTGCGTGCTCCGGTGGTACGGCGCTGAAGGCCTGCGCGCCCACATTCGCAGCAGCGTCGCGCTGGCGCAGGAATTCGCTGCCCTGGTCGCCGCCGACGACCGGTTCGAGTTGGTCACTGCGCATCCGCTGTCGCTGGTCTGCTTCCGCCTCCGCGGCGACGACGAGTCGAACGAGAAGTTGCTCGCTCGCCTCAATGCGACCGGCCGGGTGTTCCTCACCCACGCCCGGGTGAATGGCGCGTTCACCCTGCGGTTGGCGGTGGGGGCGCCGGCAACCGGGCCCGCGCACCTCGAGTTGGCCTGGCAACTGATCCGGGCGTCGGTGTGAGCGCCGGCCCGATAGCGCTGGTCGGTAGCGGCGAGTACCTGCCGGCGATGCTCGACGTGGAGGCTGGGTTGCTGGCCGGCCGGCCACCGCGGTACGTGCAGATCCCGACCGCCGCCGCGCCGGAAGGACCCGGGGTGACCCGTCGCTGGGTCAAGCTCGGGATCGAGCAGGCCGGCCGGCTCGGTGTCACGGCCGTACCACTGCTGGTCGAGACCCGCGAGCAGGCCGAGGATCCTGCGATCGCCGAACAGGTGCGCGGCGCGGGATTGATCTACCTCTCCGGCGGCGACCCGCCGTTCCTGGCCGACACGTTGCGAGACACCCTGCTCTGGCGGGCGATCCACGCGCAGTGGCAGGCTGGGGCGGCGCTGGCCGGCTGCAGCGCCGGCGCGATCGCGCTGACCGACTGGGTGCCTGACATCCGGCGCCGGGACGCGCCCGGGCGTCGAGGGCTGGCCGTCGTAGCGCACCTGCGGGTTCTCCCGCACTTCGACCGGCTGGTCCGCTGGATGCCCGACCTGCCCGAGCGGTACCTCCTCGACCTGCCGCCCGGCGCGCAAGTCGTCGGGATCGACGAGGACACTGCGCTGGTGGGCGGGCCGGCGGACTGGACGGTGCAGGGTCGCCAGTCGGCCTGGCTGATCACCGCCGCCGGCCGCAGGGAGTTCGCCGCCGGCGCGGCGATCACCACCCCCGTCTGACCCGATGCCGATCTTCCCGGCCGCGACGCTGGCCACCGAGCGGCTGCTGCTCCGGCCGTTCGAGGCCGCCGACGTCGACCCCGTCGCGCAGGCGTGCAGCGACGACGAGGTACAGCGCTGGTTGCCCCTGCCGCGCCCGTACGGGCGCGAGGAGGCAGCCGACTGGTGCTTGCGGAAGGCGCCTGAGTTGCGGGAGAGCGGCGCCGGCCTGGAGCTGGCGATCGTCACCCGGTCGGCCGGGCAGCTGGCCGGCTGTATCGGCCTCAAGCAGCCGGACTGGGTCGGCCGGGTGGTCGAGGTGGGCTACTGGTCGGCGCCGGCGACCCGCCGGCGCGGCTACCTCAGCGAGGCGGTCCGGTCCCTGACCGACTGGGTGCTCACCGAGCAGGGGTTCGAGCGGGTCGAGCTGCTGGCCGCGACCGGCAACGTCGCGTCGCAGCGGGTCGCCGAGCGGGCCGGCTTCACCCGCGAGGGAGTTCTGCGCAATGCGGGGTTCACCCATGACGGTCGCGTCGACCTCGTGATGTACGCCAAGATCCGCGCCGATCTCCCCGTCCGGGTCAGCGGCTGACCCGGAGCAGCCCCTCCTGCACGACCGACACGACGTGCCGCCCGTCGGCGGCGAAGATGCGGCCGGTAGCCAGCCCGCGGGCGCCATGGGCCGAGGGACTCTCGGCGTCATAGAGCAGCCACTCGTCGGCCCGGAAGGGGCGGTGGAACCACATCGCGTGGTCCAGGCTGGCACCGACGACGTCGTCGAGGTGCCAGGCCAGGCCGTGGGCTGCCAGCACCGAATCGAGCAGGGTCATGTCGCTGGCATAGGTCAGCGCGCACACATGCACCAGCGGGTCGTCGGGCAGGACGCCGTCGGCGCGCATCCAGACCCGCTGCGCCGGCCGGCGCGGGCCGGCGTCGCGCGACACCCAGGGCGGATCGTCGACGTAGCGGAGGTCGATCGGTCGGGGCAGCCGGACGAAAGGGCCGAGGCGGTCACCGAACGGCGCGGTGCGCTGGGCGAAGGTCGGCAGGTCGGCCGGGGCGGGCACGGCCGGCATCCCGACCTGATGCTCGAGCCCGGACTCCTCCAGGGCGAAGGACGCCGACAGGTTGAAGATCGGCCGGCCGTGCTGAACCGCGACGACCCGCCGGGTGGTGAACGACCGTCCGTCGCGAATGCGGTCGACCAGGTAGACGATCGGGACGGCCGGATCGCCCGGGCGCAGGAAGTAGGCATGCAGCGAGTGGACCGGCCGGTCGGTCGGCACGGTGCGGCCGGCGGCAACCAGGGCCTGCCCGGCGACCTGGCCACCGAACACCCGTTGCAGCGACTCCTCGGGGCTGCGGCCGCGGAAGATGTTCTCCTCCACCGGCTCCAGGTCGAGGATCGCGACCAGCCGGTCCACCGCCTCCTGTCCGGTCGCGACACGCCGACCGCCGGGCGGCTCCGGCCGCCCCGCGTCAGGCACGGGGGATCTCGTCGCCCAGCCGCCACACCCGCATCGCGTTCGTCGACCCGGCGATGCCCGGCGGGCTGCCGGCGATGATCACCACCTGCTCGCCGGCGGCCACCCGGCCGGACTCGAGCAGGATGTCCTGGACCTGGCCGACCATCTCGTCGGTGTGCGCGACGAACGGCGTCAGGAACGTCTCGACCCCCCAGCTCAGCGCGAGCTGGCTGCGTACCCGGGCCTCGGGGGTGAAGGCGAGGAGCGGCAGCGGTGAGTGGAACCTCGCCAGCCGGCGCACGGTGTCGCCGCTCTGGGTGAAGCAGCACAGGGCTCGCGCGTTGAGCGTCTCGCCGACCTCGCGGGCCGCCGCTGCGATGGCGCCACCCTTGGTGAGTGGGCTGTGCACGAGCGGCGGGACATGGCAGACCGAGTCCTCCTCGACCGCGCTGATGATCGATTCCATCGTCCGGATGACCTGCACCGGATGGCGGCCAACGCTGGTCTCGCCGGAGAGCATCAGGGCGTCAGCCCCGTCGAGTACGGCGTTGGCAACGTCGGATGCCTCGGCGCGACTCGGCCGGGAACTCTCGATCATGGACTCGAGCATCTGGGTCGCGACGATGACCGGCTTGGCATGCTCCCGGCAGAGCTGGATCGCCCGCTTCTGCACCAGCGGCACCTGCTCGAGCGGCAACTCGACACCCAGATCGCCGCGGGCGACCATCAGCCCGTCGAACGCGACGATGACGGCCTCGAGCTCGTCCACGGCCTCGGGTTTCTCCAGCTTGGCGATCACCGGGAGGTAGACCCCGGTCTCGGCCATGACGGCCCGGACCAGTTCCACGTCCTGTGGCGACCGGACGAAGGACAGGGCGACGAAATCGACGGACAGGCCGAGCGCGAACCGCAGATCGGCCTCGTCCTTGGCGGATAGCGGCGGCACGCTGACGGCGATACCGGGCAGCGAGAGCCCCTTGTGGTCGCTGACCGGGCCGCCCTCCACCACGACGCACTCGACGTCTGCGCCGTCGACCGCCGTGACATTCAGCGCGACCTTGCCGTCATCAACGAGCAGCCTGTCACCGGGACGCACGTCACGGGTCAGGCCGGCGTAGGTCGTGGACACCCGGTCATGTGTTCCCGGCACGTCGTCGGTGGTGATCCGGACGATCTCGCCGGTCGCCCACTCGACCGGCCCGCCGGCAAAGCCGCCCAGCCGGATCTTGGGGCCCTGCAGGTCGGCAAGGACGGCAACGCTGTGGCCGACGCGGTCTGCGGCGGCTCGCACCATCCGGTATGCCCGCTCGTGATCGGCGTACGTGCCGTGGCTGAAGTTCAGCCGCGCGACGTCCATGCCCGCCGCAACCAGCTCGTCGATCCGCTCCTCGGTCGACGTTGCCGGACCGAGCGTGCAGACGATTTTGGCTCGGCGCGGCATGCCTTCGAGCGTAGCGGCGGGGCTCAGGCCAGCGGTGCCGCGGTGACCGACACCGGCGCGGGGAGCGACGAGGCACCGGTCAGGTAGGCGTCGACCGCAGCCGCCACAGCCCGGCCCTCGGCGATAGCCCAGACGATGAGGGAGGCACCGCGCTTCATGTCACCGGCGGCGAAAACCCCCGGGACCGTGGTTTGCCAGTCCCGTCCACATTGGACTGTCCCGTCTGGGGTCAGGTCCACGCCGAGCTGGGCCAGCAGCGGCCCGCGCTCGGCACCCTCGAAGCCGATGGCGAGCAGCGCGAGGTCGCAGCGCAGCTCGCGGGTGCCGGGGCCGACCGGCGTGACCAACCGCCGGCCGGCAGCGTCCTTGACGACGTGCACCTCGCGCAGCTCCAAGGCCCGCACCCGGCCACTGCCGTCGTCGAGGAAGCGCAGGACTTCCACCGCGAACACGCGTTCGCCGCCCTCCTCGTGCGCCGGGTATGAACGCAGCACCCATGGCCAGGTCGGCCACGGTGACCGGCCGGAGTCGCGTTCCTGCGGCGGCTCCGGGTACACGTCCAGTTGGGTGACGCTGGCCGCACCTTGACGATGAGCGGTACCCAGGCAGTCAGCCGCCGTGTCGCCGCCGCCGATGATCACGACGTGCCTGCCCCGGGCGTCGATCGGCGTCCGGTGCAGCCGGCCGGCGACCACTCGGTTGGCCGGCACCAGGTGATCCATCGCCAGATGGATGCCGGCGAGGCCGCGGCCGGGGATCGGCAACTCCCGGCCGACGGGCGCGCCGGCCGCCAGCACCACAGCGTCGTGCCGGGCCAGCAACTGCTCGCCGGTCAGGTCGACCCCCACGTCGCAGGACACCGCGAACGTGGTGCCCTCGGCAGCCATTTGCCCGACCCGCCGGTCGACGTGACGCTTTTCCATCTTGAAGTCGGGGATGCCATAGCGACACAGCCCACCGAGCGCGTCGTCCCGCTCGTACACGGTGACGTCGTGACCGGCCCGGGTGAGCTGTTGGGCCGCGGCCATCCCGGCCGGGCCGGACCCGACGACCGCGACCCGGCGGCCGGTGTGCCGGACCGGCAACTGCGGGGTGACCCACCCCTCGTCGAAGGCCCGGTCGATGATCTCGACCTCGACCTGCTTGATGGACACCGGCGCGTCGGCGATGCCCAGTACGCAGGCGGCCTCGCAGGGAGCCGGGCAGAGCCGGCCGGTGAACTCGGGGAAATTGTTCGTCGCGTGCAACTGCTCGGTCGCGAAGCGCCAGTCGTCCCGGCGGACCAGGTCGTTCCACTCGGGGATCCGGTTGCCCAGCGGGCAGCCTTCGTGGCAGAAGGGGATGCCGCAGTCCATGCAGCGGGTCGCCTGCTCGCGGGTGCGCTGGGCCGGGAAGCGCTGGTAGACCTCGCGCCAATCCTGGATGCGCACGTCGACCGGCCGGCGGGCGGCCACCTCGCGGCCGTGCTTGCGGAACCCGCTCGGGTCAGCCACGGGCCAACTCCATGACCACGTCGTCGACCGGCCGGCCGGTGCGCTCCGCTTCGGCGCGCGCGGCAAGCACCCGGGCGTACTCGCGGGGCATCACCTTGGTCAGGGCAGCGACGGTGTGCGGCCAGTCGGCCAGCAGCCGCCGCGCCACGGCCGACCCGGTCTCCTGCAGGTGCGCCTCGACGAGCTCCCGCACCAGGCAGGCGTCCTCGGGGCCCACCTCGATCAGGTCGACCCCGCCGGGGTTGACCAGCCCGGGGTCGAGATCCAGCACGTACGCCACCCCGCCGGACATGCCGGCGGCGAGGTTGCGCCCGGTGGGGCCGAGAATGACGACCCGGCCGCCGGTCATGTACTCGCAGGCATGGTCGCCGGTGCCCTCCACCACCGCGCTGGCACCGCTGTTGCGTACCGCGAACCGCTCCCCGACCCGGCCGCGGACCAGCAGCCGGCCGGCGGTCGCGCCGTAGAGCAGGGTGTTGCCGGCGATGACGTTGTCCTCGGCGCGGAACGTTGCGTTGCGGTCCGGCCGGAGCGTGATCCGGCCGCCGGACAATCCCTTGCCGACGTAGTCGTTCGCGTCGCCCTCCAGCCGCAGGGTGATACCGCGAGGCAAGAACGCGCCCAGGGACTGGCCGGCCGAGCCAGTCAGGGTGATGTCGATCGTGTCATCGGGTAGCCCGTCGCCGCCGTAACGGCGGGTGACGTAGGAGCCCAGCATGGTGCCCACCGTGCGGTTCACGTTGCGGACGGGCAGTTCCAGCGTGACGGCCGCCCCGTCCAGCAGGGCACCCTCGCACAGGTCGATCAGGGTGTTGTCCAGCGCCTGGTCCAGCCCGTGGTCCTGGTCCCGGGTCCGCCGCAGGGCGGCGCCGGCCGGCAACCGCGGCACGTGCAGCACAGCCGACAGGTCGAGGCCGGCGGCTTTCCAGTGCTCGATGGTGTCCCTGGTCTGCAGCACCTCCGCGTGCCCGATGGCCTCGTCCAGGCTGCGGAATCCCAGGCCGGCGAGCAGCTCACGCACCTCCTCGGCGAGGTATTCGAAGAAGGTGACGACGAACTCCGGCGCGCCGGTGAACTTCTTCCGCAGCTCAGGGTCCTGGGTCGCGATGCCGACCGGGCAGGTGTCCAAATGGCAGACCCGCATCATCACGCAGCCGGAGACGATCAGCGGGGCGGTGGCAAAGCCGTACTCCTCGGCGCCGAGCAGGGCGGCGATCACCACGTCCCGGCCGGTCTTGAGCTGGCCGTCCACCTGCACCGTGATCCGGTCGCGCAGCCCGTTCAGCAGCAGGGTCTGCTGGGTCTCGGCCAGGCCGACCTCCCACGGGCCGCCGGCGTGCTTGAGCGAGGTCAGCGGCGCCGCCCCGGTGCCGCCGTCGTGACCGGAGATGAGCACCACGTCGGCATGCGCCTTTGCCACGCCGGCGGCCACCGTGCCGACGCCCGACTCGGCGGTCAGCTTCACGTGCACCCGGGCCAGCGGGTTGGCGTTCTTCAGGTCGTGGATGAGCTGGGCGAGATCTTCGATGGAGTAGATGTCGTGATGCGGCGGCGGGCTGATCAGCCCCACCCCGGGGGTGGAGTGACGGGTCCGGGCGATCCACGGCCACACCTTCGACCCCGGCAGCTGGCCACCCTCCCCCGGCTTAGCGCCCTGCGCCATCTTGATCTGGATGTCGTCTGCGTTGACCAGGTACTCGCTGGTCACGCCGAACCGCCCGCTGGCGACCTGCTTGACCGCGCTGCGCCGGCGCGGGTCGTGCAGCCGGTCGGCGTCCTCGCCGCCCTCTCCGGTGTTCGAGCGGCCGCCCAGAGAGTTCATCGCGATCGCCAGCGTCTCGTGCGCCTCGCCGGAGATGGAGCCGTACGACATGGCGCCGGTGGAGAAGCGGGTGACGATGGAAGAGACCGGCTCCACCTCGTCGAGCGGAACGGGCGTGCGCAGGCCCTCGGCGAATCCGAAGAGCCCGCGCAGACTGCCCGACTCCCTCGCCAGTCTGTCCACAGTGGACGTGTAGCGGCGGAAGACGTCGTAACGCCGGGACCGGGTCGCGTGCTGGAGGAGGAAGACCGTCTCCGGGTTGAACAGGTGCACCTCACCCTCGCGCCGCCACTGGTACTCGCCCCCGACATCAAGCCGGCGGTGCGCGGCGTCCGTGGGGTTGTCCGGCCAGGCGGTGCGATGCCGGGCCGCGACCTCGGCGGCCACCACGTCCAGGCCGATGCCGCCGATCCGTGAGGTCGTCCCCGGGAAGTATTCGGCAATCAACTCGTCGGCCAGCCCAACCGCCTCGAACACCTGGGCACCGGTATACGACGCGACCGTGCTGATGCCCATCTTGGACATCACCTTCAGTACGCCCTTGCCCATGGCCTTGACGTAGTTGCGGAGGGCGGGGCGCGGGTCGATTCCCGGCAGGGCGCCGGTGGCGCACATGTCCTCAATGGACTCGAAGGCCAGGTACGGGTTCACCGCGGCGGCGCCGTAGCCGATCAGCAACGCGACGTGGTGCACCTCGCGACACTCCCCCGTTTCCACCACGAGGCCGACCCTGGTGCGAGTGCGCTGGCGCACCAGCGCGTTATGCACCGCTGCCGTCAGCAGCAGCGCCGGGATCGGGGCAAGCTCGGCAGTGGAGTCGCGGTCGGACAGCACGACGATGCGCGCGCCGTCGTCGATCGCCTCGCCGACGTGCCGGCAGATCTCCGCCAGCCGCTCCGCCATTTTGCCGCCGCCCTCGGCGACCCGGTACAGCCCCGACACGGTGACCGCCTTGAAACCGGGCAGGTCCCCGTCCTGGTCGACGTGGATGATCTTTGCCAGCTCGTCGTTGTCGATGACCGGGAAGGGCAGCACGATCTGGCGGCAGGAGGCCGCCCCTGGCTCCAGCAGGTTCTGCTCCGGCCCGATGGTGCCGGCCACCGACGTGACGATCTCCTCCCGGATGGCATCCAGCGGCGGGTTGGTCACCTGAGCGAACAACTGGCTGAAGTAGTCGTAGAGCAGGCGCGGTCGCGTCGACAGCACGGCGATCGGTGTGTCGGTGCCCATCGAGCCGAGCGGCTCCAGCGCACCTGTGGCCATCGGCGCCACGATCAACCGGAGTTCCTCCTCGGTGTAGCCGAAGGTCTGCTGCCGCCGCAGCACCGATTCGTGCGAGTAGACGATGTGCTCGCGATCAGGCAGCCGGTCCAGCGGCATCAGGCCGGCGTGCAGCCATTCGTCGTACGGATGGGCTGCTGCCAGGGCCGACTTGACCTCGTCGTCCCCGACGATCCGGCCCAGGCTCGTGTCGACCAGGAACATCCGGCCGGGTTGCAGCCGCCCCTTCTCCACCACCCGGGCCGGGTCGATTTCCAGCACCCCCACCTCGCTGGCGAGGATCACCAGGTCGTCGTCGGTACGCCACCAGCGCGCCGGCCGCAGTCCGTTGCGGTCGAGCACCGCACCGATGACAGTGCCGTCGGTGAAGGTCACGCACGCCGGCCCGTCCCAGGGTTCCATCAGCGACGCGTGGAACTCGTAAAAGGCCCGCCGGGCCGGATCCATCGCGGTGGCGTTCTCCCAGGCCTCGGGGACCATCATCAAGACCGCGTGCGGCAGCGACCGGCCGGACAGGTGCAGCAACTCGAGCACCTCGTCGAAACTGGCCGAGTCGCTGTTGCCGGGCGTGCAGACGGGGAACAGCCGGCTCAAGTCCCCGGGAATCGTTTCGGTAGCGAGCAGCGCCTCGCGGGCCCGCATCCAGTTGCGGTTGCCCTTGATCGTATTGATCTCGCCGTTGTGGGCCAGATAGCGATACGGATGGGCCAGCGGCCACGACGGGAAGGTGTTCGTGCTGAACCGGCTGTGCACCAGCACCAGCGCCGAGGTGAACCTGGGGTCGGTCAGGTCCGGAAAGAACGTGGCCAACTGGTCGGTGGTCAGCATGCCCTTGTAGACCAGGGTGCGGCCGGACAGGGACGGAAAGTACAGGTCCACGCCGGCCGCCCGAGCAGCGTCCTCGGCCCGCTTTCGCACCACGTAGGCCAGTCGCTCCAGTGTCATCCCGCCGGCGCCGCCGAGGTAGACCTGGCGCAATTGCGGCATCACCGCCCTCGAAGCCGCACCCAGGCCCCTGGCGTCGGTGGGCAGGTCCCGCCAGCCGAGCACGTCCAGGCCTTCCTCCGCGGCGGTCCGCTCGACCAGCGCGACGGCTGCGGCGCAGCCGGCGTCGTCCCGCGACAGGAAGCAGTTGCCGACCGCGTACCTCGGGGTTCCGTCCGGCGCTGCGGCCGGCAACGCGAAACCGGCGACCTCGCGGAGGAACTGGTCGGGCACTTGGGCGAGGAGGCCGGCGCCGTCGCCGGAGGCCGGATCGCTGCCGGCGGCCCCGCGGTGCTCCATGTTGTGCAGCGCGACCAGCCCCTGCTCGATGAGGCGGTGCGAGCGCCGGCCGGCCGCGTCGACGAGGAAGGCGACCCCGCACGCGTCCCGCTCGCCGGCCGGGTCGTACAGGCCCTGGGCGGGCGGCAGGGCGGCGGAGAAGGGAGTTGCAGACATCGCCGGGCCCCCTCGTCGTCGGTCGGCGGAACTAGAGCGCCTGAGTGGGACGACATCGGCCCTGGACCTGCTGAGCGTACAGGGCACCGCCGGGTCGCCCGGACAACTGCGACGCGGCGCACCGGCCGTGTCTTGACCCCGGCGGCAGGATGGGCCGATGGGCCAGGACCCGCTGCTGGATCAACTGGATCGGTATCTGGATGCCGCGCCCCGGGCGGCCGCCCGGGCCGAGCAATTCCGATCTATCACCCTGTTCTGCCGGCGCGACGCCGGCTGGGCGTACTACGCCCGGCCGACCCGGGGCTGGCCGACTGCCGTCCTGCCGGCGGACGTGGCCGCCGCTCGCCGGCGCCAGCGGGAGCTGAAGGAGCCCGAGTCGTTGGAATGGGTAGCCGAGATCACCCCCTCGCTTCGACCCATTCTCGAGGCAACCGACCTGCGCATCGCGGTGTTGCCTTTGATGGTGTTGCGCTGGCCGCGGGAAGCCGCCCCGCCGGCCGGCGCGCGGGTCCGCATGCTGACTGCCGACGACCCACTGCTGGCGCACGCCACCGCGGTCGCACAGGTCGGCTTCGGCGCCCCGGGCACGTCGGTCGGCGCGGCCGGAACAGCGGAGCGGGATGCGGCCGCCGCCGCGATGAATCCGGCCCGGCTGGACTTCGCCCGCGAGCGGATGCGCAGTGGGCTGACCGCGACGGCCATCGCCGCGCAGGACGGCTTGGGCCCGGTCTGCGTCGGCTCCCACCAACCCCTCGACGGCGTGACCGAGATCGTCGGAGTGGCGACCCTGCCCGCCGCCCGCCGGCAGGGACTGGCGGCGGCGGTCACCGCGTTGCTGGTGGCGGACGCGGTCAGCCGCGGCGTCGAGACCGTGTTCCTGTCCGCCGGCTCCGACGACGTGGCCCGGATGTATTCCGGCATCGGCTTCGAACGCATCGGCACGTCCTGCATCGCAGAGGCCCAGCCGTGACCGCGCTCTTCGACGCGCTGCGCGCCGGCGATGCGACTCGGGTGCACCGATTGCTGCACGAGCAGCCGCAACTGGCCCGCGACCGCACCGACGACGGCATCTCGGCGATCCTGTGGGCCCTCTACGTCGGCGAACCGGTGCTGGCAGAGCACGTCGCGCGGGTGGCGGGAACCCTGGATGTGTTCGAGGCGACGGCGCTGGGCGAGGTGGGTGTGTTGCGCCAGCGGCTCGAGGAGGCACCGGACGCCGTCACCGCGTGGAGCAGCGACGGCTTCACCGCGCTGCACCTGGCCGCCTTCTTCGGCCAGCCCGAAGCGGCGACGGTGCTTCTCGCCGCGGGCGCGCCGGTCGACCTGCCCTCACACAACGCCATGCGGGTAACCCCGCTGCAGAGCGCCGCCGCCGGCCGGCGGCCGCGGGTCGTCGCGCTGCTTCTCGACGCCGGCGCGAATCCGCTGGCCCGGCAGAGCGGCGGCTGGACTCCGCTGCACTCGGCCGCCCACAACGGCGACCGCGAATCGGTACGGCTCTTGCTGGCCGCCGGCGGCGATCCGCAGTTGCCGGCCGACGACGGACGGACGCCAATTCAGATGGCTACCGGCGGCGCGACCGCCCTGCTCGCTCCCTGAGCCTCGTCGGCCCGGTCAGCGGCGCCGGCGGCGCAGCCGGCGCAGACCCAGCAGCACCGCCGCCATCGCCGCCGCCAGGACAGCAGCCGGCGCCAGCCGGCGGAGCACCGGGCCGCCGGCGGTGCCGAGCAGGTCGATCGGCACCGGCTCGGCCCGGGCGGCAGGGCTTTGCGCCTCGTCACTCAGCGACTCGTCTGGAGGACTCGGCGCCGGCGCAGGAGGTGCCTCGGGAGAGCCGGCGAGCCGCTCGGCGAGGCAATCGGCGAACTGCCCGAGGAGCTTGCCGCCGACGTCGGCCATGACGCCCCGGCCGAACTGCGCCGGCTTGCCGGTGATGGACAGCTCGGTCTGCACGGTCACCCAGGTCGAGTCGCCTTGATCGTGCAGTTGGGCGGAGATGGTCGCCTTGGCCGTGCCGCTGCCCCGGGTCTGCTTGCCGCCGGCCTCGATCCGCACCCGCCGGGCTGCCTCGTCGCGCTCGACGAAACGGCCCTCGCCGGCGTAGGACACCGAGATCGGCCCGACCAGGACCTTGACCCGGCCGGTGAACCGGTCCTCCGTGACGGTGTCGATCACCGCACCGGGCAGGCACGGCGCGATCCGCGCGATGTCGAGCAGCACCTCCCACGCCTGGGCGGCCGGGATGGGCACCGTGAACTCGTGGTCCAGTTGCATTTCAGGCCTCCAGCGTCAGCAAGTCCTCGGGCGTGTCGATGTCGACGGGCGAGCCGGTGCCGTCACACCCGACCGGGGTGACCAGCTCCGGATGTGCGCGCAGCCATGGGCCGGCGCCGGCATCGCCGCCCAATTCGGCGGACAGGGCCGGCCAGACCTGGCGGGCGAGCAATACCGGGTTGCGGTGCTGCCCGTCGTAGGTGGCCACCGCGGCGACCGCCCCGGCGCGCCAGGCCGCGATCAGCCGGAGCACCGCCTCCGATCCCACCAGCGGCTGGTCGGCCAAGGCCACCACCACCGCCGCACTCTCCGGTGGCAGGGCGGCCAAGCCGCGGGCCAGCGACGAGCCCATCCCCTGCCTCCAGTCCGGATTCACCACCGCGCGCGGCAACTCGACGGCGGCCAGCACGTCGCCGGCGCCGGCGCCCAGCACGGCGAGTACCGGGGCGCAGCCGCCGGCCGCCAGCATCCGCACTGCCCGCAGGACCAGCGGCTCGCCGGCGTACTCGACCAGTGCCTTCGGGTGGCCGAACCGGACCCCCCCGCCGGCCGCCAGCACCAGCCCGGCCGGCCTCACCGGGCCGCCTTTGCATGGATGTAGCCGCCGGTCTCGGTCAGCGGCCGGCCCGACCCGTCCCAGCGCAGCGCAATGATCTCGGCCGCGATGGAGACCGCCGTCTCCTCGGGGGTGCGGGCGCCGAGGTCCAGCCCGACCGGCGAGCGCAACCGGCCCAACTCCGGATCGGTCAGCCCGGCCGCGCGGAGCAGGTCGAGGCGCTGCTCGTGGGTGCGCCGGCTCCCCATCGCCCCGACGTACACGGCGGGAGTCCGCAGCGCGACCTCCAACAGAGGTACGTCGAACTTCGGATCATGGGTCAAAACGCAGATGACCGCCCGCGAGTCGACCTCGGTACGGGCGAGATACCGGTGCGGCCACTCCACCACGACCTCGTCGGCGTCCGGAAACCGCTTGGTGGTGGCGAACACCGCCCGGGCGTCGCAGACGGTAACCCGGTAGCCCAGGAACGCACCGACCCGCGCCACCGCCGCGGCGAAGTCGATGGCGCCGAAGACCAGCATCCGCGGCGGCGGGGCGAAGGATTCCACGAACACGGTCACGTCGTCGCGCCGGCGCTCGCCGCGCGGGCCGTAGTGACGGCTGGCCGTGGAACCCTGCTCCAGCAGGCCGCGGGCGTCGTCGGTGACGGCCGAGTCCAACCCCTCGGTGCCGAGTGAGGCGGCGACCCGATCCGGCCACACCGCAAGACGTCGGCCGACGGACCCGCCGGCGGTCACCGTTGCCAGCGCCACCGGCCGGCCGGCGTCGACGTCGGCGAAGACATCGGCGAGTTCTGGCGCGTCGGTCCGGTCCAGGGCCTGCACGAACAGCGTCACCATCCCGCCGCAGGTCAGGCCGACCGCGAATGCGTCGTCGTCGCTGTACCCGAACGTCTGCAGCACCGGGACACCGGAGGCAATCACCTGTGTCGCCAGGTCGTAGACGGCGCCTTCCACGCAGCCACCGGACACACTGCCCACGGCTTCGCCCGTCGCGGTGACCGCCATCGCCGCCCCCGGTTGGCGCGGCGCGCTCTGGCTGACCCCGACGACGGTGGCCAGGCCGACCCGCTCGCCGGCGTCGTACCAGGCGCGCAGGGAGCCGAGGATCTCACGCATTACAGGACCCGCCGGCGACCGCGCGGGCCAGCCGCTCCAGCGCGGCCAGACTGTGCCCCTCGACGAACTCGTCGACGTAGGGCAGCGCGGCCGCCATCCCAGCCGCCAGCGGCGCGTACCCGGGCACTGCCTTGCGCGGGTTGGCCCACACGACCCGGCGGGCCAGGCGGCGCAGCCGAGCCATCTGCTCGCCGAGCAGCGCCGCATCGCCGCGCTCCCAGCCATCGGAGAGCAGCACCATCACCGCACCCCGGGCCGTCCCGCGCTGGCCCCAGCGGTCCAGGAACTCCTTGAGCAGCTCGCCCAGGCGGGTCCCGCCACTCCAGTCCGGTACGGCCGCCGACACCGCCGCCATCGCCGCCTCGGCGTCCGGTGAGGCCATCTCGCGAGTCACCCTGGTCAGCCGGGTGCCGATAGTGAACACCTCGGTGCGTACTCGCCGGCGGCGAGTGGCTGCGTGGGCGAAGCGCAGCAGCGCGTCGGCGTACGGCGACATCGAGCCGCTGACGTCGACCAGGATCACCACCGGACGTGGTCGCGTGGTGTGCCGGCGCCGGCGCAGCGCGGCCACCTCACCGCCGTTACGCAGCAACTCCCGGACGGTGCGGCCCCGGTCGATCCGGCCCCGCGGCGCCGGCCGGAACCGCCGCGACGGGCGGGTCTGCCCGGCCAGCGAGAGGGCGCTCAGTGCCTCGTTCAGCAGCCGCCGTTCCTCGGCCGTGAGTGTCGCCACGTCGCGATGCCGGAGCAGCTCGGTACGGCTCGCCGATGCCCGCAGGACGCGCAGATCCGTACCGGCCGCCGGGTCCTCGTCCGGTTCGGAACCCGGACCCTGACCGGTCGCGACCACCGCAACAGCCCGCAGCGGCGGCACGGAGCGCAGCCTGGACCGCGGATAGTCCCCCGCGATCACCGCGTCGAACACCCGGTCGTAGCGCGCCAGGTCGTCGGGTCCCCGGCACAGCGTCAGCCGGCCGGCCCAGTACACGTCCGCCCGGCTGGTCACGTCCAGGGCGCCGAGGGCGCGGACCGCCTCGGCGGTCCGATCGGGTCCGGACGGCCCGCCGGCCGCGCCCATCGCCCGGGAGAGCGCGACGACCACGGTCAGCGCATCATCCGGCACGATTAGGCACCGCCACTGCTACGCACCGGCCACCGCGCGGGCCACCAGGGCGCCCACGTCCAACCCGCGCGCCCGCTCACCGTCCTCGCGGTACTTCAGCACCGCACCCAGCGTGGCCGCTGCCAGCCCCGGGTCCAGGGACTGCGCGCCGAGCGCGGTCAACGCCTGCGTCCAGTCGATCGTCTCGGCCACGCCCGGACGCTTCACCAGTGGCTCGGCCCGCAGGCCCTGCACCGCAGCCGTTACCTCGCGGACCAACCGGTCGGCGGCGTCGGGGACCCGTAGCCGGACGATCGCCACCTCGCGTTCGAACGACGGGTGCTCGAGCCAGTGGTAGTAGCACCGGCGCTTCAGCGCGTCGTGCACGTCACGGGTCCGGTTGGACGTGATGACGACGGCCGGCGGGGTCTGCGCGCGCAGCGTGCCCAACTCGGGGACGGTGACCGAGAAATCACTGAGCACCTCGAGCAGGAAGGCCTCGAACTCGTCGTCGGCCCGGTCCACCTCGTCGATCAGCAGTACCGCCGGCGACGTCTCCAGTGCCGCCAGCAGCGGCCGGGCCACCAGGAACCGCCGCGAATACAGCTCGCGCTCCAGGCCGTCCACATCGGACACTCCGGCCGCCTCGGCGGCTCGCAGGTGCAGGAGCTGCCGGGGGAAGTCCCAGTCGTACAGCGCCTGGCTGGCGTCGATGCCCTCGTAGCACTGCAACCGGATCAGCGGCGCGTCGAGCAGGCCGGCCAGGGCCTTGGCGAGTTCGGTCTTGCCGACCCCAGCCTCGCCCTCGCAGAACAGCGGTCGGGACAGCTTCAGCGCCAGGTACGCGGCGGTGGCCAGACCGTCGTCGGCCAGGTAGGAGTGCTCGGCCAGCCGGGCCGCCAGCGCGGCGGGCGACCCGATGCCGGCGGGGAGGAGCGCGGCCGCCACCTAGCTCCCGAGCGCGGCGGTCAGGGCGCGCCGGGTGAGAACCCGGGCCAGGTGCTGGCGGTAATCCGGCGCGGCGTTGAGGTCGGCCGCCGGCCGGGTGCCCTCGGCGGCCCGCTCGGCGGCGGCGCCGATGTCACCGTTGTGCACCGAGGCGCCGGCGAGGGCCTCCTCCGCCGCCGTGGCCCGCAGCGGGGTCGGTCCCATGTTGGTCAGGCCGATCCGGGCCTCGGCGACGGAGTCCCCGTCGCGGCGGACCAGAGCGCACACCGCCACGATCGCCCAGGCCTGGGCGACCCGGTTGAACTTCTCGTAGTGCCCGGCCCAGCCCTCGCCCAGCTTCGGCACCCGAATCTCGACCAGCAACTCGTCCGGGGACATCGCGGTCTGCAGGTAGTCCACGAAGAAGTCGCCGGCGGCAACGCTGCGGCGCCCACCCGGGCCGGCCACCGTGAACGACGCGTCGAGGGCCAGGGCGACGGCCGGCAGGTCACCGGCCGGATCGGCGTGGGCCAGGGCCCCTCCGAACGTGCCCCGGTGGCGCACGGCGGGATCGGCGATGAGCTCAGTCGCCTGAGCGATCACCGGGCAGTGCTGCGCGATCAGCCGATCGTGCACGACCTCGTAGTGCGTCGTCATCGCGCCGATGACCAGGCCGTCACCGTCCTCGCGCACCCCATGCATTTCCGGCACCCCGCCGACGTCGACCAGGGTGCTGGGATAGGCGAGCCGGAGCCGGAGCAGCGGCAGCAGGCTCTGGCCGCCGGCGAGGACCTTGGCGTCCTCGCCGGCCTGGACGAGCGCCGCCAGAGCCTCGTCGACGGATGTGGCGCGTAGGTAGTCGAAGCCGGCCGGGATCATTCGGCACCTCCTGCCGTGGTGGCGGTCTGGGCGCCGCCGTAGGCGACAGTCCCGCCGGCGACCCGCTCGCCCCCGGAGGAACCTTCGTTGATCGCCCGCCACACGCGTTCGGGCGTTGCCGGCATCCGGATGTCGGTGACTCCGTACGGCCGCAGCGCGTCCACGACCGCGTTGATCACCGCCGGCGTGGAGGCGATGGTGCCCGCTTCGCCGACGCCTTTGACCCCGAGTGGGTTCGACGTGGCCGGCGTCTCGGTCCGGTCGGTGTTGAAGTCGGGCAGGTCCGGCGCGGCGGGCACGAGATAGTCCACGAACGAGCCCGTCACCAGGTTGCCCTCGTCGTCGTACACCGCTTCCTCGAACAATGCCTGCGCCACACCCTGGGCGATCCCGCCGTGCACCTGGCCCTCGACGATCATCGGGTTGACCACCTTGCCGACGTCGTCGACCGCGACATAGGACCGGATCTTGGTGAACCCGGTCTCGGTGTCGATCTCGACCGCGCACAGGTGGGTGCCGTGCGGGAAGGAGAAGTTCCCCGGGTCGTAGACGGACTCCGCGTTGATGGTGGGCTCCATCCCCTCGGGCAGGTCGTGCGCCGCGAAGGTGGCCAGTGCCACCTCCTGAATCGTCTTCTTCGCCTCGGCGGACCCACGTACCGAGAACGCGCCGTCAGCGAACTCCAGATCGCCCTCGTCGGCCTCGAGCATGTGCGCGGCGACCCGGCGCGCCTTCTCGACCACCTTGTGGGCGGCCGCGTGGACGGCGATGCCGCCGACCACCAGCGACCGGGACCCGTAGGTGTCCATGCCTTGCGGCGAGGAGTCGGTGTCGCCGTGGATGACTTCGATGTCCTCGAACGGCACGCCGAGCACGTCGGCTGCGATCTGGCTCCACGACGTCACATGCCCCTGGCCGTGCGGGCTGGTGCCGGTGACCACCTCGACCTTGCCGGTGGGCAGCATCCGGATGCTGGCGGCTTCCCAGCCGCCGGCGCCGTAGGACAGCGATCCGAGCACGCGCGACGGTGCCAGCCCGCACATTTCGGTGTAGGTGGAGATGCCCACCCCCAGTTGCACCGGGTCCTTGCGGTCGCGCCGCTCCTGCTGCTCGCGGCGCAGCTCGTCATAACCGAAGGTGGCCAGCGCCTTGTCGGTCGCGGCCTCGTAGTTGCCGCTGTCGTAGGTGAGGCCGGCGACTGTTGTGTAGGGGAACTCCTCGTGCCGGATCCAGTTCTTGCGGCGGATCTCCATCGGGTCCATGCCGAGCTCGGCGGCCAGCTCGGTGACGATGCGCTCGATCGCGTACGTCGCCTCGGGGCGGCCGGCGCCGCGGTAGGCATCGGTGGGCGTCTTGGTGGTGAAGACGCCGGTGCAGCGGAAGCGGTAACCCTCCATCTTGTAGATCGCGTTGAACATGAAGGCGCCCAGCACCGGGACACCTGGGGTCACCAGTTGCAGGTACGCACCCATGTCCGCCTTGAGGTCCACCGACAGCCCCAGGATGGTGCCGTCGCGGTTCGCGGCGATCTCGATGTCCTGGATCTGGTCGCGGCCGTGGATGGTCGCCTGGTGGCCCTCGCTGCGTGACTCGGTCCACTTCACCGGGCGGCCCAAGTGCTTGGCGACGACCAGGCAGATGACCTCCTCGGCATAGACGTTCAATTTGGAGCCGAAGCCGCCGCCCACATCCGGGGCGATGACCCGGATCTTCTGCTCCGGTATGCCGGTGACCAGCGCAAGCATGACGCGCAGGATGTGCGGTATCTGCGTCGCGGAGTAGACCGTGAACTCACCGGAGGCGGCCAGCGGCTCGACCACGACGCAGCGCGGCTCCATCGCGCTGGGGATGAGCCGTTGCTGGATGAAGCGCCGGCGCACGACGACCTCGGCCTTCGCCTTGGCCGCGTCGTAGTCGCCGCCGTCGAAGGGCCACAGGAACGCCTTGTTGGTGCCCTTGTCGGAGTGCACCAGCACCTCGTCCTTGAGCGCCTCCTCCATGTCGAGCACAGCCGGGAGAGGCTCGTAGTCGACCTCGATCGCCTCGAGGGCGTCGGCCGCCTGGTAGCGATCACGGGCGATGACCACCGCCACCGCGTCCCCGACGTAACGCACCTCCGTCGTCGCCAGCGGTGGGTGGTCGGGGTGCACCATGTCCGCGGTCACCGGCCAGGCACACGGGAGGCTGCCGAGCTCGTCGGCGAGGTCGGCTCCGGAGAACGCGGCCAGCACCCCGGGCTGCTCCATCGCCGGTGACACGTCGACCCGGGTGATCCGCGCGTGCGCCATCGGGCTGCGCAGGATCGCCATGTGCAGCAGGCCCGGCAGGGTGATGTTGTCGGTCCACCGCGTCTGGCCGGTGATCAGCCGGGCATCCTCCTTGCGCCGGCGGGGCCGACCCACCTGCCGGCTGCCATCCGGCGTCCCGAGCTGACCACTCTCGGCGACCTCCTCGGCCACGAGACCCGCGTCCATCTGCTCGGTCATCGAGTCGCCTCCGCGTCAGTCAGGTCGATCGTGGCCCCACCGCGCCCCTGCGCGGCGGCGGCCTGCACCGCCCGGACGATGTTCTGATATCCGGTGCACCGGCACAGGTTGCCCTCCAGGCCGTGCCGGACCTCCACGTCGGTCGGCGACGGGTTCTCGCCGAGCAGGTCAACGGCGGCGAGGATCATCCCCGGGGTGCAGTAGCCGCACTGCAGCGCGTGCTGCTCGTGAAAGGCCTTCTGCATCGGATGCAGCCCCTCGGGACCACCCAGTCCCTGGATGGTGGTGATCTCGCTGCCCTGCGCTTGGACCGCGAGCATCGTGCAACTCTTCACGCTCTTGCCGTCCACCAGCACCGTGCACGACCCGCAGTTGGACGTGTCACAGCCGATCGGCGTGCCCACCAGCCCCAGGTTTTCGCGCAGGTAGTGCACGAGCAGTAACCGGGGCTCCACCTCGTCGGCGTATCGCACCCCGTCCACAGTGACTTCGACGCGAGCCATCAGACCTCCTCAGAGGGCAGCACCGGTGCCCGCCACACTATGTCCCTGCCCCGCCCGCGCAAGTCGGTCCGCTCAGCGCAGTCCGGCCGCCCCCACCGCGTGACCAACGCCGTACGTGATCGCCGCCGCCACGGCCCCGAGCAGCAGTTGGCGTAGGCCGCTGTAGATCCAGCCCCGGTTGGTAAACCGCGAGGTCAGGGCGCCGGCGGCGAACAACCCCACCACCGACAGGCCCACCGACACCAGCAACGTGCTGGCGCCCAGCAGGTACGGCAGCAGCGGGAGCAGGGCGCCGAGGGTGAAGGACAGGAACGATGCGGACGCCGCCGTCCAGGGCGAGGGCAGGGCGTCCGGGTTGACGCCGAGCTCCTCGCGGACGTGGATGCGCCAACGCTGCTCGGGGTCCTTCGACAGCTGGGCGGCGACCTGGGCGGCGAGGTCGGGCGTGACCCCCCGCTGCACGTACATCGCGGCCAGCTCAGCCTGCTCGGCCTCGGGATTGCGCAACAGCTCGGAGCGCTCGATGTCGATCTCGGCCCGGGTGAGTTCCGCCTGGGCGGCGACCGAGGTGTACTCGCCTACCGCCATCGAGAACGCGCCGGCGATCAGGCCGGCCACCCCCGCCAGCGCGACCGTGCCGGGTCGGGCGTTACTGCCGGCGACACCGGAGATCAGCGCGAGGTTGGAAACAAGGCCGTCCATGGCGCCGAACACAGCCGGGCGCAGCGGGCCGCCGGTTACGTCGCGGTGCTCGTGGTGGGCCTCGGGGACCACCCGGCCCGGCGGCGCTCCCGTTCCCGCTGGGCTACTCACCGCCCGAGCCTACGTCGGCGTCGACGTCGGCGCCGGCGACAGCCGGTTGCACCGCCTCCTCGCGCGGGCCGCGGTGCGTGACGATCCAGAGCACCGAGCCGACCAGGGCGAGCAGCGAGGTCCACTCGTTGATCCGTAGTCCGAGCAGGTGGTTCGCCGGGTCGGCCCGCAGCGCCTCGATCCACAGCCGGCCGACGGAGTACAGGGCGATGTACAGCGCGAACGCCCGGCCGCGGCCCAGGCGGAACCTCCGGTCGGCCCAGATCACCGCGCCGGCAACGCCCAGATCCCACAGCGACTCGTAGAGGAAGGTCGGATGGTAGGTCGGGTGGCCGGGTTGGTAGCCCTCGTGACCGGGATCGATCCGCAGCCCCCAGGGAAGTGTGGTCGGCCGGCCGAACAACTCCTGGTTGAAGTAGTTGCCCCAGCGGCCGATGGCCTGCGCGACCGCGATGCCCGGTGCGATCGCATCACCGAAGGCAGGCAACCCGATGTGCCGGCGCCGGCAGGCGATCCAGGCACCCAGGGCACCGAGCAGCACGGCGCCGGGAATCCCCAGCCCACCCCGCCAGATGTACAGCGCGGCGACCGGATCCCCGCCCTTGCCGAAGTACGCCTGCGGGCTGGTGATCACGTGATACAGGCGCCCGCCGACCAGGCCGAACGGCACCGCAAGGGCGGCAACATCGGCCACGGTGCCCTTGCGGCCGCCGCGGGCCTGCCAGCGTCGTTCGCCCATGATCACGGCGACGATGACGCCGGCGATGATGCACAGCGCATACGCCCGGATCGGCAGCGGCCCCAGGTGCCACACCCCGCGTGACGGCGACGGGATGGAGGCCAGAATCACCCGCACACCGTAGCCGCCGGGCCCGGGGGTGCCCGGGACCGGTGACCTGGCTATCGTCGCCTGTCATGAAGCAGGCGCGAGGAACGAACCAGCCGGGAGGCCTGGTCACGGCGGCTGCTGCGGTGATCCACGATCCGGCCGGTCGGGTGCTGCTGATCCGGCAGAACTACGGCCAGCGGCGCTGGGGCCTGCCCGGCGGCCGCATCAACGGCGGCGAAACACCGGTGCACGCGGTGATCCGCGAGGTGCGCGCGGAGACGGGCCTGGAGACGCGGGTGGTGGACATGGTCGGCCTCTACCACCTGTGCGGCGGCGGCAACGGCCTGCCCGATCAGCTGACGTACGCGTTCCGCTGCGAGGTCGTCGGTGGCGAGGCCAGCGTGAACCTGCCGGGCAAGGTCGCCCAGGTCGCCTGGCACGACCCCGCGGCGCTGCCATCGCCGACGACTGCGTCGGTGCCGATCGTGGTCGCCGACAGCGCGGCCGGCCTCTCCGGTGCCGTCAAGGACGTGGTCCGCCCCGGCTGAGCCGGGGCTCAACCGGTCAGCGGCGGTCCCTGGCCCAGCCGCCGGCGCATCGCCGCCAGCGGCCATTCGCCGCTACCGGACCAGCCGTATGGCCACGGGCCGATATTTTCCAGCCACCAGGTGGCGCCGGCCGCGGCGTAGGCGGCCACGTGGGCGGTCGGATCGTCCGGGCCGGCGGGTGACACCCCCCAGTGCACGACGTCGAAGGGACCTGCCGCATCCGCCCGGTGCGCGCTCACCGTTGCCACCACGGCCGCGATGTCCTCGGCGGCCATCATCGCGTCGAACCCGGTGTCGCGGCCGATCGGGAAGACGCCGTCCCACCGGGCGGCCCGCTCGAACGGCCGCCGGCCGGGCCAGACGCCGGCCACCCAGACCGGAATCCGCGGCGATTGCACCGGCGGAGCAAAGTGGCCGCGCACCGTGTAGTGGGCGCCGGCGTGTTCCATCGGCTCCCCCGACCACAGCCCGCGAAGGACCTCGAGGCCCTCGTCGAGCATTGCAGCGCGGATGCGCTGGTCGGTCTGCTCGCCAAGGTCGGCCCACTCGGCCGGCCCGTCCCCGGTGCCGACACCGAAGACCAACCGGCCGCCGGAGATCCGGTCGAGCGACACGGTCTCGCGGGCCACCTTCTGCGGCCGGCGCCGCGGCAGCGGGGTGACCAGGGGACCGAAGCGCAACCGTTCGGTCGCCATGGCGACCGCCGCGAGCGCGACCGTGATGTCGGCACAGTCGCTGTCCCACCCGGCCAGGTGATCCCAGAGGAAGAAGCCGTCCCAGCCGGCTGCCTCGGCCTCCCCGGCCAGGGCGACCAGCAGACCGACATCGGCCAGCGGCCCGAAGTTCGGCAGGTAGACGCCGTATCGCACGTGGTGTTTGTACCGCAGGCTGTGCGCCCCAGTGGTTAGCCGTCCCGCCGGACCCCCGCGGCCAGGTCTGCGGTCAGCGCCCGCAGCGCGCGCACTCCCGCCACGTCGGATTCGGCGTGCAGCAGGCAGCCGACCAGGGCAGAGCCGACGATGACGGCGTCGGCGTAGGCCGCAACCTCGGCCGCCTGCCGGCCGTTGCTGACGCCCAAGCCCACGCCGACCGGAAGGTCGGAGGCTGCCCGCACCCGCTCGACCAGCCGGCGCCCCAGGGTGCT
Source organism: Actinomycetota bacterium (assembly GCA_030948385.1). Taxonomy (GTDB): domain Bacteria; phylum Actinomycetota; class Actinomycetes; order Mycobacteriales; family QHCA01; genus QHCA01. The sequence continues at coordinate 61,919 of JALZAK010000076.1, forward strand.
GCTCGCCTCGCGGGCGCCGGTCACGCCCATCACCGATGCCGCGTACACGAAGCCCCGGCAGTGGGCAGTTGTCATTGCAATCCGCTGGTCGGTCGATGAGGGCGCCACCAGGAAGATCCGGTCCAGCGCTGCCGCGTCCGAGGCAGCCAGCCAGTCGGCGGCTTCCTCCGGGATCAGGTCGGGCGTGATCATCCCGGCCCCGCCGGCGGCGGCCAGATCCCGGGCGAACCGCTCGACGCCGTACGCGTCCACCGGATTCCAGTACGTCATGACCAGCGTCGGCACACCCGTGCCGGCGACGGCCTCGACCGTCGCCAGCACGTCGCGAGTGCGTACCCCGCCGGCCAGTGCCCGGTCGACCGCCGTCTGGATCGTCGGGCCGTCGATGAGTGGATCGGTGTAGGGCAGGCCTATCTCGACGACGTCGACGCCGCTGTCGACCATGCTGGTCAGCGCCTCGATGGCCCCGGCAACGGTGGGGTATCCGGCCGGTAGGTACCCCACCAGTACGGCGCGTTCGTCGGACCGCGCCCGGGCGAACACATCTTCCAGCGCGGTCACGCGAGGTCGAACCAGCGAGCCGCTGTTTCCATGTCCTTGTCGCCGCGGCCCGAACAACACACCATGACGATCGCGCCGGCACCCAGCTCGCGGGCCAGCGGCAGCGCACCAGCGAACGCATGCGCCGTCTCGATGGCGACCAGGATGCCTTCGGTGCGCGCCAGAAGCGCCATCGCCTCCATCGCCTCGGCGTCGGTCACCGCGTAGTACTGCGCCCGGCCGGCGTCATGCAGCCAGGAGTGCTCCGGTCCGACCCCCGGGTAGTCCAGGCCGGCGGAGATGGAGTGGGTGGTTTGGGTCTGGCCGTCGGCGTCCTGCAGCAGGTACGTCCGCATGCCGTGCAGCACCCCGGGGCGGCCGCCGGCGACGGTCGCCGCGTGCCGTCCACTTGCGACACCCTCCCCCCCGGCTTCGTAGCCGATCAGCCGCACGCCGGTGTCGGCCAGGAAGGCGGAGAAGATGCCCATCGCGTTGGAGCCACCACCCACGCAGGCGGCGACGACGTCGGGAAGTCGCCCGGTCAACTCGAGGCATTGATCACGCGCCTCGACACCGATCACCCGCTGGAAGTCGCGCACGATCATCGGGAAGGGGTGTGGGCCCATCACCGACCCGATCACGTAGTGGGTGGACTCGACGTTGGTGACCCAGTCGCGCATCGCCTCGTTGATGGCGTCCTTGAGGGTCTGCGA
>JALZAK010000012.1 GCA_030948385.1 Actinomycetota bacterium
TAGAACCGTGAACACCCCTCAGTGGAGGTGGCGGGAATCGAACCCGCGTCCTCCGGTATCTGAACAGGGCTTCTCCGGGCGCAGCTCACTGTGCCTTTCTCGGCCCCGCCGGTCGTGTGAGCAAGCCGGTGTGACGGGCCCAGCTGCTGTTGGGTGTCCCGCCGATCCCCGCAGCCGGGAAGGGCGGTGAGCCTCCTGCTGATGCCAGCATCCGGGCGGGAGGCGCACCCGGGCTGACAGAGCCGCTACTTACTTAGGCAGCAAGAGCGAGCTCAGCGCGATGAGTATCGGCGCTTATTTCTTTTTGCGACGTTATTGGTTAACGAGATCATCGTCGCCTTCCTCGGCCCGCTTCCCCTGTCTCGACATCCGGAGTCGAAACCAATCACCCCCTGGTAGGTAACCGGCCTAGGGTACCGCGAGTACCGCTTCGATGGCCTCGGCCGGGCTTGCCACATACGTCAGACCGGTTACCGGAGATCCCGTGGCGTCGACCACCTGCCAGCCGGCGACGGCGACCACCCGCCGGCCGGAACGCACCGCCAGCGCGATCTCGGACAGAGTGCCCCACGAGCCGCCGATGGCGACGACAGCATCTGCTGCGCGTACGACGAGCGCGTTACGCACCTCTCCGAGCCCGGTGGGCAGCGCGACGGTGAGATCCGGTGACGCGCCCTCGCGCGAGGCGCCCGGCAGCAGCCCGACGCAGGTCCCGCCGGCCGAGCGGGCGCCGGCCGCGACCGCCGCCATCACCCCGCCCATCCCACCGCAGACAACCACCGCACCGCGGGCGGCCAGTCCCGCACCCACGGCGTAGGCCGCCAGGGTGTCGGACTCGGTGGCATCGGCGGGACCCACAACGGCCACGTAGGGCCGGCCGGGGGTTGCCGGCGCCGGCACGCTCACGCCCGACCCTTGCGGCGCCGGCCGAGCGCGCGGGTGATCTCGCGATCGGCGTCCCGCTTGGCCAGGGTCTGCCGCTTGTCGTAGGCCCGCTTGCCACGTGCCAAGGCCAACTCCACCTTGGCCCGGCCATCGCGGAAGTACAGCTGCAGCGGGACCAGGGTCAGCCCGCCCTCCTTGGTCTTGCCGATCAGCTTGGTGATCTCGCCCTTGTGCAGCAGCAGCTTGCGGTGCCGGCGCGGCTCGTGGTTGGTCCAGGTGCCCTCGGTGTACTCGGGGATGTGCACGCCCTCGAGCCAGACCTCGCCGTCCTTGATCACCGCATACCCGTCGACCAGCGAGGCCCGGCCGGCGCGCAGCGACTTGACCTCGGTGCCGGTCAACACCAGCCCGGCCTCGAAAGTGTCTTCGATGAAGTAGTCGTAGCGGGCTTTGCGGTTAGCGGCGATGAGCTTGCGGCCCTCCTCACGTGGCACCGCTGGGCTCAGACCCGGACGTAGAACGTCAGCGTGATCCACGCGGTGAGGGCGGTCAGCGCGGTAGCGACCAGCAGCAGCCACGGCGACGTGCCGAGCACGTCGGCGTAACTGATCGACGGAATGAACTGGTTGCTGAACAGACCGGACAGCTGCCCGTCGATGAAGAACTTCTTGCCCGCCACCAGCAGGCCCAGCGCCACGATCCAGCCGATCGCGCCGGCCACGACGGCCTCCAGGACGAACGGCAACTTGACGTACCAGCCGGACGCGCCGACCAGTCGCATGATCTCGGTCTCCCGCCGTCGGTTGAAGGCAGCCACCTGGATGGTGTTGCCCACCAGCAGGACGGCGGCGATCAGCACCACCACCGCGATCACCACGGCCACCGTCTGGAACGCCCCGATGATGCCGAACAGCTTGCCCAGGATCCTCCGCGGGCTGAAGACCGTGCCGACGCCGGGCGCCGAGGTGTACTCCTTCGCGGCCTTATCGAACGCCCTCGGATCCTTGAGCTTGACCCGGAACGACGCCGGCAGCGCGGTCGGCCGCACGTTGTTCAAGATGTTCGGGGAGTCGCGGAACTGCTCCCGGAACCGGCGGTAGGCATCGGCCTTGCTTTCGTACGCGGCGCTCTTGACCAGCGGGTCATGGTCGAGCTGCTGGCGAAGGTCGGTGAGCTGTTGATCGGTGATGGTGTCCTTGAGGAAGATGGAAACCTCTACCCGTACGTAGAAGTAATCCTTCATCTGGTTGACCTTCTGGAACAGCAGCAAGCCCGAGCCGAGCAGGGTCAGCGAGATGGCCGTCGTGAGGATCATGGCCACGGTCATGGTGAGGTTGCGCCGGAGGCCGGAGCCGATCCCGGACAGCACATAGTTCGCGCGCATGTGACCCTTCGCGATCGGGGACGGAGCGAGTCAGCCGTAGACGCCGCGGGCCTGATCCCGCACAACCCGGCCGTCTTCGAGTTCGACGACGCGGCGCCGCATGGAGTTGACGATGGTGGCGTCGTGGGTCGCCATCACGACCGTGGTGCCGGTGCGATTGATCCGATCGAGCAGCCGCATTATCTCGATGCTGGTATCCGGGTCGAGGTTGCCGGTGGGTTCGTCGGCGAGCAGCACCAGGGGACGGTTCACGAAGGCCCGGGCCAGCGCCACCCGTTGCTGCTCACCGCCGGAGAGCTCATGCGGCATCCGGTTGAACTTGCCGTCCAGGCCCACCAGGTCGAGGACCTCCGGTACGACCTTGCGGATCGTGTGCTTGGGCTTGCCGATGACTTCCAGGGCGAACCCGACGTTCTCCCCGACCGTCTTGTTCGCCAGCAGCCGGAAGTCCTGGAAGACGCAGCCGATGCTGCGGCGCAGCTGAGGAACCTTCCACCGGGAGAGCTTGGCGAAGTCACGGCCCGCGACGTTGATCCGGCCGGTGGTGGGCGGCTCCTCCTTGAGGAGCAGCCGGATAAAGGTCGATTTGCCGGAGCCGGAGGCGCCGATGAAAAAGACGAATTCCCCCTTCTCCACGAAGACGGACACGTCGTCGAGGGCGGGGCGGGTGCTGGCGCGATAGAGCTTCGTCACGTGGTCGAGACGGATCACGATGGTCAACACTACCGGCGGGTGCAGAATGGAAGCTCCGTCGCTGGAGCGGGAGGCGCCGATGTGCTGTGAGCAGCTGATCTGTGCCAGGTGCGCGGGACCGGTCGCCGAGGCTCGGTGCCCGGTCTGCCGGTCCGCCCGCGCCGGCCTGCACGGCGCGCCGGCATTCCCCGCCCAGGCCATGCTGGTCCTGACCGTGCTCGTGCTTCTCCTGGTGACCCTGGCCGCGCAGGGCCGGCTGCACTAGTCGGCCGGAGTTCGCCTCCCGGGCGGGCCTAGCGGGCGCCTGGCCGGCGCCGCCGGCCCGACACCGACAGGACAGTGCCGGCCGCCAGCATGACGAGGGCGAGCCACAGCGCGGGCGCCAGCCACCCCGCTCCCGTCACGGCCAGCCCGGGCTGGTTCGGCGCCGGCTGGGGCGGCGCGAGCGGCGGCGGCGAGCTGCTGACCGCCGTCCCGATCTCAGACGGATGAACCTTCGTCTGGACGGGGTTCGAGGGGACCTTCGGCGTCTCGGCGGATCCGATCGCGCCGATGTTGTCGATCAGGATGCCGGGAAACTTGCCGTCGGGGCCGGGGGCCGGCACGTCGATGTGCACGGCGAACAGCACGGCCACCGACGCGCCGGCGGCAAGGGTACCTACCGTCCAGGTGACGGTCCGCGTCGCCGGCAGGTAGGAGGAGGTGCACGGGGGCGGGCAGCCCGCGAACAGGTACGTCGTGCCGGCGGGCACCACGTCGGTGATGACCACGGCGTGCTGGTCGACGGAATAGGCGGTGCCGGTCAGGGTGTAGTCGATCTGGTCGCCGTAGCTCGCAACCGTCTTGTCGACCGACTTCACCACGAGCAGATCCCCGACCGCGGAGGTCTCCCCGACGTCGCCGCACAGCCCGGCGACGGGCAGGTTGTTGGCGTCGCCGGAGTAGGAAGCGATCCAGCGATAGGTCCCAGCAACGGCCGGCGTGAAGCTGCCCGAATCGACAGTCCAGGCGCCAGCGGTGCCCGCGACCAGCGGGCGGTCGGCCGCGACGAAGACGGGCTCGCCGGTGCAGTCGGCGGTGGCGTACGCGGTGAAGGTGACGCTGCCGCCGGGCGCGCTGCCGAACAGGCCGGCCAGGGTCGCGGTGTCGGAGATCGACGAGCCCAGCCCGGTCTGGGCGGTTGCGGTCGTGGTGATCGCCGGCGCCTGCTTGTCGACGACGGTGTTCTCGCCGGCATCCCCGCAGGCTCCGGCGGCCGGCTTGTTGTTCGCGTCGCCGGCGTACGTCGCAATCCACCAGTAGTGGCCGGCGGCGGCGGTCATCACGCCGGCGGAGCTGACGAACACCTGACCGGCGCCGGCGTCGACGAAGGCGCCCGGAACGCTGGTGACCAGGCTGGTGCAGGCGGCGTCGGAGTAGAGCTGGAAGGTGACCGAGGTGGGTGTCACAGTGGTATTCGGCGCCAGCCCGGTCAGGCGCGCGATGTCGTGGATGGCTGCCCCGACCGTGGCACCGGCGTCCGCGGACGTGTCGATGTTCGGTTGGGCCTGGTCGACGGTGGAGGTCTCGCCGTCGTCACCGCAGACGCCGGCCGCCGGCCCGTTGTCGGCGTTTCCGGCGTAGCGGGCGATCCAGTGGTAGGTCCCGGCGGCCGCGGCGAGGTGCACCGCTGAAGTGACCACCCAGACCCCGCCGACGAGAGTGGCGCTCGCGGCGGGCACGGTGGCGATGAGCACGCCCGGGCAGTCGGCTCCCAGGTACAGCTCGAAGGTCACGTCGGCGGTGCTGACGGGCCCGAACACGCCGTGCAGGTTGGCGACATCGGAGATGGCCGCACCCACGGTGACCGAATCGACGGCCGACGTGTCGATGCGAGGCTGTGCCTGCGTCACGGTCGACGCCTCGCCGCTGTCGGCGCACGCGCCGGAGACCGGCCCGTTGTTGGCGTTGCCCGCGTAGGCCGCAACCCAGTGGTAGGCGCCGGCATGCAGGGTCGTGAAGGGCGCAGAGCGGATGGTCCAGCTCTCACCGGTGTGCGCCACCAGCGTGCTGCCGGCGACGACCGTGCCGGCGCCGCTGCACGACGCGTTGTCGTAGACGGTGAAGACGACGTCGGCGGGCACGATCGCACCGAAGATGCCGGTGAGGGTCGCGGTGTCGGTGATGGTCGACCCGACGGCCACCGGCGTCTGCGCGTCGGTGGTGATGGCCGGTGCCCGCGCGGTCACCGCGCTGGTCTCCCCGGTGTCACCGCAGGTGCCGGCGACCGGGGCGTTGTTGGCATCGCCGGCATAGGACGCGATCCAGCGGTAGGCGCCGACCGCCGGCGTGGGGAAGCCGGCAGAGGTGGCGACCCAGCCGGTCGCGCCGTTGACCAGGTTGACCGTCCCCAGGGTGGCCACCAGATGGGTGCAGTCGGCGTCGTCGTACAGGGCGAAGTGCACCTGGCCGGCGAGCACCGTCGTACCGGCGAAGACGCCGGTCAGGGTGGCGGTGTCGACGATGGTCGCCCCGACCTCGACGGTCGGGGTGGCGGTGGTGGATATCGCCGGCGCCAGCCGGGTGACCGACGTGTTCTCGCCGCTGTCACCACAGGTGCCGGCGATCGGCGCGTTGTCCACATTGCCGTCGTAGCTGGCGATCCAGTGGTACGCGCCGGCGACCGGCGTCGGATAGTCGGCCGAGGTGGCCGTCCAGGTATCCCCCGACTGCGTTCCCGACACCGTCGCCACGGACGTGGCCGGGCCGGTGCAGTCGGCACCGGTGTACAGCGCGAAGTGCACCTGGCCCGCGGTCAGCGGACCGAAGACCCCGGTGATGGTCGCGACGTCGTGGATGACGGAGCCGACCGGGGCCGAGGAGGTGGCCACGGTGGCCAGGGACGGCAGCCGCGGAGCCAGCGTGACGGTCTCGTTCACATCGGAGCAGGCGCCCCGCACCGAGACGTTGTCGCCGTTGCCGGCGTAGGTCGCGACCCAGTGGTACGGCCCGGCGTGCGGCGGCGTCATGGCGGCCGAGGTGACCACCCAGGAACCGTTGCCGCCGGTGACGCGGATCCCGCTGACGGTGCCCGCAACCGTGGTGCAGCCGGCGTCGCTGTAGAGGACGAAGGTCACATCGCCGGCGAGCACCGGGCCGAAGACCCCGCTCAGGAATGCCGTGTCGGTCACCGCGTCACCCACGAGGGCAGCCGGCTCGGTCGCCGTGCTGATCAGCGGTGTGAGCGGCGTGACCGCCGTCTGCTCGCCGGCGTCCGAGCAGCCGCCGGCCACCGGGTTGTCGTTGACGTCGCCGGCATAGGACGCCCGCCAGAACAGCGTGCCGGCGTGGGTGGTGGTGAAGGGCTGGGAGACGACGCTCCACACTCCGCCGGCCAGCGTCGCGGTCGCCCCGGCGACTGTGCCCAGCACGGTGCCGCAGCCGGCGTCGGAGTAGACGGTGAACGTCACCTGACTCGCGGCGACCGCGACGGTGCCGGACACGCCGGAGAGCAGGGCCGTGTCGGTCGCCGTCCCTCCCACTGCGACGGTCGGTCGGGCCGACGTGGCGATGGTCGGGCTGAGCTTGGTCAGCACCGAGGTCTCCCCCGCGTCACCACACCGACCGCTGACCGCGGTGTTGTTCGGGTCGGCGGTGAGCGAGGCAATCCAGCGGTACGTGCCGGCCACGTCGACCGGAACCGCCGCGGACGTGACGTCCCAGGCGTTGGGGCCGGCGGCGCTCACCGAGGCGCCGGCAACCGTGGTCAGCACGCTGGTGCAGTTCGCGTCGCTGTAGACGGTGAACGTGACCGCGGCGGAGGTCGGCGTGCCGAAGTAACCGGTCAGGTGCGCCACATCGGTGATGGACCCGCCGACCGGGACCGACGCCGTGGCGGTCGTCGAGATCGCCGGGGTCGCGGGATTGACCATGGAGTGCTCGTTCAGCGCGTTGCAGCCTCCGCTGACGGCCAGGTTGGACGCGTTGCCGGCGTAGAAGGCCCGCCAGTAGTACGTGCCGGCGCCCGGCGGCGACCAGTCGGCCGAGACGACCACCCAGCTGCCGTCCGGCTGCTGCGCCGCGCTCAGCGCGGGCAGCGTGGCCAGCGCCGTCGCACAGGTGTCCGTGGCGTACACGCGGAACGTGACCTCCGCCGTGGTCACCGGGCCGTAGACGCCGGTCAGGTGGGCGCTGTCGTGCAGCAGTGCGGTCAGGAGCGGGGCCACCTCGGTGGCCTGCGTGGTGAGGCCCGGCTGGCTCTTGGTCACGTCACTGTGCTCAGCAGTGGCATCGCAGGCGCCGCTGATCGGGTCGTTGTCTCCGTCGCCGGCGTAGAAAGCCCGCCAGTAGTACGTGCCCACGACGCCCGGGGTGACCGGCACCGAAACGATGGTCCAGGTGGTGCCGCTCTGGCTGACACTCGCCGCAGCGATGCTTCCGCCGACCCGGCTGGTGCAGGTGGCGTCGCTGTACAACGCGAAAGTCACCTGGCCGGGCGCGAGCGCGCCGAAGAGGCCGGTCAGCGTTGCCGTGTCGGATATCGGGGAGCCGATGACCACGGTCGGCGTCGCCGACGTCGCGATCGCCGGGCTGTGCCGGGTCAGCGTGCTGGCCTCGTTGGCGTCACCGCAGGCTCCGCTCGCCGGCAGGTTGTTGCCGTTGCCGGCGTAGAAGGCGCGCCAGAAGTACGTCCCGGCCGCGGTCGGCGTGACCGGCATCGACGTGACGCTCCAGGTGGACCCGGTGTTGGTCAGCGTCGCCGGGTCGCCGGCGATGGTGGCCGGCGGCACCGGAACGCTGCATTGGCTGTCGCTGTACAGCGTGAAGGTGATCTGCCCGGCGGTAAGCGGGCCGTAGACCCCCGAGATGGTGGCCGAGTCGGTGATGGCAGTGCCGACCGGCGCGCTGGCCGTGGCCTGGGTGGCGATCGTCGGCTGGCGCGGGGTCACGACGGATGTTTCACCGGCTGCCTGGCAGGCGCCGGCGACGGCAGCGTTCTGCCCGTTCCCGGCATAGAAGGCCCGCCAGTAGTAGCTCCCCGGCGTGGTGGGGGTGTAGGCCGGCGAGGTGAACAGCCAGTCGGTGCCGCTCGGGCTGACGGCCGTCGCGACCAGGGGTGCGGGGGTGAGCGGGGTGGAGCAGGCGCTGTCGCCGTACACCTGGAAGGTGACCTGGCCGGCGGTCGGTGTGCCGACCAGGCCGCTGAGGTCGGCGGTGTCGGAGATCGCGGCGCCGATTGGCACGGGGGTGGTGGCCGTCGTGGAGATGCCCGGCGTTGCCTTGACCACGTGGCTGACCTCGTTGGCGCTCCCACAGCGTCCGGCCGAGGGGTTGTTGCCCACGTCACCGGAGTAGGACGCGACCCAGAAGTAGAAGCCCGGCCCGGTGACCGTGAACGGTGCCGAGTCATACGTCAGCACCCCGGGCTGGACCGGGACGGTGCTGGTGAAGACCGCCGGTGGTGTGCAGGTGGGGGTATTGGTGGCGACCGGGCCGTAGAGGGTGAAGGTGATCGTGCCGGTCGCATCCGCGGTGGTGCCGGCCAGCGTGGCCGTGTCGATGATCGTGCCGCCGGCCGTGCCGCTCGACTGGGCCGACGTGGTGATCGTCGTGTCGTTCAGCGTGATCGCGCCGCTCATCAGCTGGTTGTCGCGGTTGCCGATGCTCGTCCCGTCGACCTCGGTGATCCGGATGTGATAGTTGCCGCCGGAGATCCCGCCGGCGCCGAGGCCCGCTCCCCAGCCGCGCGGGCCGAGGCCCGCGGCGATGTGACCACCGAAGAGCAGCATGATCTCGGCGTTGTCCGACGTGGTCGTCAACGTGACCAGCACGCTGCCGTAGTCGGGGGCGTAGGTGCCGTGGGCCTGGTTGTCCACTCCGGTCAGGGTGCCGCCGTAGAGCTCCATCTGCTGGCCGGGGAGCTGGTGCGCGGCGGTGATG
>JALZAK010000126.1 GCA_030948385.1 Actinomycetota bacterium
CAGCGCGGCGATGCGACGCGCCGCCAGGCCGTTCGCCAGCGCCGCCATGAACGGATGGTCCATGCCGGCGCCGGCGCCGTGCGCGAGCACGCATGCGGCCGTGGCGTCGTCCGGCGTCGTCAGGAGCGCCGACACGGCGCCGCTGCCGGCGATGTCGATCGAGAGTGGTTCGGAAGCGGCGCCCAGAAGCGGTCGCTCTGCTATCGCGACGCGGCGGACGGTGCGGGCGCCGACATCGACGCGGCCGTCGGCGCTTCGACCGGCGAAGTGATCGCTGAAGCGGCCGGCGCGGTGTGCGTCATGCCGCCGACCGACGTCGTCATCGGCAGCAGCGGAACGATCAGCAGCGCGACGATGTTGATGATCTTGATCAGCGGGTTGACCGCCGGGCCGGCCGTGTCCTTGTACGGGTCGCCGACGGTGTCGCCGGTGACGGCGGCCTTGTGCGCTTCGCTGCCCTTGCCGCCATGGTGGCCGTCCTCGATGTACTTCTTGGCGTTGTCCCAGGCGCCGCCGCCGGTGCACATCGAGATCGCGACGAAGAGACCGGTGACGATCGTTCCCATCAGCAAGCCGCCGAGCGCGGCCGGGCCGAGGAGGAGGCCGACCAGGATCGGCGCGACGACCGGCAGCAGCGAGGGAACGATCATCTCCTTGATCGCCGCGGTGGTCAGCATGTCGACTGCCTTGCCGTATTCCGGCTTGCCGGTGCCGTCCATGATTCCCTTGATGTCGCGAAACTGGCGCCGCACTTCGACGACGACGGAACCGGCGGCGCGGCCGACCGCTTCCATCGCCATCGCGCCGAAGAGATACGGGATCAGGCCGCCGATGAAGAGGCCGACGATGACCTTCGGATCGCTGAGGTCGAAAGTGACGCTCATGCCGCGACCGGCGAGCGAATGGGTGTAGTCGGCGAACAGGACCAGCGCGGCAAGGCCGGCCGAGCCGATCGCGTAGCCCTTGGTCACCGCCTTGGTGGTGTTGCCGACGGCATCGAGCGGGTCGGTGACGTCGCGAACGCTCGCCGGCAGCTCCGCCATCTCGGCGATGCCGCCGGCGTTGTCGGTGATCGGCCCATAGGCGTCGAGGGCGACGACGATGCCGGCCATGCTCAGCATCGCGGTCGCTGCGACGGCGATGCCGTAGAGCCCGGCGAGCCAGTACGAGACCGTGATCGCGATGCAGACGAACAGAACCGGCCACGCCGTCGAGCGCATCGACACGCCGAGGCCGGCGATGATGTTGGTGCCGTGCCCGGTCGTCGACGCCTCGGCGATGTGCTGCACCGGCTTGTACTGCGTGCCGGTGTAGTACTCGGTGATCCAGACCATCGCCGCGGTCAGCACCAGGCCCACCGCGCACGACAGGAAGAGCGACATGGCGGACACCGTGCCGCCCGCGGCGAGCGTCAGCGGCTGCGGGAAGAGCGAGGTCGTGACGAAGTAGAAGGCGATCAGCGAGAGCACGCCGGCGACGGCGAGTCCCTTGTAGAGCGCCGGCATCACGTTCTTCATCCCCGGCGAGGCCTTGACGAAGAAGCAGCCGATGATCGAGGCGATGATCGAGACGCCGCCGAGCAGCAGCGGGTACACCACGGCGTTGATCGTGGCGCCGCTCACCATCAGTGCGCCGAGCGCCATCGTCGCGATCAGCGTCACGGCGTAGGTTTCGAACAGGTCGGCCGCCATGCCGGCGCAGTCGCCGACGTTGTCGCCGACGTTGTCGGCAATGGTGGCGGCATTGCGTGGGTCGTCCTCGGGGATACCGGCCTCGACCTTGCCGACGAGATCGGCGCCGACATCGGCCGCCTTGGTGAAGATGCCGCCGCCCACCCTCATGAACATCGCGAGCAGGGCGCCCCCGAAGCCGAAGCCCTCCAGCACCGACGCGGCGTGGTCGTTGTAGATCAGCAGTACGCCGGAGGCGCCGAGCAGGCCGAGCCCGACGGTGAACATGCCGCAGACACCGCCGGCACGGAACGCAATTCGCATGGCCAGCTTGACGCCGGAAGCCTGCGCTGCGGCGGCGACCCGCACGTTGGCCCGGGTCGCCAGGGTCATCCCGACGAAACCGACCAAGGCGGAGAAGACGGCGCCGACCACGAAGAAGATCGAGCGGCCCCACCGCACCGACGCGCTATCGGCCGGGAGGAGCAGGAGCAGGAAGAACACCAGCACCACGAAGATCGCGAGGGTGCGGAACTGCCGGCGCAGGTACGCCGCTGCGCCCTCCTGGACGGCTCGCGAGATCTCCTGCATCTTCGACGTGCCCTGGTCGGCCCGGAGCACCTCGCGGACCAGGTAGTAGGCGAAGCCCAGCGCCAGAACGGCAAGGACCGCGATGCCGACGACCAGTGTGTAATCGCCACCCTCGACGGTGGTGCCGCCCTTTGCGGCGGCGAGGCTGAGCCCCGGCATGCGTCCTCCTGAGACGGCTCGGAATCGGGCGGCCCGACGTCCCAGATGCGGGCCGGGCTATCCGTTCGGTACGGGTGGCGCAGATCGCAGGGGTGAGCATCCGCGCCGGCGGTGGAGTCTACGTGAGATCCTGGGCGGCCGCCGAGCCGGCCAGCGGCCAACTCATCCGCACCACCGTACCGCGGCCCCCTTCGATGGGACTGATCTCCAGGTCGTCCACCAGCCCACCGATGACGGCCAAGCCGAAGCCGGCGGGCATCGGCCCGTCACCGTCCCCCGGCTGGGCGTAGAGCCGGTCGAGCTCCTCCAACGGATCCCCTTGAGTCGTTTCGGCGCCGGCTGGTGCCGCGTCGAGGACGGTGACGACGAACTCGCCTTCGTCCTGCAGCAGCATGGTGACCAGCTGGTCCGGCGCGTGCCGCTCGTGCAGGTCCACCGCCCGGGCACAGGCCTCACCGACGGCGAACCGGATCTCATCAAGGGCGCCGTCGGCCACCCCGCCGCGCCGGGCCACGGCCGTGGCGACGAGCCGGGCGGTGCGGACGTGAGCGGGTGTCGGCGAGATCTGCAGCCGCACGGTCGGCATGGCGGCCTCTCGGGTCGTCAGTCGCTCGCGGTGACGGCCTCGTCCACCGTGGCGTGGATCGGAAACACCTTGGTCAGGCCGGTAATGCGGAAGATCTTCAGGATCCGTTCCTGGGTGCACACCAGGTGCAACGAGCCATCGTGCGCACGGACACGCTTGAGGCCACCGACCAGTACACCCAGCCCGGTGGAGTCGAGGAACTCGACCCCCTCCATGTCCACCACGAGGTGGTAGTTGCCATTGCTCACCAGGTCGATCAGCTGCTCGCGGAGCTTGGGGGCGGTATAGACGTCGATTTCCCCGCCGACAACAACGACGGTGCGGTCACCCTCCGTACGGGTGGACAGCGACAGGTCCACGAGCGATCCCTTCAGTGATCGAGCACACGGGTACGCAGATTCAACCACCGGCGCTGGCCCGGTCGCCGATTGGGGCAGCTCGCCGGCCGTGCGACAGTCGGGCGCATGCCGCAACCGCTGCTCGACCGCCTGGCGGCCGGCCGTGCGCACTCCCCGATCACACACGTCGAGTCGGTGCCGGCGCGACCCGGTCGGAGCGTGCCCTGGCCGGACTGGGTTGCCCCCTTGCTCATCGACCGGCTGCGGCTGCATGGAGTCGACGCGCCCTGGGAGCACCAGGCGAGCGCCGGCTCACTGGCGATGGCCGGCACCTCGGTCGTGGTGGCCACCGGTACCGCCTCCGGCAAGTCCCTGGCATACCTGCTGCCCGTGCTGTCCACCCAACTCACCGAACACCGGCCCACGGCGCTGTACGTTTCGCCGACCAAGGCGCTGGCCGCCGACCAGTTGCGCGCCATCCGGGCGCTGCAGCTGACCGAGGTCCGGGCAGCGACCTATGACGGGGACACGCCGCCGGCCGAGCGCGACTGGATCCGGGCCCACGGACGGCTCATCCTGACCAACCCGGACATGCTGCACCGGGCCATGCTGCCGGCGCATGCCCGGTGGGCCGGATTCCTGCGCCGGCTGCGCTACGTCGTCATCGACGAGTGCCACGGCTACCGAGGAGTCTTCGGCTCCCACGTGGCGCACGTGATCCGCCGGCTGCGCCGGATCTGCGCGCACTACGGTTCGTCGCCGGTCTTCCTGCTGGCCTCGGCCACGGTGTCGGCGCCGGCCGACTCCGCCGGCCGGCTGATCGGCCTGCCGGTGACAGCAGTCGCCGTCGACGCCTCGCCGCGCGCCGCCCTGGACTTCGCATTGTGGGAGCCGCCACTGGTTCCCGGCCTGGCCGGCGAGCACGGCGCCCCGGTGCGGCGGACCGCGACGGCAGAAGCCGCCGCGCTGCTGGCCGATCTCGTCGTCGAAGGGGTACGGACGCTGGCCTTCGTGCGCTCCCGGCGCGGTGCGGAGGTGGTCGCGCTCAATGCCCGCCGCGCGCTGCTCGATGCCGCGCCGGCGTTGGCTGATCGGGTGGCTGCCTACCGGGGTGGCTACCTGCCGCATGAGCGCCGCGAGTTGGAGTCGGCGCTGCAGTCCGGCCGGTTGCTCGGGCTCGCGTCGACCAACGCTCTCGAGCTCGGTGTCGACATCGCCGGTCTCGACGCCGTGCTCCTGACCGGCTACCCGGGCACGCTGGCCTCGCTGTGGCAGCAGGCCGGCCGGGCCGGGCGGACCGGTGGGCGGGCGCTGGCCGTGTTCGTGGCCCGGGACGATCCGCTGGACACCTACCTGGTGCACCACCCGGACGCCGTATTCGGCCGGCCGGTGGAGGTCACCGTGCTGGACCCGGACAACCCGTACGTGCTGGCGCCGCACCTTTGCTGCGCGGCAGCGGAGCTGCCGCTCACCGAGGAGGATCTGCCGATGTTCGGCGGCCCGGTGGCCGCCGGCCTGCTGGCCGACCTCGTCGGTCGTGGCCTTCTCCGGCGCCGCCCGACCGGGTGGTTCTGGACCTCGCGGCAGCGCCCCGGGGTCGACATCCGCGGTGTCGGCGGCGAACAGGTGCGGGTTGTCGAGGCCGGCACCGGCCGGCTGCTCGGCACTGTGGACCCCGGCTCCTCACACCTGCAGGTACATGCCGGCGCGGTGTACCTGCACCGGGGAGCCAGCTATCTGGTCGATTCCCTCGACCTCGACGAAGCAGTGGCGATGGTGCACGCCGAGGAGCCGGACTGGACCACGTCCGCCCGCGACATCACCGACATCAGGGTGGTCGAGGCGTTGCGCAGCCGCCACCTCGGCAGCGTCGGCCTGCACTTCGGGACCGTCGACGTGACCAATCAGGTGATCAGCTACCTACGCAAGCGGGTGGCGACCGGCGAGGTGCTCGATGAGCGCGCGCTGGACCTGCCGGCGCGGCAACTGCGTACCCGGGCGGTCTGGTACACGGTGCCGGCCGAGACTCTCGCCGGCGCCGGCCTACATCCGGCTGACGTGCCCGGCGCTGCACACGCCGCCGAGCACGCTGCGATCGGACTTCTTCCGCTGTTCGCGACCTGCGACCGATGGGACATCGGCGGCGTCTCGACGGCAATGCACGAGGACACCGGCGGCGCGACGGTGTTCGTCTATGACGGGCACCCCGGCGGCGCCGGCTTCGCGGCCCGCGGGTACGAGGCGGCGGTGGAATGGCTGGCTGCGACCCGTGCGGCGATCGCCGCATGCGACTGCGCCACCGGTTGCCCGTCCTGCGTGCAGTCGCCCAAGTGCGGCAACGGCAACGAGCCGCTGGACAAGGCGGCTGCCGTGCTCCTGCTCGACACGGTGCTGTCCGCGGTTCGGTTGCGCGACGCGCCGTAGGGAGCGAAGCGCCGGCCAGGCATGCGAGCAGCACGTTCAGGGCATACTGTCCGCGACCGACGTGCCCTTGGCGCCAGGAAGGTAAGTGCCCGCGATGCTGATTTTGGGACTGCTGCTGCTCGTGGCGGCGGGTGTGCTCACCGCTGGAATGCTGATCGACAACAACAAAGCGGACATCCGCCCGGACATATTCGGCTACCACCTGCCGACTCTGACCGCCGGCGAGCTTTTCGTCGTCGGTGTGGCCACCGGGGTGGTCGCCATCCTGGGCCTGATGCTGCTGCTCTCGGGTATGCGTCGGGGCAGCCGGCGCCGGCGCCAGGTGCGCACCGAGCGGCGCTCCAAGCAACAGCGGGAAGCTGAGCTGCAGGAGGAGAACGCGCGGTTGGCCCGTGAGCTGGATCAGCAGCGCCGCGCTCAAGGTGCGGCCCGGCCAGGTGTGCCG
>JALZAK010000138.1 GCA_030948385.1 Actinomycetota bacterium
GGAGCGTCTGGACCATCCGACTCGCGGTGTGGTCGTGGACTGGCGGATGACCGCCGAGCAGGCCCGCGCGCTGGTCGCGCAGCTGGCCAGTCCGAGTGACAGGCCGGTCTGGCTGGTGGCGCCATGACCGCCTACCGCAGCTTCGACCCGCAGGACGCACCCGAGACGTACCTGTGCCCGATCTGCCGGGAGGACCACTACCGGGGCGACGTCTGCCCCCTCGAGGTCGCCCGCGCTGAATGGGAGCGCCAGCGCGACGCGGCACGCGCGCCGATCCTCAAGCACTCCTACGACGCGTCGGGCCAGTGCCTGACCTGCCGGGAGGACGGGCCGTGATGGCATCCGCCGGCAAGGTCGTCCTGGTCGCCGCCCTCGCGCTGGTCGCCTTCGACGGGCTGCTGGTCGTCGGCTGGATCATCCTGTCCGACCTGATCAACCGCGGCGTCGAGCCGGAGCCCGTCGACCGCGGCGGGCACGTGCGGGTGGTGCGCCGCTGATGGCCAGCATCCGTACCGGCGCCCTGTCGATCCTCCGCGAAGGCCGGCTCACCCTCCTCAACGTCGACACCGACAGTGACCGCGAATATCGCCCGCTGCGGATCGTCGGCCGCGTCGAAGGCCACCACGGCATCTACGCGGTCGACTACTGGCTGAAGACCCGCGCGTGGATGTGCACGTGCAAGCCGCACATGGACGGCAGCCGGGACCCATGCGCGCACATCCTCGCCGTCCAGCTGGTCACCGGTGGACCCCAGCAGGTGGCGTCGTGAACGGCGTCCTGGTCGGCACCTTCGAGCCCCTGTCGGCGGCCTGGCATTCCGCCCGCGCCGGCGGGCTCGGCGGCTCGGAGATCGCCGCGGTCCTCGGCCTGTCCCCGTGGGAGTCCCGCTTTTCTCTCTGGCATCGGAAGGCCGGCCGGCTTGGCCCGCCGGCCGAGAACGAGGAGATGGAATGGGGGAAACGGCTCGAATCCGCGGTGGTCGGGAAGTTCGCTGACAACCATCCCGAGCTGAACATCGGCCGGGCCGGCACATACCGGCATCCTGATCGGGCTTGGCAGGTCGCTAACCCGGACCGGCTCTGCTACACGCCTCGGGCGGACCGGTCCGGCCACGACGTGGCCGCGATCCTTGAGGCCAAGGCGGCACTGTTCGACGACGAATGGGGCCCCGTCGGTGGCGACCAGGTGCCCCCCTATGTCCGCTGCCAGGCCCTCTGGTACTGCGACACCCTCGGCGTCGACGCGGCCCACGTGGCCGTGCTGATAGGTGGCCACGACTACCGCGAATACACGCTGCACCCCGACCCGGCCGACGTGGCCGTAATGCTCACCGCCGGGCAAGAGTTCATCGCATCGGTGGCAGAAGGCCGCCGTCCGCCCATCGACTCGGCCGACGCCACCTACCAGGCCATCCGCACTTTCCACCCCGACATCGACCCGGTCGACGTTGAGATCGGTGCGGGCCTGGCCAACGACTACCTGCGCGCGCAGGAGCAGGCCAAGGCCGCGGAAGCCGAAAAGCGGCTCCGCTCCTCACAAGTCCTCGACGCCATCGGCACCGGCCGGCGGGCCGTCTGCGACCGCGAGCCCATCGCTGTCCGCGTTCCCGGCCGCGGCGACAGTCCCCCCTTCCTGCGGCCCTGCAGGGCCAAGAAAGCGAGCCTCACATGACACGATCCCCCGCCCACTCGCCGGCCGGCGTGAAGGCCGCCAGCGGCGCCGCACCGGCACGACGGCGTCGCAGCACGGCCGAACGGGCGCAGGAGGCCCTCGCCGTCGCACAGCGCCGCCTCACCCGCGCCCAGGACCGGCGGGGTGCGCTCGCTCGCGAGCTCTACGGCGTCGAGAAGGAGATGTCCCTTGCGAGGGACGACGTCGACTACCTGGCCAAGAGCCCCCACCTGCGGAAGGTGTCCGCCCCCCGCGTCGACCAGACCACCCCGACCGAGACCGAGCAGGTGCCGGCATGACCGCGACCACGGCCGGCGGGCAGATCGCCACCCGCGACTCCACCCCCCAAGGCCTGGTCGAGCAGTACAAGGGCGACTTCGCCCTCGTCCTGCCGTCCCACGTGAAAGCCGACACGTGGACCCGGCTCGCCGTCGGCGCGCTCCGCAAGGACCCCAAGCTCCGCGAGGCCGCCGGGAACAATCCGGCCGCGTTTCTCGGCGCGCTCCTCACCGCCGCCCGGCTCGGCCTGGAACCGGGCAGCGAGCAGTTCTACCTGACCCCCCGCAAGGTGAAAGGGCAGCTCGAGGTCCTCGGGATCGTCGGCTGGCAGGGCCACGTGGAGCTGATGTACCGGGCCGGCGGGGTGTCCTCGATCATCGCCGAGGTTGTCCACGGCGCCGACAGGTTCACCTACCGGCCCGGCGGCGACGACGTGCCGATCCATGAGATCGACTGGGATTTGGACGACCGGGGCCCGCTGCGGCTGGTCTATGCGTACGCGCGGATGAAGGACGGGGCCACGTCGAAGGTGGTTGTCCTGAACCGGGCGCAGATCGCGAAGATCCGCTCCTACTCGCCCGGCGCTGACTCGGCTTACTCGCCGTGGCAGCAGCACGAGCCGGCCATGTGGCTGAAGTCCGCGGTGCGCCAGTTGCAGAAGTGGGTGCCTAAGTCGGCCGAGTTCCGGCAGCAGACGCAGCAGGCCGCTGCGGCGGCGACGTCGACGGCGATCCCCGCCGCGCCCATGCCCGAGGACACCCACGACGAGGCGGACCCGGACACCGGGGAGATCGTCGACGCCGAGCTGGTGCACAACAGCAACGGCTGGCCCGAGGTGACATCTCCCGGGGACGGGGGTGACCGCTGATGTGTCCACTCTGCGGTAACGACTGGGTTTAGTCGCGGACTGCCGGGCCGGATGGATGACTCCGAGGCCACCCGGCCCGGCCCCCCAATCCCTTGGAAGGAAGCCATGATCCGCTTGCGCCGCCGCCCGGAGCCGCTCGGCTGGGATGACGACGACGTGCTGACCGAGATGCGCCGCGCCCAGCAGAAAGACAACTACGGGCCGACGGGGGCCGAATGGACCGCCATGTTCCTGCGGGAGAACGCCCGCATGCAGGCCGCGCTTGCCGAGCGCCGGTGGCGTGACATGACGGCTGCCCAACTTGCCACCGAACTGCAGGTCCCGCCTCTCGCCGCACCTAAGAAGGTCCGCCGGCCGCGGAAGGGCGTCACATGACCGCGGCGGGTTGCAGCGTCCCCGGCTGCGAGCGGGTGCACTACGCGAAGCAGCTCTGCGCGCTGCATTACGCACGCATTCGTCGGATAGGCAGCTTCGGCCTGGCCTCACCGGAGGACCGATTCTGGACGAAGGTAGCGCCGGCGGGCTCTAATGACTGCTGGCTGTGGCAGGGGTCTACGACCCCGGTCTACGGCATATTCTTCGACACCGTTCGTTACCTCGCGCACCGCTGGGCCTACGAGTCGCTGATCGGCCCGATTCCCGAGGGCTTGCAGATCGACCACCTGTGCAGGACGCCGACGTGCGTGAACCCGTGGCATATGGAGCCGGTGTCGCAGCGGGTCAACATCATGCGCAGCGAGAGCTTCACAGCGAAGGCGGCGCAAAAGACCCACTGCGTCAACGGCCATGAGTTCTCCGAGGCGAACACTCATGTCCGCGCCACCGCATCTGGTCGCGAGCGACGGTGCCGAGCCTGCTCTGCGGCTAGCTCTCTCGCCCGATACCGGAGTGACCCGAAGGCCGCGAACGTGGGCCGGCGTATCCGCAAGCAGAAGCTACGTGCGAAGCGGAAGGCGGCGAGTCTGCCGTGACCCCCGCCGACGTGCTCGACAGCGCGGCCGATCTGCTGGAGCGGGACGGCTGGTGTCAGGGGGTGTTTCGACGCGCAGATGGGGCGAGATGTGTCGCGGACGCTATCGACGACGCGGCAGCAGTGGGACCGGACCTATGGAAGTTAGCAAGGGTGGCGGTTGCTGAACACCTTGCGTTGAAGACCCCGCTGACGTACTGGAACGACGCCCCCGGTCAGACCGCCGCCAACGTGCTCGCCACTTTGCGGTCTGTGGCCGCCGACCTGAGAGGGGTCGGACAGTGAGCGAAGTCGGCGGCAACGACCAGATGATCCGCAGCCTGCTGAACATGGCGCAGAAACGCACCGAGAGCGCGGCTGCCAAAAAGCCACTCGCCGTGGCCGATTGGCCCCGCATCCACCGGCACTACACGACCGCCGACACCTGCGAGCACGGCGAGCGGCTGAACGACGGCTGGCTGGAACTCGGCATGGAGGCCGAGAACGCGCAACAGTTGCTCGACTTCGTGGGCATCCCGGACGGTGATCCGCAGGGACGCGGGGACGTGGACTGGCGCACCGCCGACGCCGTGCTGCAACTCATGGACGCGAGTGGGCGACTGGCTGGCATCGCTTCGGCGCACGCCCGCGAGACGGCACCTGGCGGGATGGTGGGCGACTACTGCGTTGAGTGCGGCCACCGGTGGCCGTGTTCTACCTACCGATGGTCCGCTGAGGAAGGCGTAACCGCGAACTGCACCTGGGAACTGGGGGAGTGCTCGTTCGATGAACACGGTCACCATGAGGTCGCCGCCGACCTGAGAGGGGCCGGACGGTGAGCGACCCTGTGAGCCTCCCCGACCGGATAGCCGCTGCTATCGACCAGGCCGACGCGGACGCCGAGTGGGTCCAAGCCACTAAGCACAGTTCCCCCGCATGGCGCTGCGCCGAGCAGGTACTCCGGGCAGCCGAAGTGGACCGAGGCATTCTGAAGATTCACCAGCCGGTCACGATGCCCGCTGGTTGGGGGTGCTCGACGTGCGGGGTCCACGGGCACTGCATCGAGTTCCTGGCCCTCGCCGCCCGCTACGGGGTCGCCGCAATCCTGAGAGGGGCCGGACAGTGAGCCGCCCGCCAGACCCGCCAAGCATGGAAACCGAGATCGGCTTCCTGATCTTGTCCTGGCTGGACGAGAACGACGGGGAGACGAAGTGGGCACAGCCACTAGCCGATGCAGTGATGCCCCGCATCGAGTTGGCCGTGGAGGATGCCCGCCGTTATGCGGCCCACCTGGAAGCGGAGATCGCCCAGGCCCACGCTATCTGGCGCGAGCACCGCTCGCGGCCTACTGATGAGTGGGGCCACTGTCCGTGTCTGGGCGAAGGGATCGCCGCCGTGTTCGGCT
>JALZAK010000089.1 GCA_030948385.1 Actinomycetota bacterium
CCACCACGGCGAGGACGGCGTAGCTGAGGCCGACCGCTGCGGTCGCCCGGAAGGCCGCGCCGAGGTCGGTGACGCCGACGGTCCGCGCCACCGACGCGCCGGCCCGGTGCAGCAGGTACGCCGGCAGGGCGGTCAGCGCGAGCGGGACCAGGTGAAACGTCGAGCCCGCCGCGCGCATCGGCGCACCGTGGGCGATCAGCCACACATCTGCCGCGGTCCGGACGGCGGCGGCCGCCGGGGAGGTGGAGCGGCGGTCGGTGGCCCAGCCGAGCAGCACCACGACCGCGATCGCGATCAGCCCGACCGCGGCTGCCCACACGGCTGCGCTCACCGCGGCCAGCACCACCGAGGGCCGGCGCGCCGCACCGGGGGCATCTGCCCGGTCCGCGGGGGAAGCGCCGCTGCCATCGGCCCGGCTCAGCAGATCGGTCACGTCGATCACTGTCGCATCGCCGGCCGGCCGCGGCGGTCCAGCCACGCCGACGCTCAGGGCTCAGCCGGAGCGGACCACCTCGCGGACCAGCCGGGCCGTCTCACTCGGCGTCTTGCCCACCCGCACCCCGGCGGCTTCCAGCGCCTCCTGCTTGGCCCGGGCGGTGCCCGATGAGCCGGACACGATCGCGCCGGCATGCCCCATCGTCTTGCCCTCGGGAGCGGTGAAGCCGGCGACATAGCCGATCACCGGCTTGCTGACATGCGCGCCGACGTACTCGGCGGCACGCTCCTCGGCGTCGCCGCCGATCTCGCCGATCATCACGATCGCCTCGGTGTCCGGGTCGGCCTCGAAGGCGGCCAGGCAGTCGATGTGAGTGGTGCCGATGACCGGGTCGCCGCCGATGCCGACACAGGTGGAGAACCCGATATCCCGCAACTCGTACATCATCTGGTACGTCAACGTGCCGGACTTGCTCACCAAACCGAGCCGGCCGGCCTGGGTGATGTCGGCCGGAATGATGCCTGCGTTGGACTGCCCTGGGCTGATCACGCCGGGGCAGTTAGGGCCGACGATCCGGGTGGTGTTGCCGGCGGCGCACGCGTGCGCCCAGAAGGCCGTGGTGTCGTGCACCGGGATGCCCTCGGTGATCACCACGCACAGGCCGATGCCGGCGTCGATGGCCTCGATGACGGCTGCCCGGGCGAATCTCGGCGGGACGAATACCACGGACACGTCGGCCTCCAGCACGGCGACCGCCCGCTCCACACTGTCGAACACCGGCAGTGTCGTGCCGTCGAAGCTGACCTGCTGGCCGCCCTTGCCGGGCGTGACACCCCCGACGATCGTGGTGCCGGCCGCGAGCATCCGCTGGGTGTGCTTGCGCCCCTCCGAGCCGGTCATCCCCTGCACCACGACTCGGCTGGCGCTGTCCAGGAAGATTGCCACGTCAGGACCCCCCGCCGGCCGTCGCGCCGGCAAGCTCCGCGGCTCGTCGGGCCGCACCGTCCATTGTGTCCACCCGCTCCACCAGCGGGTGATCGGCCTCGTCGAGGATGCGTCGGCCGGCGACCGCGTTGTTGCCGTCGAGCCGCACGACCAGCGGCTTGTCGACCCGATCGCCGCGCTCCTCGAGCAAACCGAGCGCCTGCACGATGCCGTTGGCCACCTCGTCACATGCGGTGATGCCGCCGAAGACGTTGACGAACACCGAGCGGACCGCCGGGTCGCCGAGCACGATCTCCAAGCCGTCGGCCATCACCTGGGCCGAGGCACCTCCGCCGATGTCGAGGAAGTTGGCCGGCGTCACGCCGCCGTATTCCTCGCCGGCGTAGGCCACGACGTCCAAAGTGGACATCACCAGGCCGGCGCCGTTGCCGATGATGCCGACCGCGCCGTCGAGCTTGACGTAATTGAGGTGCTTGGCCTTTGCCTTGGCCTCCAGCGGGTCCGCCGCGCTGACGTCGGCGAGGGCGGCATGCTCTGGGTGCCGGAAGCCGGCGTTGTCATCGAGGGTCATCTTGCCGTCGAGGGCGATCATCCGGCCCTTCGGCGTCACGACCAGCGGGTTCACCTCGACCAGCGTGGCGTCCTCAGTGGTGAACACCTCCCACAGGGCGACGATCACCGCGCCGGCCTGGTCCAGTGTGTCGGCCGGGAAGCCCGCCCGGGTGGCGATATCCCGCGCTGCTGCTTCGTCGACGCCGGCGAGGGCGTCCACCGGCACCCGGGCCAGCGCCGCCGGCTTCTCGACGGCGATCCGCTCGATCTCCATTCCACCCTCGCGGGACGCCATCGCCAGGAAGGTCCGGTTGGACCGATCGAGCAGGAAGGAGAAGTAGTACTCCGCCGCGATGTCACTCGCCTCCGCAACCAGGACGCGGTGCACGGTGTGGCCCTTGATATCCATTCCGAGGATGTCCCCGGCCACCTGCTGGGCCTCGTCGGGGGTCGCCGCCAGCTTGACCCCGCCGGCCTTCCCGCGGCCACCGGTCTTGACCTGAGCCTTGACGACGACCGGTCCGCCGATCCGCTCGGCGGCTGCCCGTGCCTGCTCGGCGGTCTCGGCAACCTCCCCACGCAGCACCGGCACGCCGTGTGCCGCGAACAGATCCCGCGCCTGGTACTCGAACAGGTCCACAGCTCACGTCCTTCGGCCGGGTCGGGATCGCCCGCGAGCCTATGACACCGTCACGCTGCGGTCAGTGGTGCGTTGACCACGCACAACCGGGGCAAGGAGGAGCCGTGACCCGTCGACACCTGCTCACGCTGATCGCCACGGCCGGGATCGTCGCCGGCGCCGTGGCCACGCCGGCCCGTGCCGCGACGCCTGCCGTCGAGACGGTCCCGCTGCAATTTCACCTTGCGGTGCCGCCGGAGGGTCTGCTGGGCACCACGACCTGCACGGTCGTCGCTGACCTCTACAAGCCCTCCGACGCCGGCCCCGCCAACCGGGTGCCCGCCATCCTGACCACCAACGGGTTCGGCGGCTCCAAGGCTGACCAGGCCGGTCTGGGCCGGGCGTTCGCCGCTCGCGGGTACGCGGTGCTGTCCTACTCCGGGCTGGGCTTCGGCGGCAGCGGCTGCAAGATCACGCTGGACGACCGGGCGCACGACGCAGCCGCGGCAAGCCAGCTGCTGCGCTTCCTCGGCGGCGACCCGTCGGTCGTGGGCACCCGCACCGACACCGCCCAGCCGTACCACGTCGATTTCGTCCGACTCGACACCGGCACCGGCCTGGCTCACGACCCGCGAGTCGGCATGGTCGGCGGCTCCTACGGCGGGCAGATCCAGTTCGCCACCGCCGCAGTGGATCGCCGGCTCGACACGATCGTGCCGATGATCACCTGGAACGACCTGGCGTACTCACTGGCGCCCAACAACACCTCGCTGCCGCCTGACCGGGTGCCGAACGCGACCCCCGGCGTGGCGAAGTTCGAGTGGTCATCGCTGTTCGCCGGCGAGGGGATTCTCGACGGACTGGAGTTCGCGACAGTCGACCCGACCCGGAACGTAGGCTGCCCGAACCTCGACGACCCGGCCTGCCCGGATCTGGCGCTGCTGAACATTCAGGGTTATCCCAGCGCCGCCACGATCGACTATGCGCGAGCCCACTCGGTCGCCTCGTACCTCGGCCAGATCACCGTTCCGACGCTGCTCGCCCAGGGCGAGGCCGACACGCTGTTCAACCTGCAGGAGTCGGACGCGACGTACCGGGCGCTGCGGGCCCGCGGCGTGCCGGTGAAGATGATCTGGCAGTCCTGGGGGCACAGCCACGGCACTCCGGCGCCTGGCGAGCTGGACTTCTCGGATCCGACCGCGAACTACGAGGGTCGGGTCATCGCCGCGTGGTTCGACCACTACCTCAAGGGCACCGGACCGGCCCCGGCGCTGGACTTCTCCTACTTCCGCGACTGGGTGGGCTATGCCGGCGACGCCGCGCCGGCATACGCGACGGCGCCGAGCTACCCGGTGGGTAGCCGTCAGCGGCTGTACCTGTCCGGCAGCTGCGACCTGCTCACCGGAACGGCAGCGCTGACCGCGAGCCGCACCGCGGTCCGGTCCGGCACCTGCTCGTACGCCAACCTGGCCGGCCCGGCACCGCTGTCCTACACCGAAACCTCGGCCCTCGATCAGACCCTGCCGGTCACCGACGCGCCCGGCAGCTTCGCCAAGTACACCAGCGCGCCGCTGGCCGGCGACCTCGACGTCGTCGGCAGCCCGACCCTGGACGTGCGGGTGGACGCGCCCACCGTCGCGGTCCGCCAGCAGCTCGATCCCGCCCTGACGCTGGTGTTCTACGCCAAGCTCTACGACGTGGCACCCGACGGCACGATCACCTTGGTCCACCGGCTCATCTCGCCGGTCCGAGTCACCGACGTCACCCAGCCGGTGCACGTCGAGTTGCCGGCCATCGTGCACCGCTTCGCGACGGGGCATCGGCTGGCCGTGGTCATCGCGGCGACCGACGCGGCCTACCGCAACGCTCCCGTCGTCGCGCCGGTGACGATCCGGACCGATTCCGCGGCGCCGGGGCTGCTCACGCTGCCGGTGACCGCCGGTTCGCTCCTCCGAGCAAGCCCGTGAGCCCGCAGCAGGAACGCTCCGAACGCCACCCGGGCGAGGCCCGGCTCCCCGCCGCAGTCGCGGTGCTGGTAGCCATCGTCTTGTACACCGCGCTGCCCAGCGGACTGATCCTCGGACCGCGTTACGTGGCCCCGGTCCTGGAATTGTTGCTGTTCGTGCCACTGGTCGCCGGCAACCCGCGGCGCATGACGCGGCACAGCAGGGTGCTGCGGCAGCTGGCCATCGCCCTGGTCCTGTTGATCGCGGTGACCAACACGGTGTCACTCGTACTTCTGATCGGCGCACTGGTCGGCGGCAAGCCCGCCCAGGGCCCATCGTTGATCCTGGCCGCCGGTCAGGTGTGGTTCACGAACATCATCATGTTCGGACTCGCCTTCTGGGAGCTGGACCGCGGTGGGCCGGTCCGGCGGACCCAGGCCCCGCGGCGGGAGCTGCCGCTGGCCGACTTCCGGTTCCCGCAGGACGAGGACCAGGACGCGATCGACGAGGTGGCAGCCGGGTCCTCGGCGAAGTCGGGATGGACGCCGAGCTTCATCGACTACCTCTACGTATCGGTGACGAACTCTTCCGCCTTCAGCCCGACGGACACGATGCCGCTGACCGCACGGGCGAAGCTGCTGATGGCCACCGAGTCGGTGTCGGCGATCGTGCTATCCGTCCTGGTGATAGCCAAGGGCGTCAGCCTGCTCAAGTAGCCCGCGGGGTGTTCGCGACGTGCTCGGTGACCCACTCGACGATCGCCTGAGTGGTAGCTCCGGGCGTGAACACCTTGCCGACACCGAGTCGCTCGAGCTCGGGAATGTCGTCCGCCGGGATGATGCCACCGCCGAAGACGACAACGTCGTCGGCCCCCCGCTCGGCGAGCAGGTGTAGGACGCGGGCGAACAGCGTCATGTGCGCCCCCGAGAGCACGGAGAGCCCGACACAGTCGGCATCCTCCTGAATCACTGTTTCGACGATCTGTTCCGGGGTCTGGTGCAGGCCGGTGTAGACGACCTCCATGCCGGCGTCGCGCAATGCCCGGGCCACCACCTTCGCCCCCCGGTCGTGCCCGTCCAACCCCGGCTTGGCAACGACGACTCGGATCGGCGATGTCATGGGCGGCCCTTCCGCAGGCGGGCGGTGCGCGGGACGATCCGAAGGGTAACTAAGCTGGCGAGTGCCCCCGGATCCACACCCGCGTCCGGCGGCGCGCCCTACCCCGAGGCGAATCGGGGTAAACCGGGCTAGCGCGACTACTTGTACCGAACCGCGTCAGCGGTTACGGTGCGTACTCATCGCCGGGCCCCATCCCGGCACCCGCACAGTGACGACCGCGTTGCCGGCCGCTGTTGTGCGCCCACCGCGTTGCCGAGAGAAAGGCTCTGTGTGTCGGCCCACAGCCGGACGAACGGCCGCCACCGCGCCGTCACCGACCGGCCGGTCGAGCCCGCACGGTCCCGGCATCGAATCACCCGGCCCCCGAAGAGCCGCTACGCCGCCGTCGCGACCACTGCGATCCTGGGTGCCGGCGTCGTCGCCCTGGGCAGCGGCGCCTCGTTGCCATCCCCTCGGCCGGTCGCCGCGGCGAGTTGGCAGGGACAGGACTCCCCCGTCGCCGGCATCGGCCTGGGGGACGGTGTGCTCGCCCCGCACGGCACCGCCGCCCGTTATGACCCGCGGGCCGGTTTCGCCGCCCCACGCGCGTCTCGCGGCCGGTCACGTCAGCCGCTGAAGTACGCCCGGCCGGGCACCGGTCGGTTGACCTCGTGCTTCTGCTGGCGTTGGGGTGCCTTCCATGACGGCATCGATCTCGCCGCCCCGATGGGCGCCCCGATCTACGCGGTAGCCGACGGTGTCGTCGAGCAGGCCGGACCGGATCCCGGATACGGCAACCTGATCATGATCCGGCACGACAAGCGCACTGAGAGCTTCTACGGACACGAGGAAAAGATTCTCGTGCTGCCAGGGCAGCGGGTGCACGCCGGCCAGCTGATCGCGCTGGTCGGAAACCTCGGGTTCTCCACCGGCCCGCACCTGCACTTCGGCATCCGGGTCGACGGCGTCCCGGTGGACCCGGCGCCCTGGCTGCGCCGCCACGGCCTCACGGTCTGACGCGCTCACTTCGCGGATCGACCTCGCCCGCGGCACCCGGCGTGGCGAGACATCCCGCATCCGGTGTCGTGGACGATGGCCCGGTGCGGGTAACTCCGGCGGTGCGCGCGCTCGCGATCTGGTTGGTCGTGGCCGCCGGCCTCGCCGTGGCACTGCTGGTAGCCGGTACACAGCACTCCGGTTTGGATGACCCGAACCCGACAGCTCAGCGGCCTGGTTTTCTCGACTCGGTCGGCTCACGCAGCCCGGCGCCCGGTGTGACCGGGTCGATCCCCGCCCCGGGGCGCGCCGCCGTGGTCTTCTTCGTCCGAGCCGCCCAGCAGAAGCCACTGCTGGCCGAACTGGCCCGCCCTGGCGCCGTCCCGATAGGCGTCGACACGGCCGTCGTCGGCGGGCCGGTGAACCTCGCCGAGGGCCCGGTGGCCAGCGTCACCGACGAGGACGGCTCGCTCGCCCGCGGGTATGAGATGCCGGTGCCGAGGGACCACGGCTATCCCGTCGGCTACGCCATCGTCGGCCCCGACGGCACGGTCCGCTACCGCACCCTGGACCCCGGAGTTGTCCACCGGCTGGCCGAGGTGCGCACCATGCTGCGCGCCCTGCCATGAGCCGGCGGATCGGCTCCCTCGTCAGCACCGCGGTCGCCGCGGCAACCGAGGCGTTTCTGTTCATCACCTACCGGGGGCACGACGCGCCGTTCCACTGGTTCACCCATTTCCTCGTCGGGGGTTCGGTGGCGCTGATCGGGATGATTGTCTGGGTCGTTCAGGAGCGGCGGCGGGTGCGCGCCGCCGCTATCTGGGTGGTGCTCGGCCACCTTGTGGCGATGTTCCCCGATTTTCTTTTTGCGGCGGGGATTGCGCACCAGCGGTGGATGGACGCCTTCCTCGGCCACATCACCAGCCACTACATCCCCGGCGGCAACGCGACGTGGTACGCGATCTTCCTCGGCGCCCTGGCCGGGTACCTGGCCGCCGACGCGCGGCTGCAGTCGAGCCGCGCGACCGGTCGCCGGCGCCGGCGGGCCTAGAGCTTCTCCAGCGGGGCATAGCGCAGCAGCAGCCACTTCACCCCGGCCGAGCCGAAGTCGATCTGCGCCTGCGCCTTCTCGGCCAGCCCCCTGGTCTCGGTCACCGTGCCGACGCCGAACGCGTCGTGGCTGACCTTGTCGCCGACGTCGAGTGCGATCAGTGGCCGGTTGCCGATGCCACCGTGCAGGCTGCCCCGGGCCAGCCCCAGTGCGGCGACCCGGGCCTGCGCCGGCAGTTGCCGGGCCGGCTCGGTGCGCTCCCACTCCACCAGGCCGGCGGGGACCTCGTCGAGGAAGCGCGACGCCGGGTTGTAGGAGGGCTGGCCCCAGGCACTGCGGGTGATCGCCCGGGACAGGTGCAGGCGTGCTTTGGCCCGGGTGATCCCGACGTAGGCCAGCCGGCGCTCCTCCTCCAACTCCGCCGCGTCGCCGAGCGTGCGCAGGTGCGGGAACACCCCGTCCTCGAGACCGGTCAGGAACACCACCGGGAACTCCAGGCCCTTCGCCGTATGCAGCGTCATCAGGGTGACCACCCCACCGGTCGCGTCGGGGATGCTGTCTGCGTCGGCCACCAGTGAGACCTGCTCGAGGAAGCCGGCCAGCCCGCCGGCCGGGTTGGCCTGCTCGTACTCCCGGGCGACGCTCACCAACTCCTGGACGTTGTCGACCCGCTGCTCGTCCTGGGTGTCCTCGGAGGCCTCGAGATCGGCGAGGTAGCCGGTGCGGGCGAGCACCGCCTCCAGGATCACCGCCGGCCCCTCGCGGCCGGCCACCAGCGCGCGCAACTGCGTCATCAACGCGACGAAGTCTGCGATGGATGCCGCCGACCGGGAGTTGATTCCCGGGGCGTCGCGGCAGCGCTCCAGAGCGTCCGCGAACGGGATCTGATCACGCGAGGACAGCGACTCGACGCAGGCCACCGCGCGGTCGCCGATCCCACGTCGTGGGGTGTTCAGGATCCGGCGCAGGCTGACCGTGTCGGCCGGGTTGGACAGCAGGCGAAGGTACGCCAGCATGTCGCGCACCTCGCGCCGCTCGTAGAAGCGGACGCCACCCACCACCTTGTACGGCAGCCCGACCCGGATGAAGACCTCCTCGAACACCCGGGACTGGGCGTTGGTGCGGTAGAACACCGCGACCTGCGACGGCTCCAGGCCCTCGTCGTCGCTGAGCCGGTCGATCTCGCCGGCGACCCAGGCCGCCTCGTCGTGCTCGTTGTCGGCGACGTATCCACGGATCGGCGCCCCCGAGCCGGCGTCGCTCCAGAGGTTCTTCGGCTTGCGGTTCGGGTTCTGCGAGATCACCGCATTGGCTGCCGTCAGGATCGTCTGGGTCGAGCGGTAGTTCTGCTCCAGCATGATCACTGTCGCGTTGGGATAGTCGCGTTCGAACTCGAGAATGTTGCGGATATTGGCACCGCGGAAGGCGTAGATGGACTGGTCGGCATCGCCGACGACGCAGAGCTCGGCCGGCGCGACCGCCGCTGCCGGTGCGGCGGCGCCGACAAGGTCCCCGTCTACAGTGCGCTTCTCCCCCCGGCCGGCCACGCCGCCGACCAGCTCGCGGACCAGCACGTACTGCGCGTGGTTGGTGTCCTGATACTCGTCCACCAGGACGTGCCGGAACCGCCGGCGATAGTGCTCGGCCACCGCGGGGAATGCCTGCAGCAGGTGCACGGTGGTCATGATGAGGTCGTCGAAGTCGAGCGCGTGGGCCTCGCGCAACCGCCGCTGGTAGAGCCCGAAGGCCTCGGCCAGCACCTTCTCCGGCCCGGTCTGGGCCTGCGCGACCCAGGTCTCGTGGTCGACCAACTCGTTCTTGAGGTTGCTCACCTGCGCGGCGAACTGCCTCGCCGGGTAGCGCTTGGGATCGAGCTCCAGATCTCGGATGCACAGGGCCATCAGCCGCTGGGAGTCGGCCTGGTCGTAGATCGAGAACGTCGACTTCAGCCCCAGCGTCTTGGCCTCCGCGCGGAGCACCCGCACGCACATCGAGTGAAACGTCGAGACCCACATCGCGCGGGCCCGCGGCCCGACCAGTGCGGCGACCCGCTCCTTCATCTCGCCCGCGGCCTTGTTCGTGAAGGTGATGGCGACCACCTCGCCGGTCTGGACGCCTCGGTGGGCAAGCAGGTGGGCGACCCGATGGGTGAGCACCCGGGTCTTGCCCGACCCGGCGCCGGCGACGATCAGCAGCGGGCCGCCCTGGTGCAGGACGGCCTGGCGCTGCTGTGGATTCAGCCCCTCCAGGAGAGTGTCGGGGTCGACGGCCAGCCGGACTCTCGGTCGCTCGGGCTCGGGGCGGATGCCGTCGAAGAGGCTTGTCATCTCGGCCTCGAGTCTAGGTCCGGCAGCCGACCGGACCGGCCGGCGCCGACGTGCGCCATCCCGGCATCCGGGACGAGTGTTTGCCAGTGGCCGCTGGTACGGCACACTGCTCGCCATGACGTGCAGGCAGAAGTTTTATGGGCACCGCAGTCCGGTGCCCGTCGCTGCCGTCTGACCCCAGACCACGACCTCCGCCCCGGGCTCGAAGCCCGGGGCTTTTTCGTGTGCACCTCGGGAGCGAGCCGGAGCACCGACATCAGGAGAGTTGAAGATGACCGCCGCCGTTGCCGCCCCCGCCCTTGCGCTCGCCACCAGCCAACCGGCCCAGCCGGCCCCGGGCGACGACCTGGACACCCTTGTCGCGGCGCTGCGGTCCCGCATCGACGCGGTGGACCGCAGCGTCCTCGACCTGATCGCCGAGCGGCGGGTCCTTTCCCGCCGGATACAGGACGCGCGGGTGGCCGCCGGCGGGGTCCGGATCGAGCTGTCCCGGGAGCGCGAGGTGCTCGACGTGTACGGCCGGGCGCTGGGCGCCGACGGAACCGCACTGGCCACCGCCGTCCTGCGCAACTGCCGCGGCCGGCTCTGAGCGTGTTACTGGCTCACGGCGGCGACCCGCCGGCCGCCGGCCCGGCCAGGTGCGCAACGCGTCGGCGCTGCCCCGATTCGGCGATGAGCGTCGCCAGCCGGCGCTCCCGGGTGGGCTCCCGCTTCGCACTGCGCACCCACCAGATGGCAGCCCGCTGGTAGGACGGCGGCTGCGCGTCGAAGAACTCCCAGGCAGCCGGCACCGCCCGGAAGCGCTGCTCGTACTCCGGCCCCAGCGCCGGCGCGGCCTGCTCGTAGGAGTAGCGGGAGGTCTGGTCCTCGCGCCGGCGCTGGTAGGCCGCCAGCCCGGCCGGCTGCATCAGGCCGAGGTCGGACAACTGGACAACCCGGGCCACGTTCACCGCGCTCCACGTGCTACGCGGCTTGCGGGGGGTGAAGCGGATGACGTAGCTGCTCGCGTCCAAGCCCTTGCGCACCCCGTCGATCCAGCCGAAGCACAGCGCCTGGTCGACGGCTTCCGGCCAGGTGATGCTCGGCAGCCCGGATCCCTTCTTGCGGAAACCCACCCACAGCTCGGCGGCGCTGTCGTGGTGTACGACCAGCCAGTCGCGCAGCGCGCCGGGAGCGGCGAAGAAGATCGGCTCGGTCATGCCGACAGCCGAGCCAGTCGCCGGATGGCCTCATCGAGCACGCCGTCGGCCTTGCAGAACGCGAAGCGAACGAACGGCCGGCCGGCGTCGGCGTCGTCGTAGAACACGGCCGTCGGGATGCCGGCCACGCCGGCTCGCTCGGGCAGCGACCAGGCCAGCTCGGTGCCGTCACTGCGGCCCAATGGTCGTACGTCGGCTTGCACGAAGTAGGTGCCGGCGGCCGGATGCACGCCGAAGCCGGCCGCCAGCAAACCCGCGGTGAGCCGGTCACGTTTGGCCTCCAGGGCCGCCCGCAGCGACTCCACCCAAGCCATCTCGTGTTCCAGCCCGTGCGCGACCGCCAGCTGGAAGGGGCCGTTCGCGGTGAAGGTCAGGAACTGCTTCACGGTGCGCACCGCGCTGACCAGCGCGGCCGGCGCGCACAGCCAGCCGATCTTCCAGCCGGTCACCGAAAACGTCTTGCCGGCCGAAGAGATCGTGATGGTGCGTTCGCGCATGCCGGGCAACGACGCCAGCGGGACGTGCCGGATGCCGTCATAGGTCAGGTGCTCGTACACCTCGTCGGTCACCGCCAGCACGTCGTGGTCGCGGCAGACCGAGGCGATGGCCTCCGTCTCGGTCGCGTCGAACACCGTCCCGGTCGGGTTGTGCG
This sequence comes from Actinomycetota bacterium, assembly GCA_030948385.1. Taxonomy (GTDB): domain Bacteria; phylum Actinomycetota; class Actinomycetes; order Mycobacteriales; family QHCA01; genus QHCA01. The sequence continues at coordinate 11,822 of JALZAK010000089.1, forward strand.
GTGAGTTCACCAGCAGCAGCCGGGTCCGGGGACCCATGGCGGCGCGGAGCTGATCGGGGTCGAACGTGAACCGGCCGCCGGCGCCGGCCGGTCGCAGCGTCACCGGCCGGCGGATGGCGCCGGCCAGGGCGATCGCGGCGGCGTAGGAGTCGTAGTAGGGCTCGAAGACGACCACCTCGTCGCCGGCCTCGCACAATGCCAGCAGCGCTGCGGAGATCGCCTCGGTGGCTCCGACGGTCACCAGGACTTCACTGTCCGGGTCGTAGCGCAGGCCGTAGTGATCCAGCTGGTGCGCCGCGATGGCGCCGCGCAGCGCCGGCATCCCCGGCCCCGGGGGGTACTGGTTGGCGCCGGCGTGGATCGCCGCCACGGCAGCGTCGAGCACGGCCGCCGGCCCGTCGGAGTCGGGAAAGCCCTGACCCAGATTGATCGCACCGGTGCGCGCGGCCAGGGCGGTCATCTCGGCGAAGACGGTCGTCCCGAACGGCGCCATCCGCGCTACCAGCGGGTTGCGACCGGGCACCCGGCGAGACTACGCGGGCCGAAGTGCCCGTGGCAGGATCGAGGCCGTGAGGACGGCCGGGTGAGAGTCGCCGTCGCGCAGTTCACGGCGTCCCGGGACAAGGCCGCCAACCGGGACCGATTGGGCGCCTTCGTCACGGCTGCGGCCGGCGCCGGCGCCGACCTGGTCGTCGCGCCCGAGGCGGCGATGCACCCCTTCGGGCGTCCCGAGGAATCGTTGACAGCAGCGGCCGAGCCGCTCGACGGCGCCTTCGTCGCCGCGCTGACCGCTGCCGTGAGGGGGACCGGGAGCACCGTCGTGGCCGGCATGTTCGAGGCCATTACCGATGACGACCACGCGTTCAACACTGTCGTCGTGGTCGATGGCACCGGCCTGCGCGGCGCCTACCGCAAGGTGCACCTGTTCGACGCATTCGGCTGGCGGGAGTCCGACCGGCTCCGCGCCGGCGCGCCAGCCCATTTGCTGGTGATCCCGATCGCCGACCTCAGCGTCGGCGTGTTGACCTGCTACGACCTGCGCTTCCCGGAGATCTGCCGGGCCCTGGTGGATCGCGGCGCGACTCTGCTGGCGGTGCCGGCAGCCTGGGTGGCCGGGCCGCTGAAGGAGGACCACTGGCTCACTCTCTGCCGGGCCCGCGCGATCGAGAACACCTGCTACCTCGCCGGCGCCGGCCAGGGGCCGCCCGACTACGCCGGCCGCAGTCTCGTGGTCGACCCGATGGGAGTGATCCTCGCCCAGCGCGGGGAGATCGATGGCGTAGCGGTGGCCGACGTCGACGCGGCCAGGGTCGGCCAGGTCCGGGGCACCCTGCCCTCACTGCAGCACCGTCGCTACGACGTGGTGGCGAGGGCGGTCCCGCCCGGCCATTAGGATCGGCGGTCGTGACTGCCCTCGACGACTCCGAGATCGAACGCGCCCTGATCGTCACGGCACATCCCGACGACGTCGACTTCGGCGCGGCCGGCACCATCGCCGGCTGGGTCGCGTCGGGCATCGACGTGGCCTACTGCATCGTGACCTACGGCGATGCCGGCGGGTTCGATCCGGACGTGCCGCGGGCCGACATTCCCAAGGTCCGCGAAGCCGAGCAGCGCGCGGCCGCCGCGGCGGTCGGCGTGCACGACGTTACGTTCCTGGGATACCCCGACGGGCGGGTCGAGGTGTCCTTCGATCTGCGCCGCGACATCAGCCGGCAGATCCGCCGGGTACGCCCGCAGCGGCTGCTGACCCACTCACCGATGCGCAACTGGCAGCGGATCGGCCCGAGCCATCCCGACCACCTGCGGACCGGCGAGGCGGCCCTGTGCGCCGTGTACCCCGACGCGCGCAATCCGTTCGCCTATCCCGAGCTGCTGCGCGACGAGGGACTGGCCGACTGGAAGGTCGCCGAGGTGTGGCTGTCCGGCGGCCCGGCGCCGGACCATTACGTCGACGTCACGGAGACCTTCGACAAGAAGGTCGCAGCGCTGCGCGAACACGCCAGTCAAACCGCGCACATGGAGGACCTCGAGGGCATGTTGCGGACCTGGCTGTCCGCTGGCGCCCTGGCAGCCAGCCTCCCCGAGGGCCGGCTGGCCGAGTCGTTCCAAGTCATCTCGACCGCCTAGACGATTCGCCGAACGGTGGCCCAGCGGGTCAGCTCGTGCCGATTGGACAGTTGCAACTTGCGCAGCACGCTGGACGCATGTGTCTCGACCGTCTTGACCGAGATGAACAGCTCGCCGGCGATCTCCTTGTACGCATAGCCCCGGGCCAGCAACCGCAGCACCTCCCGCTCCCGGACCGTGAGCACGTCGAGGTCGGGGTTCCCGACTCGGGCCTGCGCGCCGGCCGAGAACGTGTCCAGTACGAACCCGGCGAGCCGGGGGGAGAAGACCGCGTCCCCATCAGCCACTCGGTGGACCGCGGCGGCCAGCTCGGGCCCTGAGATGGTCTTGGTCACGTACCCGCGCGCACCTGCCCGGATCACCCCGATCACGTCCTCGGGGGCGTCGGAGACCGACAGCGCCAGGAAGCGGACGCCTGGGTGGGTCACGCGGACCGCCTCGATCACGGCGCGCCCGCCGCCGTCGGGCATGTGCACGTCGAGCAACACGACCTCCGGCCCGGTCAGCCTGATGCCGTCCACTGCGGCCGCGACGGTGCCGGCCTCACCTACGACATCAAGGAGGCCGCCGAGTTCGGCGCGCACTCCGGTCCGGAACATGCCGTGGTCGTCGACCAGGAACACCCGCGTCATCCGGCCGCCCGCCCCATGCTGAGCCGGACCTCGGTGCCGGCGGCAGGGGCGCTGCGCACATCGGCCGAACCGCCGTGGCGTTCCATCCGGCCCACGATCGACCCGGCGAGACCGTGGCGGTCGTCGGCGACCGCCGTGGGGTCGAAGCCGGTACCACGATCGCGGACGAAGACGGTGACGCGCTCCGGCTCGACCTCCGCGTACAGCGAGATCTCGGTGACGCCGGCATGCCTGGCCGCGTTGACCAGGGCCTCGCGGCTAGCCTGCACGAGCGCGATGAGACGCTCATCCACCGGGCAATCCCCCACGACCACCGGCTCGACCGAAATGCCGTACGTGTCCTCGACCTCAGCCGCCGCCGTCTCGATGGCCGCGGCCAGCCGGTGATCCGGCGAGCCGGTCGGCCGGTACAGCCAGCCACGCAGTTCGCGCTCCTGACCGCGGGCCAGTCGGGTGACCTCGCGGGGGTCCTCGACGTGCCTCTGGATGAGCGCCAGGGTATGCAGCACGGAGTCGTGGACATGAGCCGCGAGATCGGCCCGTTCCTGTGACCGGATCCGCTCCCGGCGCTCGGTGGCCAGGTCATGCCAGGTACGCCACCACCACGGCCCGGTCACCAGGGCGACGCCGGCCAGGATCACCCCGGTGGCGAGCATCCCGTCGCGCGCGGCCACGAGATTCCCGGTGGCCGCCAACGCGCTGATCAGTCCGCCCACCACCAGCACGACACCCACCGCGATGCGCAGCACGGCGTCCCTGCGGTTGGCGCCCTGGCCCCCGACCAGCCGCTCCCAACCGACCCGCTGGGACTCGTCGGCCTGGCGCCAGATAAGCGCGCCACCGACGATGGCAACTGCAACCGGCCAGGCGAGCAAGCTGTTTCCGCCCAAGCCGAGCCGGGGCAGAAACAACAGCAGGCCGGCGGCGATCGCCGCGAATGCCGCCAGTTGGCCGGACATCTCCGCGCGCTGCCGGGCATCCAGTGGCGGCTGGTCCGGCGCCGGCACCTGCTGGCGGACAACCGCCCAGAACACCGCGTAGAGCACCGCGCCCACCCCGTTGACCGCGGTGAGGACGACGAAGGCCACTCGGACCACCAGCGGGTTCAAGCCCAGGTGGTCGGCCAAGCCGCCGGCAACGCCGGCGACGAGCTTGCCCTCCGAGCGCCGGTACAGCCGGGGCTGCGGCACGGTAATGGTGGCCCTCCCGCGGCATGCAAGGAAATGGAACCTCGATCGTCACACGCCGGCATACCGGCCACCACGGGGTGCCGCCCTGAGATCGGGGCCGGCGAAGATCAGGGCCGACTCAGGGTGCTACCTGATGTGTTAACGGCCTGCCTCGGCCGACGATCACCGCATGACGACGAACGAAGCGCCCGCCGCTGCGCCTGCACCGCCGGTACCCCCGGAGCCACCCCGGGCCGACGGCCGGCCCCTGCGACGCAGCCGGGACCAGCGGATCATCGCCGGCGTGTGCGGCGGCCTCGGCCGGTACACCGGCGTCGACCCGATCATTTTTCGCATCGTCCTCGCCGTGTTGATCCCCTTCGGGGGCGTCGGCGCGGTGATCTATCTCGGCGCGTGGCTCTTCCTCGCCGCCGACGGCGAGGCCGTCTCGCCGATCGAGGCGCTGCTGGGCCGCGGCCAGAGCAGCACCTCGGCCACCACCACGGTGGTCCTCCTCGTCGCGGGCGCACTGCTCCTCGGCGAGGCCGTCAGCGGGCGCCACCTCCTGGTGATCGGGCTGGCCGTGCTGGCGGTCGTCGTGCTGACCCGCCATCAGCACCGGCTACCCGGCGCGCGCCGGGCGGCTCGGGCGGCTGGTGTCGAGCCGCCAAGCGCAGATCCGATGGCACCGCCGGCACCCTCCGCACCACCGGTGCCGCCGCCCTTCGCCCCACATGGTCCGTACGCGCGCTTCGGCCCGGGCGGCGGCGGTTCCGCGGCGGCCTACCCCGTCGGTAGCTACCCCGTCGCCGGCTACCCACCGCCACCGGTTCGCGTCCGTGCGCCGCGACAACGCTCCTACCTGGGTCGGCTGGTGCTCTCCCTCGCGGTGCTCGTCCTGGGCGTGGTGGCGGCAACCGACCAGGTTTCGGGCGTTTCTGTTCTGGGCGCCGCCTACGTCGCCGCGCCGCTCGCGGTGATCGGCGCCGGCCTGGTCCTCGGGGCGTGGTACGGCCGCGCCCGGGGACTGATCGCGCTCGGCGCCGTGCTCTGCCTGCTGCTGGGTGGCTTCGCCGCCGCCTACCACTGGCGGGCGGCCGGCACATCGATCGGCCGGCGGGACTGGACACCGCTGGGCAGCGATCAGATCCAGCCCGTCTATCGGCTCGGAGTCGGCAACGGCACGCTCGACCTCACGAAGGTGGACTTCGCCGACACGTCGGCCTCGACCACCGTCCACATAGGAGCGGGCAACGTCTATGTGCTCGTCCCCGCCAACGTCGACGTCACGGTGCACGGCACGACGGGTATCGGCCACCTCCGCCTGTTCGACCGGACTTTCAACGGCGGCCGGGACCGGACGGTCACCGACCTCGGCGCCGACGGTGCCGGCGGCGGCACGCTGCAGCTATACGCGGACACCGCAATCGGCGATTTGGAGGTCTCCCGTGACTAGGCATCCCACCGACACCGTCTCGCTGGTTGCCGGCCTGCTTTTTCTCGGCATCGTGGGCGTATGGGCGCTCGAGCGGAGCGGGGTAGCCCCCGGTGCTCAGGCGTGGATCCTTCCGGCGCTGCTCATCGCGGTAGGTGCGGTGGGCCTGCTCAGCGTGCGCCCCCGCCGGCGCGAAGCGCCTGGCACCGACGACGACGTGCCGGACGCCGACGACGTAGCGTGATGGCCCTACCGCCGGCCGGGTCGGATGCGCCCTACTGCGGCCGGAAGCGCCTGACGTACCGGCGCTGCCACGGAGTCTCCACCGCCCGTGGGTGGTAGCGCTTGCGGACGTAGCCGGCCAGGCCGCCGGTGGTGGAGGTTTACCGCGCAGGTACAGCCCGAAGTCCGGAACGGTTGCCGGCGGGCCGGAACGCAGCCACGCCGGGTACGGTGCCGACGCCCAGCGATAGCCTCGGAGGATGGGCGCCCGCGGCAGCGACGTGGCGTTGGCCCGGACGTACGCAGTGATTGACCGGCTGGTCGCTCTTGGGACGGCGGTCGCGGCGTCGGACGGCAGCGAGCACAGCCTGTTCCCGCTCGCCGTCCCGGTCGCGGAGGGCAGGCGCTTGCGGGACTGGGTGGTACGCGAGGGGGCCGCCCGTACGATCGAGATCGGTTTGGGCTACGGCTTGTCGGCGCTGTTCGTCTGCGCGGGGTTGATCAGTACCGGCGCCGGCAAGGCCCACCATCTGGTCATCGACCCGAATCAGGATACCCGATTCGCCAGGTGCGGCCTGCAGTTTCTCGAAGAGGCCGGAGTTCTGCACCTGGTCGAGCACCACGCTGAGGAATCGCAGATCGTGCTCCCGCGGCTGCTGCGCGACGGCCGAACTTTTGACCTGGCCTTCGTCGACGGCAATCACCGCTTCGACCGGGTCTTCCTCGACCTGATCTACCTCGGCCGGTTGCTGGGGCCCGGCCGCATCGTCTTCGTCGACGACTACCAACTGGCCGGCATCGCGAAAGCGGTGTCCTTCTGCGTCACCAACCTCGGGTGGACGCGCGAGGAGGTCTCGGCCGCCGACTCCCTTCACCAGTGGGCCGTATTGCGAACAGCAGATGCGGCTGACGACCGCGCCTTCGACTACTACGTCGACTTCTAGCCGGCCGACTCTCGCCGGCTATTCCCACTCGATCGTGCCGGGTGGCTTGCTGGTCAGATCCAGGACGACCCGGTTTATCGCCCGGACCTCATTGGTGATCCGGGTGGAGATGCGGGCCAGCACCTCGTAGGGCAGCCGCGACCAGTCAGCTGTCATCGCGTCCTCACTGGACACCGGCCGCAGCACGACGGGATGGCCATACGTGCGCCCGTCCCCCTGCACGCCGACCGACCTGACGGCAGCCAGCAGAACTACCGGGCACTGCCAGATCTCCCGATCGAGCCCGGCGAGCGAGAGTTCCTCCCGCACGATGGCGTCGGCCGCCCGGAGCACCTCCAGGCGTTCACGAGTGACCTCCCCGATAACCCGGATCGCCAGCCCAGGACCGGGGAAGGGCTGCCGCCACACGATCTCCGGCGGAAGGCCCAACTGCTCGCCCACCCGGCGGACCTCGTCCTTGAACAACGAGCGCAACGGCTCGATCAGGGCGAACTGGAGGTCCTCGGGGAGGCCGCCGACGTTGTGGTGAGACTTGATGTTCGCCGTTCCTGACCCGCCGCCGGACTCGACGACGTCGGGATAGAGCGTGCCCTGTACGAGGAAGTCGACGTTGTCCTCGGCCGAGATCTCCCGGGCGGCGCTCTCGAACGCCCGGATGAACTCCCGGCCGATCGCCCGTCGCTTGTCCTCCGGATCGGACACGCCCGCCAGCGCAGTCAGGAACTTCTCCGCCACCTCCACTACTTTCAGGCGCACGCCGGTGGCCGCGACGAAGTCACGCTCGACCTGTTCGGCCTCGCCTTGGCGGAGCAGGCCGTGGTCGACGAACACGCAGGTCAGCTGTTCGCCGATGGCGCGCTGGACCAGCGCCGCCGCGACGGCAGAGTCCACGCCACCGGACAGTCCGCAGATGACCCGCTTGTCCCCCACCTGAGCGCGGATGGACTCGACCTGCTCGTCGATGATGTTCGTCTCTGTCCACTGTGGACGGCAGCCCGCTCCCTCGTACAGGAACTGTTCGAGGATCCGCTGGCCGTACTCACTGTGCATGACCTCAGGGTGAAACTGCGCGCCGAAGAGGTTCCTGTCGGAGTTCTCGAAGGCCGCTACAGCCGACGCCGCCGACGACGCGGTGATGGTGAACCCGGGCGGGGCGGCGGTGCAGGAATCGCTGTGTGACATCCACACCGTCTGCTGCTCGGGCAGGCCCCGGAACAGCACACCTGGAGCCACGACTGCGATGGGCGTGCCGCCGAACTCCGACTGTCCGGTGTGCGCCACCTGGCCGCCGAGCACCTGCGCCATCGCCTGAAAGCCGTAACACAGTCCCAGCGTCGGGACGCCGGCATGCACGAGAGCGGGATCCAGACTGGGCGCGCCGGCGGCGTATACCGATGCCGGTCCACCGGAGAGGATCAGTGCCTTGGGCCGGCGGGCCAGCAGGACGTCGACCGGGGTGTCATGCGGCACGATCTCGCTGTACACGTGGGCCTCACGCACCCGCCGCGCGATGAGTTGGGCGTACTGCGCCCCGAAGTCCACCACCAGGACGGTGTCGTAGCCGCCGGCCGGTGCGCTCATCTCACGCCGATCCTAAGCCGCCACCGGGAACGGCGACAGGTGCCGCGCGGACCCGGCCCGAAGTTCGACGTCGTTGTCGGTGAGGTGCCCGCCTAGCGTCCCGTCGATCAAGTTGACCTATGCGTGAGTCACACATAGGATCGCAGCATGGAAGCGCTGACCACCAAGCTACGGATCGACGACTGGGACGAATCTGCGGTCGAGGAGCTCGACGACGGCAGCAAGTTCACCCGGGCCCAGGTGCGGCTGCAGGACGGTGCTGACGGCCTGCACTCCGGCTCGCTGTGCATGCTGGCCTATTACCGCCCGGACGGGACCAGCGAGTACGTGACCTTGCTACGCCTGTCCGGCAGCCTGGACGGGCACGCCGGCGCCATGGTGCTGCACGGCAGCGGCTGCTACGACGGAACGACCGCGTCCGGACGGATGAGCAGCGTTCCCGACTCGGCCACCGGCGAGTGGGTAGGCATCTCCGGCACTTGCACGAGCGAGTCGACGAAGGCCGACTTTCCGTTCATGCCTCTCACCCTGACCTACCATCTCGAGTGAATCCGCAGCGCGCCGCCACCGCGAACATCCTGGGGGCATTGGCCCTTGCGGTAGCCGGCCAACTCGACACCACCGAGGTCTCAGCAGGACACGCCGGCTCCGACACGGCCGCCTTGTCCGCGCTCGATCAGTTCCTCGACCGGCCCAACGTCAGCCGGCTCTGCTCGGTGCTCGGGCTGTCTCACTCGGGCACCGTCCGACTCCTCGACCGTCTCGGTGCCCTTGGCCTGGTCACGCGCCGCTCCGGCGTCGACGGCCGCACCCGCGCGGTCACCCTCACCCCGCAGGGTCGGCGCGCCGCCCGCCGCGCGGCCCAGAGCCGAGCCGCCTACCTCGACGCGCTACTCAACGACCTCTCGCTCAGCGAGATCCGCACCCTGCACGGTCTGCTCGCGCGCCTGATGAGCCAGGTCGTCACCAGCAAATACGGGGGGGCATGGATCTGCCGCCGGTGTGATCTGCGCGCGTGTGGCCGCGATGAGGGAACCTGCCCGGCCGCCAATGCCGCCGCGATCAAGTACCCGTCGACAACGACGTGAGCGCAGCTACGCCGGCGCGGCCAGCAGGTCGTAGCTGACCCCGGTGAGCTGCTCGGACACCTCCCACAGGTGGCCGGCCAACGCCTCGTCCTTGGCCGCCGGGCTACGGTCCACTCGCTTCGGTGCACCGCGCTGCTCGCCCAGCCCGCTCGGACCGAAATACTCGCCCGGCGCGACGTCGGGCATCGTCGCCGCGTAAAGCTGCGGCAGCGCGCCGGCCGCGTCGCTCTGGCCAAACAGCCTGAAACCGATCGACACAAGAGCACCCCGCAGCCGGCGAGGGATCTCCCCCGGCCGGGTCTGCATCAGCCGGGTGGCCGCAAGTCCGGGGTGCGCGGCGACGCTGATCAGGTGGGTCGCCGGGCGGGCCCGGCGGTCCAGCTCGGCGGTGAACAGCAGGTTGGCCAGCTTGGATTGGGCGTAGGCCCGCATCGGGCTGTAGGACCGCTCGCCGGTCAGGTCGTCGAAGTTGATCGTTCCGGTCCCCCGGTGGGCGCCGCTGCTGACGTTGACGACCCGGCCGGCCGGCGCCGCGAGCAGCGCGGGCAGCAGCAGGCCGGTCAGCGCGAAGTGGCCGAGATGGTTGGTGCCCAGCTGCATCTCGAAGCCGTCCCGCGTGAGCTGGTACGGCACGGCCATCACGCCGGCGTTGTTGACCAGGACGTCCACCCGGGAGCAGGCGGCCTCGATGGCCTCGGCGGCGGTCCGGACCGAGGACAGGTCGGCCAGGTCGAGGCTGATCAACTCGACCTGCGCGCCGGGGGCCGCGGCCGACACGTGCTCGACGGCGCGTTGCCCGCGGCCCGGGTCGCGAGCCGTCATCAGCACCCGAGCGCCATGCAGGGCAAGCTGCTTCGCGGTGTGAAATCCCAATCCGCTGTTGGCCCCGGTCACTACGGCCGTACGGCCGCTCTGGTCCGGGATGTCAGATGCTGACCACTTAGCCATGCTGCGGCCCTCCACTCACTTCTCCCCCTGTGCCGACGTGGTGTCACCCTGCCATGGTCAGTGGTGGCAGATCAGCTCGACCTTCTGGAAGGCCTTGACGTCGGAGTAGCCGCACTTGGCCATCGCCCGGCGCACCGCGCCGAAGAGGTTCTCGGTGCCGACCGCCCGGTCGGCCGGCCCGAGCAGTATCTTGGCCAGCGGTTCCGGAGTGGCGGTCCGCATTCCCATGCTCCCGCGGGGCAGGCTGGGATGCGCGGCGACGGACTCCCACCACAGCCCCGCGCCCGGACACTCCTGACCGTGCGACAGCGCATCGCCGAGCATCACCGCGTCGGCACCGCAGGCCAGCGCCTTGGCCACCAAACCGCCGTCGACCAGGTATCCGTCGGCGATCACATGGACGTACCGGCCGCCGGTCTCGTCCAGGTAGTCGCGCCGGGCCGCGGCGGCGTCGGCAATAGCCGTCGCCATGGGCACCTGGATGCCCAGCACGTCGCCGGTGGTTGCCATCGCGTCGTTTCCGACCCCGATGATGATGCCGGCGGCGCCGGTGCGCATCAGGTGCAGCGCGGTCTGGTAGTTGGTGCAGCCGCCGACGATCACCGGTACGTCGAGGTCGGCAATGAACGTCTTGAGATTGAGCGGCTCGGTGTCGGTCGAGACGTGTTCGGCCGAGACGATCGTGCCCTGGATGACCAGCAGGTCGACGCCGGCATCCAGCACGGTGGTCGCGTACGTCAGGGTGTGCTGCGGTGAGAGTCGCACCGCGACGGTGACGCCGGCCGAACGGATCTGGCCGATCCGTTCGGTGATCAACTCGGGCTTGACCGGCTCGGCGTACACCCGCTGCAGCGTGCGGGTCGCAGCGGCATCGTCGTCGAGCCCGAGCAGCTCGTCGTAGATCGGCTGCGGGTCGGCGTACCGCGTCCACAGCCCCTCGGCGTTGAGCACGCCCAGGCCGCCGAGCCGGCCGATCTCGATCACCGCAGCCGGGCTCATGGTGGCGTCGGAAGGGTGCGCCATCATCGGGATCTCGAAGCGGAAGGCGTCGATCTCCCACGCAGTGGACACGTCGTCGACGTCGCGGGTGCGCCGGGACGGCACGATGGCGACGTCGTCGAGGGAGAAGGCCTGCCGGGCGGTCCGGCCCCGGCCGATCTCGAAGTCAGCCACGGTCAGTAGCCGGAGTAGTTCGGTGCCTCGACGGTCATCTGGACGTCATGCGGGTGGCTCTCCTTGAGCCCCGCCGAGGTGATCCGGATCAGCCGGCCGCGCTCCTGCAGGGCGGCGATATCGGGCGCGCCGGCATAGCCCATCGCGGCCCGCAGCCCGCCGACGAGCTGGTGGGCCACCGCCGCGAGTGGGCCGCGGTAGGGCACCTGCCCCTCGACGCCCTCGGGCACCAGCTTGTCGTCGGAGAGGACGTCGTCCTGGGAGTAGCGGTCCCTGGAGTACGACCGGGCGGCTCCCCGGGTCTGCATCGCGCCGAGCGAGCCCATGCCCCGGTAGGACTTGAACTGCTTGCCACCGGCGAAGATCAGCTCACCCGGTGCCTCCTCGACGCCGGCCAGCAGCGAGCCCAGCATGACCGTGTCCGCGCCGGCCACGATCGCCTTGGCGATGTCGCCGGAGTACTGCAGGCCGCCGTCGGCGATCACCGGGACGCCGGCCGGGCGGGCGGCCGAGGCGACTTCGTAGATGGCGGTGACCTGTGGGACGCCGACGCCGGCAACCACCCGCGTCGTGCAGATCGACCCCGGCCCCACCCCCACCTTCACCGCGTCGGCGCCGGCCTCGATCAAAGCGAGCGAGGCGTCCCGGGTGGCGATGTTGCCGCCGATGACGTCGACCGCGGTGTCGGCCTTGAGCCGGCGCACCATGTCCAGGACTCCTCTGGAGTGACCGTGCGCGGTGTCCACCACCAGGAAGTCCACACCGGCCTCCACCAGGGTGCGAGCTCGCTTGTATGCATCCTCGCCGACCCCCACCGCGGCGCCGACGACCAACCGGCCGTCGGCGTCCTTGGTCGCCAGCGGGTACTGCTCGCGCTTGACGAAGTCTTTGACGGTGATCAGCCCGCGCAACCGGCCGCCGGCGTCGACCAGCGGAAGCTTCTCGATCTTGTGGTGCCGCAGCAGTCGCAGCGCGTCGGCCGGGGCGACATCCAGCGGTGCGGTCACCAGTGGCATCGAGGTCATCACGTCCCGCACCAGCCGCGAGTGGTCGGACTCGAACCGGATGTCGCGGTTGGTCACGATGCCGACGAGCACGCCGGCGCCATCGGTGACCGGCAGGCCGGAGATCCGGAAGCGGCCGCAGAGCCGGTCGACGTCGGCCAGTGTGTCCTCGGGGCTGCAGGTCACCGGATGGCTGACCATGCCCGCCTCGGACCGCTTGACCAGATCGGCCTGCTGCGCCTGCTCCTCGATGGCGAGGTTGCGGTGCAACACGCCGGCGCCGCCCTGGCGAGCCATCGCGATAGCCATCCGGCCCTCGGTCACGGTATCCATGGCGGAGGAAATCAGCGGGATACGCAGCGAGAGATTGCGCGACAGCCGGGTGCCGGGATCGGCCTCGCTGGGCACCACGTCGGAGCCGGCCGGCAGCAGGAGGACGTCGTCGAAGGTCAGCCCGAGGGTGGCGAACTTCTCGGGTATCTCCATGACACCTTCCGGTGGGGTGCGAAGTCCCCATCGTACGGGTGACCCGCCGATGCGCCGCGCGCCGGCGCGCGACGATACCGTGGGCGGGTGACCGAGGAGCCGCCCGATCCGTTCCCGTTCGAACCCGGTGAGATGGCCGAGCTCGGCGGCGACGGCCCGGTCGAGCCGCTTCCCCCGGAGGAGCGCGAGGACGTGCTGGCCGATCTCGCCGATCTGGAGGTCTACCAGACGCTGCTCGAGCCGCAGGGGGTACGCGGCCTGGTGGTCGACTGCGAGGACTGCCGGGTCTCGCACTACTTCAACTGGGCGCTGCTGCGTGGCAACCTTCGGCAGCTGCTGGACGTCGGGCAATCCAGGGTGCACGAGCCCGCCTTCGACCCCGACCCGACCGACTATGTGAGCTGGGAGTACGCCCGCGGGTACGCCGACGCGGTGCATGACATCGAGTCCCACCGCTGAGGTTCAGTGCGCTGCGGACGCGCCGCCGCTCGACGAGGGGGGAGTGCCACCCGATTCCGCCGGGGCTGACGCGGCCGGGCTGGCCGGCGGTGACACCGGAGCGGATGGCTGTGGGGATGGCATCGACGTGGCCGGGGGGGTGCCGGC